>JANLTJ010000050.1:0-37114 GCA_031362885.1 Betaproteobacteria bacterium
CATTACGCGCTGCACTTGCGCAAGGATTGCCGCCACGTCGATGACCAGCAGATTCGGGAAGCGCTTCACCAGAGTGTCCAGCAGCACCGAGCGCTCGGCCGCCAGATGCAGGCTGGTGACGTAGCTCGCCGGAAATTTTTCCAGCACGCCCGGTGGCGCAATCACGAAAAAATTCACGCGGAAAGAATCCCATGCGACCTTGCGCAGCGATACGATTTCCGCCGTCAGGCGCGAGCCGGCAATGTCGTAGGTCAGGCTGTCGCCGAGTTTCACGCCGATCGACTTGGCAATGCCCTCCTCGACAGAGAGCAAGGCCTTGCCGGAATCGCCGCTGCTGAACCAACGCCCTTCGACAATGACATTGCCGGGTTGCAGTGTCTGCGCCCACGACAAATTGAACTCGCGATCGACCAGGCGGCGGGCTCGATCATCAACAAAGTCGCGCGAGGAGACCGGTTTCGCATTGATTTCCACCAGCCGGCCACGCACCATCGGAAACAGTTGCGGAGGCGGCACGTGATTGTCGGCGAAGAACTGTTCGATAGCCGGCACCTGGTCGGGCTGGATGTTAACCAGGAAACGATTGGGGGCATCCGCTGGCAGGCTCTGGCGCCAGGTGTCCAGCAGATCCGAGCGCACCAGCGTCAGCAGTATCAGGGCCATCAGTCCGAGCCCCAATGCCATGACCTGGATCACGGTACCGGCGCGATGTCGGCGCAGATTGGCCAGACCAAAGCGCCAATTCAGACCGGCACCGTTTCCAAAGGTGGACAGCAACATCAGCACCAGCAATGTGAGCACGGAGCTGAGCGCCGCCGTGCCCAGAATTCCGCCCAGCACCGTAAGCCCCAGTTTGAGTTCCTGTGCCTGCCAGAGCACCAGGCCGGCGACCGCGCCGCCACCCAGTCCGTAAGCGGAAAGACTCATCGCATTGGGCGTACCGAGGTCGCGCCGCAGTACCCGCAGAGTCGGAACGCTTTTGAGCGCGATCAGCGGCGGCAGTGCAAATCCGAGCAGCATCACGAATCCCGCCGCCATGCCCTGCACCATGGGCATCAGCCCGGGTGCCGGCAGGCTGACCTTGACAATCGGCGCCAGCACCGATGCCAGCACGAATTGGCAGGCAAATCCGAGCGCGCACCCGAGAACCCCGGCCACCAGCCCGATCATCACGAACTGCGCCGCATGCAGACTGAGAATCAGCCGTTGGCTGGCGCCGAGGCAGCGCATGATCGCGCAGGCATCCAGATGTCGTTGCAGGTGGCGACGGGCGGCAAGTGCCACCGCTACTCCGGCCAGGATTACCGTCATCAACGCGGACAACCCCAGAAAACGCCCGGCGCGCTCCAGCGCAGACTTGATTTCCGGCCGGGCGTCACGGATATCTTCAACGCGCTGCCCCGGGTCGGCCGCCTGCGTGGCGAATTGGCGGAATGCCGCCACGGCCCCTTCGCTGCCAGCGACAAACAGCCGGTAGGAAACGCGGCTGCCGGACTGAATCAACCTGGTCGCGGGCAAGTCGAGCGCATTCATCATGAGCCGCGGACCCAGATTCAGAAATCCGGCACTGGATTCGGGCTCTTCGCTGACCATGGCCGCGACCACGAATTCGCGCTCTCCCAGGGCCAGACGTTCGCCGATATGCACTTCAAGCCGGCGCAGCAACCGGTCATCGACCCAGACTTCGCCCGCTGCCGGAATACCACCGGGCGCGGTGTCCACGCCGTCGGAGCGGCGAATTCGTAGCTTGCCGCGCAAGGGATAACCGGGCGCCAGCGCCTTGATTTCGGTCAACAATGAGCGTCCGGAAAACTGAGTCATGCTGGGAAAACGCACAGCCTGCGTCGTCTCCAGACCCAGCCTTTCCGCTTCCAGCACGAAGCGTGCAGCCATCGGCTTGTCGGAGACCACCACCAGATCGGCGCCGAGCAACTGATTGGCTTCGCTCGTGAGCGACCGCCCGACGCGGTCGGCGAAGAATCCCACGGTCGTCAGGCTGGCTACGGCGACGATCAGCGCCAGCGCCAGCAAGCGTTGCTCGCCGGCGCGCCAATCGCGCGCGAGCATGCGCGCGGCGAGTCCGAGCACGGCCCATGGGGACAGATCAGCGCCGTTCATCTTTGCGCCGCTTACCGCAATTGCGCCATTAACCATTGCCGGACCGTTCATCACGGGTGAGTCGCCCGCCCGCCAACCCGATTCGGCGCGGGCAACGTCGCGCCAGTCCTTCATCGTGAGTGACCAGCAGCAAAGTCGTGCGCGCCACTCGGTTAAGCTCAAACATCAGTGAAATGATTTCATCACCTGTCACCGAATCGAGATTACCGGTCGGCTCATCGGCCAGCAGCAGCTGAGGATCGCTGGCAAAGGCGCGGGCGAGGGCCACGCGCTGCTGCTCGCCACCGGAAAGTTGCCGGGGATAGTGCGTTAGCCGCTGACCCAGCCCGACCCGACCAAGCCAATCCGCGGCCCGCTCGCGCGATTGCGGCTTTCCCGCAAGTTCCAGTGGCAGCATTACGTTTTCCAGCGCGCTGAGCGCGGGCAACAATTGAAATGACTGAAACACGAAACCCACGCGATCACGACGCAATCGGGCACGGCCGTCTTCGTCCAGGGCGAACAGATTCTCCCCGTCAATATGCACGGTTCCGGAAGTCGGAACGTCCAGCCCGGCCAGCAATGCCAGCAACGTGGTCTTGCCGGAGCCGGACGCGCCCAGAATGGCAACCGCTTCCCCGCGAGCAATCTCCAGCGACACGTCCTGTAGGATGGTCAGGGCCGAGGATCCCGTAAACACTTGCTTGGTCAATCCGACCGCCCTCACAATGGGCGCTATGAGTGCTTCAGTCATGCGATCGCTTCTTCTTTCATTGTTGTTGATCATCGTTCCAGCGTCGACCGTGTGCGCTGCCGATCCCGCACCCGCGGCCCGCGGCACCGACTCCATACCCGCAGCTGGCGCCTCCCGGACTATTTTGGTCATGGGCAACAGCATATCCGCTGGCTACGGTCTGGCACAGGGGGAAGGCTGGGTTGCACTCCTCGATCTGCGCCTGCGATCCGACAAGCTCGACTATCGGGTGGTCAATGCCAGTATCAGTGGAGAGACCACGTTGGGTGGACGAAATCGCATTGCCGGCGCACTCGATGAACACAAACCTACCATTGTCATCATCGCACTAGGTGGCAACGACGGCCTGCGCGGAAGTCCTCTGGAACAGATCCGCAGCAACCTGATTGCCATCGTGAAAGCCTGCCACAAGGCGGGCGCAAAAATCATCATTGCCGGCATGCGCATTCCGCCCAACTACGGCATGGTGTATACGCGGCGCTTCCAAAGCCTGTTCGCCGAGGTTGCTAGACAGCAGAATGCATCTCTGGTTCCGTTCATGCTCCAGGGTTTTGCCGAAGACCGCAGCATGTTTCAGGAGGACGGCATTCACCCCGGCGCCCGCGCGCAAGCCCGCATCCTGAACAATGTCTATCGCCGCTTGCGCCCGTTGTTGCTACCGTATCCAAAGCGGTGAAACGCGCAATCGATCAAGCGGTGAACGCGATTCACCGAGATTCAAACAGGGATCGGCTGCATGAAAACGCCAAGCCATGCGAATTGACGGCATGAAGTCCGCTTTGGTCACGATCCGCCCGCGCCTTCTAGCCATGCTGGTCTTGGCATTGATGGTGGTCTGGTTCTGCAACCTGGATTATCGCAGCCTCGTGCGGCCGGACGAAGGGCGTTACGCCGAGATCGCGCGCGAGATGGCGATAAGTGGAAACTGGACCACGCCACGCTTGAACGGCATCAAGTATTTCGAGAAACCACCACTCCAGTACTGGATGACCGCCATAGCTTACAAGGTGTTCGGCGAAAACGAATGGACCGCCCGTCTTTGGGCCGCACTGACCGGATTTGCCGGCGTGCTGATGGTGGGATTCGCCGGCGCCAGACTATTCGACCGCCGCGCAGGATTTTACGCGGCCATCGTTCTCGCCAGCAGTCTCATCTATGCCGCGATCGGTCATATGAACACGCTCGACATGGGCGTCACCTTTTGCCTGACCCTTGGTTTGCTCGGGTTCCTGCTGGCACAGCGCGGTGAGGAGCGCATCCGCGAAACGCGTCTGTGGATGTGGCTGGCGTGGGCGGCCATGGGTCTCGCTTTCCTGAGCAAGGGTTTGATCGGACTCGCCCTGCCCGGCGCTGCCATGGTGGTCTATGCGCTCGTCCAGCGCGATCTGTCGTTCCTGAAGCGGATCGAACCCGTTGCCGGCATTGCCATCCTGCTGGCGATCGCTCTGCCATGGATTGTTACGGTATCGGTGGCGAACCCGGAATTTCTGCGCTTCTTTTTCATTCATGAGCATTTCGAGCGCTTTCTCACGCAAGTCCATCACCGCACGGCACCCTGGTGGTACTTCATTCCGGTCCTCGTCGCTGGCCTGCTGCCGTGGACGGCGATGCTTGGCCACGCGGTTGTTGCCGGCTGGAAAGCCGACGCCGGGAACAAAACGTTCAAACCCAGGCGCTTCTTGCTGCTTTATGCAATGGTGATTTTTCTGTTCTTCAGCACCTCGCAGTCCAAACTGGCGTCCTATATCCTGCCGGTTTTCCCCGCGCTCGCCCTGCTGATCGGTGACTGGCTGACGGGATGGCGCGGCCGCAAACTGGTGTGGATGATCCTGCCGGTCGCAGGCGTTGCCGTGGCCCTTGCCATCGCTTCGCTGTTCACGGTGAAGTTTGGCAATCCCCATTTGCCACCGGCACTCTACGCATCGTTTGGCCACTGGATACTGGCGGGTGCATTGATACTGCTCTCCGCTTGCGTGCTGGCAATGATGTTCGCCCGGCGCGAGCGATTAGATAGTGCCCTCGTTACCCTGGGCTTTGGCGGGCTGTTGCTGGTTCAGTTCGTCATGACCGGTCATGATTCGCTCGCGCCGTCTCATTCGACGGCTCATCTGGTTGGGATCATCAGACCGCATCTTGACGCCGACACCCCTTTTTATAGCGTGCGCTACTATGAACACACGCTGCCGTTCTATATCAAGCGTACCGTTACGCTGGTCGAATATGGCGACGAACTTGAATTCGGACAGCAACAGCAGCCTGAACTCTCGATTCCGACCATGCGCGAATTCGAGATGCGATGGCGTGCCGATCATAAGGCGCTTGCCATCATGGGCCCGGATTTGTATCGCGAACTGACCCGTGGCGGACTGCCGATGCGTGTGCTCGCCGAAGATTGGCGCCGTGTTATCGTGTCAAAACCATGAGTTTAGTCAGCTTCATGCTGGTCCTCGCCGGCGTACTTCTGAATGCCGTTGCGCAATTGCTGCTCAAAGCCGGCACCAACGCCGTCGGAACATTCGCTTTCACTGCTGACAATCTGTTCCCCGTCGGGCTCAAGGTCGCGTCCAATCCGTTCATCGTCAGCGGCCTCGGCTGCTATGTCATCAGTGTGGTGGTGTGGATCATGGCCTTGTCGCGGGTTGAAGTAAGCCTCGCCTATCCGATGCTCTCGATCGGCTACGTCGTCAACGCACTCGCCGCCTGGTATCTGTTTGGCGAAGCTCTCGGTGCGCAGCGCATGGTCGGCATTGCCACCATCATCGTCGGCGTGTTCCTGGTGGCACGCTCATGAGCGCACGCGACACCGAATATCCTTACCTTCCGTTCGCGCGACCATCGATTGATGCGGAGGCCATCGCCGGCGTGGTGGACGTACTGCGCTCGGGATGGATAGCCAGCGGACCCAATGTGGTCAAATTCGAGCAAGCCCTGTCCGAGTATCACGCGGGGCGGCCGGCGCGGGTCGTGACTTCAGCAACGGCGGCCCTCGAGCTGGCATTAAAAGTGGCCGGGGTCGGTCCCGGCGACGAAGTCATCACCTCGGCGATGAGTTTCTTCGCCGCCGCCAACATGATCATCAAGGCTGGCGCGAAGCCGGTGTTCGTGGACTGCGATCTCGTTACGCGAAACATCGATTTCGATCAGGTGGAAGCCGCCGTTACACCACGCACCAGAGCGATCATGCCCACGCATTTCGCGGGACTTCCGGTTGACATGGAGCGCCTGTACGCGATTGCACGAAAACACGACCTGCGGGTGATCGAAGACGCGGCGCTGGCTATCGGTTCGCGCTGGCGGGACCGGCGTATCGGTGCGTTCGGCGATCTGGTTGTGTTCAGTTTTCACCCCAACAAGAACATGACCACCATTGAGGGCGGCGCGCTGCTGATGAGTGACGAGACACAGGTGAAGCTGTTCGAAAAGCTGCGCTTTCACGGGATCGTGCGCCTGCCCGACGGTACCCGGGATGTAGACGTGGCAGGCGGAAAATTCAACCTGCCCGATGTCAACGCCCGCCTTGGTCTGTCCCAGCTCGCGCAACTCGAACAGTTCAACGCGGCGCGGCGCGCGCTCGCGGCGCGATATTTCTCCAGGCTGCGCACTGATCCGCCCTGCATGCTGCCGGCCCACGCACACAACGGCGAGGAAGATGGTCATAGCTGGAATATGTTCTGTGTACTGCTTCCGCTTGAGCGGATCACCATCACGCGCAAACAATTCATCGATGCCATGCATGCGCGCGGCATCGGAATCGGGGTTTCCTACGAGGCGCCGCACCTCACCACGCTTGGGCGCAGCTTCGGCTACCGTGAAGGTAATTTTCCACACGCCGAACGCATCGCACGTGAGACGGTTACTTTGCCGCTATTTGCCACCATGAGTACCAATGACATCGATCGCGTTTGCGCGACGGTGACCGAGATTCTCGCCGGCGCAAGATGCTGAACAATCCGAAACACGCCATGTCCCAGCCCGCCCTTTCAGCCGTCATTCCAGTCTATAACGAAGCATCAGGGCTGCCCACCTTGTTTGCCCGGCTGTATGGGGCGCTCGATGCCATGGGCCTCACATACGAGATTATTTTCATCAACGACGGCAGCAGCGACGGCTCAGCGGCGGTGTTGCGCAAACAATTCGAGCAGCGTCCGGACGTCACGCGAATCGTGCTGTTCAACGCCAATTACGGTCAGCACATGGCGATCATGGCCGGTTTTCAGTATGCGCGGGGCCGTCGCATCGTGACCCTGGATGCCGACTTGCAGAACCCGCCAGAAGAAATCAGCAAGCTGCTGGCCAGGATGGATGAAGGGTACGACTACGTTGGCGGCGTGCGCATCGCACGTCAGGACACCTGGTTTCGCCGCCATGCCTCACGTCTGCTGAACGCCCTGCGCGAGCGCACCACCCGCATCCATATGACTGACCAGGGGTGCATGCTGCGCGCCTACGATAGAGCCATCATCGACGCGATCAACAAGTGCGAAGAAGTTAATACCTTTGTGCCCGCCCTGGCCTATACCTTTGCCAGCAATCCCACCGAAATCCAAGTCGCGCACGAGGAACGCGCAGTCGGAACTACCAAATATTCTCTGTACAAACTGATGCGCCTGAACTTCGATCTGGTCACCGGATTCTCGCTGGCGCCCTTGCAGGCCTTTTCCATGGTCGGATTCGCGCTTGCGGTTACCTCGACTGGCGTGGTGGTATTCCAGGTCTTCAACCGGTTGCTGCGCGGCGAGGCCGCCGAAGGGATGTTTCAGTCGGTGACAGACGCGGCGCAGTTTTTCCTGTTCGGCGTGGTGCTGTTCGGCATTGGCTTGCTGGGTGAGTACATCGGCCGTATCTACCAGGAAGTATTGCGCCGGCCGCGTTTCATCGTCAGCGCTGTACTCGAGCAACGCCCGCATGCAGCACCGGCGGAAGGCCCTGGCGTGTTACAAGAAACTTCTTCGATCCGCTGACACCTGGATAGAAACGCGAACATGCCCAGTGCCGTGGTTTTTGCATATCACGATGTAGGCGTGCGCTGCCTCCAGGTGCTACTCGCGCAAGGCGTGAAGGTGCCACTTGTCGTCACGCACCGGGACCATCCGGATGAATTAATCTGGTTTGACAGCGTTGCCGAACTGGCCAAGATGCATGATATTCCCGTCATTAAGCCGGACGACCCGAACGCGCCGGACGTAGCCGACCGTGTTTGCGGGACGCAACCTGATTTTCTGTTCTCATTCTACTTCCGGCATATGATCGGTCCCCGGTTACTGGCCGCGGCAAAGCGCGGTGCGCTGAACATGCACGGATCGTTGCTGCCCAAGTACCGCGGACGAGTTCCCGTCAACTGGGCTGTCATCCGCGGCGAACGTGAAACCGGAGCCACTCTGCATTACATGATTGACAAGCCCGACGCCGGTGACATCGTCGACCAGCAGGCGGTGCCGATTCTGCCGGACGATACCGCGTCAGACGTCTTCCGCAAGGTCACGGTCGCAGCTGAATGGGTTCTGTATCGCAGTCTGCCCCTGCTGATCGCCGGCACTGCACCGCATACCGGACAGGACCTCGCGCGTGGCACCTACTTTGGCGGGCGAAAACCCGAGGACGGACGCATCGACTGGAACGCATCTGCGGAAACTATCCATAACCTGGTGCGCGGCGTTGCGCCGCCTTATCCAGGCGCCTTTGGCACGCTCGCGGGCAAAACGGTACGCATCCTGAAATCGCTGCGCCAACCCGGACGCTGTGGCGGTTTTTCCGTTCCGAGCCTGTTCCTCGAGAACGGGTTTTGTTTCGTGCAATGCTCGGATGGCGCCGTGTTGCGCATTGAGCACATGGAACTCGGCGGTCGCCGCATCGCACCCGGTGAAATCAATACCGCACTTGGCCCTACTCCCCTGTCCTTACTTTCCCCGCCTCCATGAAGAAAATCCTGATCCTTGGCGTGAATGGTTTCATCGGCCATCACTTGTCGCACCGAATTATCGATACCACGGACTGGGAAGTGTTCGGCATGGACATGCAGACCGAGCGAGTTTCCGCGCTGCTCGATCACAAGCGCTTCCATTTCTTCGAAGGCGACATCACCATCAATAAGGAGTGGATCGAGTATCACATCCGCAAATGCGACACGGTGCTTCCCCTGGTGGCTATCGCAACACCGGCCACCTATGTCAAGGAGCCGCTGCGGGTGTTTGAGCTGGACTTCGAGGCCAATCTGCCGATCGTGCGCCACGCCGTAAAGTACGGGAAACGGGTCATCTTTCCATCCACATCCGAGGTCTATGGCATGTCCCGGGATGCGGAGTTCGATCCGGAAAACTCCGATCTGGTGTACGGCCCGATCAACAAGTCGCGCTGGATTTACGCCTGCGCCAAACAATTGATGGATCGCGTCATCGCCGCCTATGGCCAGCAGGAAGGTCTCGACTACACCTTGTTCCGCCCTTTCAACTGGATCGGCGCCGGATTGGACAGCATTCACACGCCAAAAGAAGGCAGTTCGCGCGTCATCACGCAGTTCTTCGGCCATATTGTCCGTGGCGAACCCATCAAACTCGTCGATGGCGGCACCCAGAAGCGCGCCTTCACCTACATCGACGACGGCATCAATGCGTTGATCAAAATCATTGCCAACAAAGACCGCATCGCCAGCGGAAAAATCTACAATATCGGCAATCCGAACAACAATTTCTCGGTGCGCGAACTGGCAAAAATGATGATCGATCTCGCCCTCACCTATCCCGAGTATCAAGCAGCAGCAAGGCAGGTAAAGACAATCGATACCACCTCCGATGCCTATTACGGCAAAGGCTATCAGGATGTGCAGAACAGGGTGCCCAAGATTGACAACACCCGCGCGGACTTGGACTGGCAGCCGACCGTGGATATGCCCACGGCGCTCAAGAACATTTTCGATGCCTATCGCTGCCATGTCGCCGATGCCCGCGATCTGGTCAACTGAGACCGGAGCCAATTTATCTGAATGAAATGCCGAGTTATGAAACTCGCCCTCAAGATCGATGTTGATACTTATCGCGGCACACGCGAAGGTGTGCCGCGTCTGGTGGAGACCCTGAAGGCGCGCAATGCCGGTGCCAGCTTCCTGTTTTCAATGGGGCCAGATCATACCGGCCGCGCTATTACGCGGGTTTTTCGCGCCGGATTTTTGCGCAAGGTTCGCCGCACTTCGGTACTCGAGCACTACGGCATCAAAACGCTGCTCTATGGAACCCTTCTTCCGGGGCCCGACATCGGGAAAAGATGTGCGGACACCATGCGCATCGTGCGCGATGCGGGTTTCGAAGTCGGCATCCACACCTGGGACCATGTCGCATGGCAGGACAACGTTGCAGGCGCCGATGCGAACTGGACGCGCGGCCAGATGGACCTGGCCTGCGCACGTTTCGAGGAAATTTTCGGCGAGCCCGCACGCTTTCACGGAGCAGCCGGCTGGCAGATGAACCATCACGCGTATCGGTTAACGCAGCGTCTGGGTTTCAGCTATTGCTCGGACACGCGCGGCAGCGGCCCGTTTATCCCCATCTATCGAGGCGAAATTATTGCGTGTCCGCAACTGCCCACGACACTGCCCACGCTGGACGAAATGATCGGTGTCGATGACGTCACAACCGACAACGTGGTTGAGCGGCTTCTGGAGTTGACTCGGGAACAATCAGCGTCTGGCCACGTGTTTACCTTGCACGCTGAACTGGAAGGCATGAAGCTGTCCCCGCTCTTCGAACGAATCCTGGATGGCTGGCAGAGCCAGGGACACGAACTGGTTTCGCTCGGCAACTATCTCGAGTCATTGACGATTGGCGATTTGCCGCGACACGAAGTCGCCACCGGCTCGGTCCCCGGACGCAGTGGCGTTTTAGCATTGCAGGGCGGCGAATTTCTCGCCGGCACCTGATGCGGGTTTCGATTCCACGGCTTTATAGCGAATACATATTTGTGTCATAAAAACTTTTCAGCGCCGTAATTTCATTCCGGCATTGCATTCGGCCACACTTTCGGCAAAACTAGCTCCAAGCTATGGATAACAATTTGGTTGGCCTCAAGGTTCCCGACTTCGAGATCGCCTCGACTGGTAACAAGACGTTCAGGCTCTCGGCCCGCCCGGGACGCACGCTGGTTCTGTACTTCTATCCCAAGGACAACACCCCCGGCTGCACCACCGAAGGCGAGCAGTTCCGCGACTTGCACATGGAGTTCGCCAAATTCGGCTGCACGGTGCTGGGTGTATCGCGCGACAGTGTTAAATCGCACGAAAACTTCAAATCAAAAATGGCGTTTCCCTTCGACTTGCTGGCCGATCCGGACGAAGTGCTGTGCCATCAGTTCGGCGTCATGAAATTGAAAAACATGTATGGCAAACAGGTGCGCGGCATTGAGCGCAGCACTTTCGTGATCGACAGCAGCGGCAAAGTGTGCAGGCAGTGGCGTGGTGTGAAGGTACCCGGTCATGCCCAGGAGGTTCTGGAATTCGTACGATCTCTCTAGCCGACAACATCAGGAGCGCGGATGATCCCATCACGGAGTAAGCACCGTCTTTTCTCTCGCAATCACCTCGCAACCCATGGCATCGGGGCCGCTCTATGATCCACCGCAAAGCCTCCCCACCCTCGCTGGTCGGCCCGCTTCATCCTCGCAACAAGATATTCGTTCTTGATACCAACGTTCTGATGCACGATCCCACGAGTCTGTTCCGGTTCGAGGAGCACGATGTGTATCTGCCAATGGTCACGCTGGAAGAACTGGATGCCAACAAGAAAGGCATGTCCGAGGTTTCGCGCAATGCGCGTCAGGCCAGTCGTTTTCTCGACGAGATCGTGTCCAAGGCGGTGGAGAACATTGCCGCCGGGATTCCGCTGAACAATGCCGGAGCGAAGGAGGCTACCGGCCGGTTGTTTCTTCAAACTGAATCCATTACCGGCGAGTTGCCGGCAAGACTGGCAGCGGGTAAGGCGGACAACCAGATCATCGGCGTGGTAAAACACCTGCAGGAATCCCATGCCAAACGGCAGGTGATTCTGGTCAGCAAGGACATCAACATGCGCGTCAAGGCGCGTGCGCTTAGTTTTTCGGCGGAAGATTATTTTAACGACAAAGTCCTGGAGGACACTGACCTTCTGTTCACCGGTGTGCACGAGCTGCCGGCGGATTTCTGGGATGAACATGGCAGGGAGATGGAATCCTGGCAGCAAGAAGGCCGGACCTACTACCGGGTGCAAGGACCACTGTGCAACAGCTTTATTGTTAATGAATTCGTCTTCCTGGAAGGGGAAAAACCGTTCTACGCCCAGGTCAGGGAACAAACCGGCAAGACCGCCATTCTCCAGACCATCCGGGAATACTCACATCAGAAAAACAATATATGGGGCATCGTTGCCCGCAACCGGGAACAGAACTTTGCTCTGAACTTGCTGATGAATCCGAATGTGGATTTCGTCACCCTGCTGGGCCAGGCTGGCACCGGCAAGACCTTGCTCACGCTTGCCGCGGGGCTGATGCAAACCCTCGAAGACAAGGTCTACTCCGAAATCATCATGACGCGGGTCACGGTGCCCGTGGGTGAAGACATCGGTTTCCTGCCCGGCACTGAAGAAGAAAAAATGACGCCATGGATGGGGGCCCTGGACGACAACCTGGATGTGCTCAACAAGACCGACGACGAAGCCGGCGAGTGGGGTCGTGCCGCCACGCGCGATTTGATCCGATCGCGCATCAAGGTGAAATCCCTCAACTTCATGCGCGGCCGCACCTTCATCAATAAATTTCTGATTATCGACGAAGCGCAAAACCTGACACCGAAACAGATGAAGACCCTGATTACCCGCGCGGGTCCCGGCACCAAAGTCGTCTGCCTGGGCAACATCTCGCAGATTGACACCCCCTACCTGACCGAAGGCAGTTCAGGCCTCACGTACGTGGTTGATCGCTTCAAGGGCTGGATCCATGGTGGCCACGTCACCTTGATGCGCGGCGAGCGCTCGCGTCTGGCTGACCACGCCGCTGAAGTTCTATGACAGAGGTTCGCTGACTGGAGTGCTTTTCTGGCCGGTACCCGGTCGTGCGGGGCGTTGCTCCCCGGTCGGGTTCCGGCTAAACTGCGCGATACAACATATGGTGCACAAGCACTAAAACCTTACAACATATAGTTACAGTGAGTGCTTAGTCCGATCCCCCCACAGGTGGCGTGGCAGGCGATGACGGCCTTGGCTGGGTTTTTCACCCTTGTTTGCGCACTCGCCGCCCCGGTAGACCTCTGGCGTCTCACCGTGAAGTCCCGCCAGGGCGAGCCTTTCCTGGCGACCGCCACCCTGGCCTCGCTGCCGGAAGAACGCATTTCCACCGAATGCCTGTCGATGGGCCCCGAGAGCGATGCGCCGGGTTCGGGACTGCCTTTCCTCGGCAAGGCGAACCTGAAGCTGGACAGCACCCGCAGCACGGTCGAAATCAGCACCGAGGAACCGATGACCACACCCGCGCTGGCGTTGGTCTTGCGGGTGCAGTGTGCCGGGGCGCAGCTCTACGCCCGGCATTTCGTCGCGCTCATCCCGCCCGCGGCCGCCCGAGCGCCGGAGCGGAGCGCCGAAGCAACACCGCCGAAGCGCCGCGGTTTTCATCTGAGTGTGCTGCGGGGCGACGCCGTCGAAGGCATCGCTGCGGTGATCTTTCCCGGACAACGGCGCTTGCAGCAGGGCCTGATACAGGAGGTGATCGCGGGCAATCCGAACGCGTTTCCGGATGGTCGCGCCCGGGAAGTCGCCGCCGGCACGGTCTTGTGGTTTCCGGACCTGCGCGAAATACGCAAATCGGCGCATGCAAAAGTTCCCGCTCCCGCAAGGGCCGGCGACGCTGCAACCCGCCCTGCGGGCCGAAGCGTCCCACCGCTTCCTGCCGAGCCTGCACCGGCGGAAGTCGCCGAGGTAATGCCGGGCAAGCCGCGCAATCCGGTCACTCGGCGACAAGCCCGGACAACAGGAGTGCAAGCAGTTGATGGAACTCTGCGGTGCCGAAGCACCGGCGCTTGCTCCGGCAGGGCAGGCGCTGGATGCCAAGACAAGCACGCTCGAAACTGGCATCAGGGAATTGCACCTGAAGCAGGACAGCATCGACCGGCAATTGCAACGCCTCGAGCAGTCGCTGCTGGCGCTGCAGAGGTCGGTCAGTTCCGCGCCCCCTGTGCAGGCTCAGCCGGCTCCGTCACCGAAGGTTGAAATCCGGACGGTGCTGAAATCCGAGCCGCTATCCTGGTACGTCTTGCTCGGCATCGTCGGGGCAATTGTCGCCGCCGCGGTCGGCGGTTTCGCATATGTTCGTCGAGGCTCCTTCACGCGGGGACTGACCGAAACGGACGAGCAGCTCGACCGCATGCTGGCGACGGCGGCAACTGTAATGCGAGAGATGGAAACCACGCCCAAACCGGCGCCGGCGCACAGGCTCGCCACGCCACCGAAAACGCCCTCGCCCACGACCGCACCGCCGCAACCGGCCGAGCCGCGCTTGCCCGCTGCCAGCCCTGCGCCCGCAGTACCGACCGCCGAGGCGCCGGCCGCGTCCGGCTTGGGTCTCAAGCCTGAAAGCGAACCGCCGGCGCAACCGCAGGTCGCCGGCCTGTCAAACGAATTGCTCTTTGAGATGGATCAGGCACTCGACAACACCCGCTCGATGTTCACGGACGTGGATCGTTTCATCGCGCTGGGGCGCACCCAGAACGCATTGAGCCTGTTGCAATTCCAGGTTCACAAGGATCCCAGGGACAGGGATTCCTGGATCAAGCTGATGGCGATCTACCGGCAGGAAAAATTGGATGCCGAACTGGCAAAAGCGGCGCGCGAATTCAGGAGCCATTTCCCGAACGAGTACCCACCCGCGGTTTGAGCCGGGAGAGTTCTACGATTGAATCTTTTCACGGCGGAGGCGTAGAGAACACGCAGGAAGGGCCGAACGACAAAAAGCCCGTTGAACCGTCCGCAAATACATTGAGCGCGAGGTGGCTCGCCCTTTGTGGAATTTCATTTTGGTTTTCTCCGCGTCCTTTGCGGTGAAGATCCAATCAATCAGAAACGGCCGGGATCGGCGAAATTGGCAAACCGTGTGTACTCACCCTGAAACACCAGCGTAACCATGCCGATCGGACCGTTACGCTGCTTGCCGATAATAATTTCGGCCTTGCCTTTTTCCGACGAGTCCGGATTGTAAACTTCGTCACGGTAAATGAACAAAATCAGATCGGCGTCCTGTTCGATCGCCCCGGACTCGCGCAGGTCTGACATGACCGGCCGCTTGTTTGGACGTTGCTCCAGACTGCGGTTGAGCTGAGACAGCGCAATCACCGGCACCTGGAGCTCCTTGGCGAGCGCCTTCAGTGAACGTGAGATTTCGGAAATTTCCGTCGCCCGATTTTCTCCGCTCGTGCTGGCTGACATCAGTTGCAGATAGTCGACCACGATCAGGCCCAGCTTGCCGTATTGCCGATGCAAGCGGCGCGCGCGAGCGCGCAGTTCAAGAGCATTGAGCGCAGCGGTCTCGTCGATATGGATCGGGGCATCGTTGAGTTTGCCGACCGCGTCGGTCAATTTACGCCAGTCTTCATCGGCCAGGCGTCCGGTGCGCACTTTATGCTGATCGAGCTTGCCCACGCTGCCCAACATGCGCATGACCAGTTGCGCCGCACCCATTTCCATTGAAAACACCCCAACCGGCAGACCCGATTCCAGAGCAACATGCTCAGCCATGTTCAGGGCGAGCGAGGTTTTTCCCATCGACGGCCGACCGGCCACGATGACCAGATCACCGGGCTGCAATCCGGATGTCATCCGGTCAAGATCGGTAAATCCCGTGGGCACGCCCGTCACATCCGAAGGATTGTCCCGGTTGTAGAGCAAGTCGATACGCTCCACAACCTGAGTCAGCAGGGGCTGCATATCCTGGAATCCCTGCTTGCCCCGAGTGCCCTGTTCCGAAATCGCAAACATCTTCGATTCCGCTTCATCGAGCAACTGCCCGGCTTCCTTGCCCATCGGGTTGTAAGCGGTTTCCGCGATTTCGGTACCGACTTCGGCCAGTTTTCGCATCACGGCGCGATCGCGCACGATCTCCGCATAGCGCCGGATGTTCGCCGCCGAGGGCGTGTTTTGCGACAGCGCACCGAGATAAGCCAGGCCTCCGACGCCTTCGAGCTCCTTGGTGCTCTCCAGGCTTTCCGAGACGGTTATGACATCGGCCGGCCGCGAGTTGCTGATGAGTTTTGAGATATGCCGGTAGATCAGCCGATGATCCCCGCGGTAAAAATCCGATTCGCCGATCATGTCGGCGATTTTGTCCCACGCGGTATTTTCGAGCAGCAAGCCGCCGAGCACCGACTGCTCCGCTTCGACTGAATGCGGTGGGAGCCTCAATAACTCGATCTGGGAATCGGTGACACCGACGCGTTGCGTTGCGAATTGCGCCATGAAATTTTGCGTCGAGGAACTGGGATTGTTAAAAAATTACTGGCCCGAAACCATAGCCGGGGCAATGCCGTCTATTATTCGCAAGCCAACGACGCGTGCAACAAGAAAAATAAAAAGGGCTGTTTTCACAGCCCTTTTTTTTCAGACCACACCCTGCCAATCAATCAGTTCGCCGTGTCGCCGAGAACAGACACCGTGATGGTCGCGATAACGTCCGCATTGAGATCCAGCGTGATGGGATAGTCCCCTACCTGCTTGAGGGGACCCTGGGGCATGCGTACCATGGCCTTGGTCACTTCATGGCCCTGAGCTTTCAGCGAGTCAGCGATATCAATGTTGGTTACCGAGCCGAACAGGCGGCCATCGACACCGGCTTTTTGTGTGATCTGGATCATCAGACCATCGAGCTTGCCTGCACGCTCCTGGGCAAGGCTCAGGGCCTTGTTGTGCGCGGCCTCAAGTTCGGTGCGGCGCAACTTGAATTCTTCCATCGCTTTTTCGGTTGCCCGCTTGGCTTTGCCTTGCGGAATCAGGAAATTGCGGGCGAAGCCGTCCTTGACCTTGATGATGTCGCCAAGCTGGCCCAGGTTGTGCACTTTTTCCATCAGGATGATTTGCATATGCGTGTCCCCCTTAGTGCAGATCGGTGTAGGGCAACAAAGCCAGATACCGCGCGCGTTTGATGGCGACTGAAAGCTGTCGCTGATAGGGCGTCTTGGTGCCGGTAATGCGCGCCGGAATGATGCGTCCGTTTTCATTGATGAAATCCTTCAGGATTTCCACATCCTTGTAGTCCACTTCCTTGATGCCTTCCGCGGTGAAGCGGCAGAACTTGCGGCGACGGAACAAGGGGCGATCGCTGCGTCCCTTGCCTTTGTCCTTGCCTTTGCCTTTAGCGCCTCCAAAACGTGCCATGGTTTTATCCTCGATTCAAACTAAAACTGTTCACATGCAACACCGGTAGTCTCGACAGCTTACTGCGCAGTGCCAGAAATCCCTCGAACTGATACTCCCCTTGCAGCGGAGCCCGACTCAGTTTTTCGGCCACCTCGCCCAGCGCCACAGCATCGATCTCCAGGCGGATGTTTCTGGGTCTGCCCGCTTCCATCTGTTCGGAAGTGTGGCCTACCCTGAAATTCAGCGCCGGCATTCCCGCCGGTGTATGTCGAAGTTCTTCGCGCCCGATCAGGGTTCCGCTCAGGGTTACTGTGTTGCGGCTCACCGCCTGCCTAGGCGGTTTCTACTGGACTGGGCTTTTCGCCGCCATCGGACCGTGGAGCATCCGAACTGGCACTTTCGGTCCTGGCACCGTCGCCAACTACGGTCCGTGACTTCTCTGCCTTCATCATTGGCGAAGGCTCGGTCACTGCGCGCGTCATGTTCACGATCAGATGCCGCAGTACCGCGTCGTTGAATTTGTAGGCGTGCTCGAGTTCATCCAGAGCGGACTGATCGCACTCGATATTCATGAGCACGTAATGCGCCTTGTGAACCTTCTGAATTGGATAAACCAGTTGACGCCGGCCCCAGTCCTCGAGCCGGTGGATTTGACCACCGTGCGATGTCACCATCTGGCGGTAGCGCTCGATCATCCCGGGGACCTGTTCACTCTGGTCGGGATGGACGATAAAAACGATTTCGTAATGCCGCATTGATTTTGTCTCCTTATGGGTTAGCCCGAAGGGAAAATCCCTGGCAGGGCGGAAAGCCTTCCGGAATGCGGGCCCGGTAAGGCAAGGAAGGGCGCGATTATACCGATTTGCCTTTGAAGATCAATCAGGTCGCGCCCAGCGGCGCTGGTATCTGCGATTCAGAGCCGCCTGACGATCCTGATCGGTGAGGCGCTACGGGTCGCAGATGGCGAAACCTATCGGCTTCCAGGCCCGCAGGTGTTCATTCCCAGAAGGCGGTAAGCGGGGCACCAGCGCATCAGCCCGGTTGCCAGCGGCACGATGCCAATCAGGCCAAACCAGCGCGCGTTGCCATCGATCAGGACAACCGAGCTCAGGATGAGAATCCCGGCAATGATACGGATGATGCGATCCGTGTTTCCAACGTTTTCTTTCATGTCAGGACCCCTTCGAGTTTAAATGCGCCTGCCGCACTTCGGATAACTCTATTGACCGCGCGTGGTCGGGTCTTTGACATGGATCAAGTACCTCGCATTTGGTTGAGTGCAAAAAAAAGCCCGCCGGGTGGCGGGCTTTTAGCCGTGCTTCAATGTACGAAAGTCTCGCCTCCTACTTGCCGGTTCCGGAAGCAGCGACAGGCGGCTGCGTGCGCGGCAGCACCAGAATAATCAGAACACCGAGCATTGCCATACCCGCCAGGGTGAAGAAGGCCGCTTCGCTGGCCCCGCCGCTCATGGTACGAATGCGGCCGATGAGATCGGGCCCGAAGTGTCCGCCCAGGTTGCCGACCGAATTGATCCAGGCAATGCCGGCTGCGGCCGCCGTGCCGGAGAGAAATGCCGTGGGCAGGGACCAGAACGTCGCCACCCAGGACAAGATGCCGGCGGTAACCAGGGTGAGCGCGATGATCGATGGAATTGGCGCATGACCGACTACCGCCAGTCCGATCATCCCCAGCATGGCAACGATGAGTGACCCGGCGCAATGCCAGCGCCGCTCGCCGGTGCGATCGGAATGACTGCCGACCACGACCATGGATACGGCCGCGATGCCCCAGGGAATCATGCTCAACAGGCCCACTTTGAGGAAATCTTTCTTGTCGATACCGAGCTCCTGAATGATGGTCGGCATCCAGAAATTCACCGCGTAGAAACCCACCACGCCACAGAAATAGACCACTGCCAGTGCCCAGACGCGGTAATCCTTGAAGGCATCGAGAAAGTGATGCTTTTTCCCGATCTGGGATTTGGAGTCATCGTCCTCGGTGACCCGCTGCATGATCAGCGCTTTCTCCTGGTCGGTAAGCCATTTGGCTTTCTTCGGTCCATCATCGAGCCAGACCAGCACCAAGATGCCGATGATTACGGAAGGAATCCCTTCGAGCAGGAACAACCATTGCCAGCCGCGCCAGCCGTTGTAGCCATCCATATACTGCATGATGGCACCGGACACCGGCGAGCCGATGACGTTTGATATGGCAATGGCGGTCATGAACAATGCCACCATCTTGGCGCGGCGCGGACCCGGGAACCAGTACGTCAGATAGAGGATGATGCCGGGAAAGAAACCGGCTTCGGCGACGCCGAGCATGAAGCGCAGAAAATAAAACGTGAACTCCGCATCAGTGCAGTTGAACCAGGTCGCAATCGCGCCCCAGTGAATGTCGTTCGTGAACATGAACGCCGAGGAAATAATGCCCCAGGTGATCATGATGCGCGCGATCCACAACTTGGCACCGACCCGTTCGAGAATAACGTTGCTCGGCACTTCAAAAATAAAATAGCCGATGAAGAATATACCGGCGCCAAAACCGTATATCTGATCGCTGAAACCCAGATCGCCCGCCATTTGCAGCTTGGCGAAGCCGACATTCACGCGGTCCAGAAACGCAACGATGTAGCAGATAAACAGAAACGGAATCAGACGCCAGGCAACTTTGCCATACGTCGATTTTTCAAATTCCGGGGAATAGGTTGTGGCCACGGCATGTCTCCTCGTTAGTTTTATTAACCGGTGCTTTTTTTATCCGGCGCATTCTTGTGCGGTGTGTTGCTGTCCGGTACCGCGTCACTGTCCGGTCTGTGCGGCCCAGCTTGGCCCGCTGTCATTTCATGCGCGGCCGTATTCTAGCAGTCCCGATCCGGGTCGCAACGTGTTTCCCCCGGCCACGACCGCTATTGGGTTCGCGCGCCGCCGCGCACTTCAAAGCGAACCTGGTCGAGCTCTTCACCATCGGCACCAAGCAGCACAAGGGTGTACTGCCCCGGTTGAGGTGCCCAGAGCACCGGTTCGTCCGATGCGCCGATCGCCTTTCCATCAAGCCGCCAACGCTGCCCGCTCACGACCGGTTGAGCCACGAAACGCACGCGCTGCACGCGCTCCGGAAGATCCGGGTCCAGCGCGATAATGCTGCCGTTGCCGGGGTAGGCAATCGCGGCGCGCGTGTTTCCGGCCGCCTTTGCCGTAATCGAGAACGCCTCGGTACCGGAGATGAAATACTCTTCGCGAGCCGCTTCGATACCGTGCTCGAATTCTATTCGGCTGGCAATGACCGATGGCGGCCTGTGAGGCATGCTGGAGGACGCCCGGCGATGCAGGTATTCGATCAGTTCAATCCATACCGGTGCAGCACCGGTGCCGCCGGATACGTCATGCATCGGACTGCCGTCAAAGTTGCCAACCCAGACGCCGACCGTGAACCGGTCGCTAAAACCGATGCACCAATTGTCGCGCATGTCCTTGCTGGTACCAGTCTTGACCGCCGTCCAGTGGCGCGAAGTCAGCGGATTCTGCAATCCGAACGTCAGGCTCCGTGCCATCGGATCGGAAAGCATGCTGGAAACGATCCACGCTGCGGCTGGATCGAGCACCGGCGTGGCCGAAGGTGCGGGTGCGCGCTCAAGCGCGAGCGGCGACCATTTACCCGCATTGGCCAGCGCACGATAGGCGTTGGTCAGTTGCCAGAGGCTGACTTCCGCGGAGCCCAGCGCAAGTGAATAACCGTAGTAGTCGCCATCGTCCGCGATCGCGTCAAATCCCAACTTCCGCAAGCGCTCGATAAAGGGGTTCGTGCCGACCAGCATCAGGGTGCGCACCGCCGGCACGTTCAACGAGGACGACAAGGCGGTTCGCGCGCTGACCAGTCCTTTGAAATCGAGATCGTAGTTCTGAGGCACGTACAAACCACCGGGCGTGGCCAAGTTAACTGGCGTGTCGTCCATCAGCGAAGCGGCTGTAATCAGTTTTTGTTCAATCGCCATGCCATACAGGAAAGGCTTGAGCGTCGATCCGGCCTGCCGCAGCGCACGCACTCCATCCACATAAATCGCGCTCGAGAAATCCCCCGCGTTGCCGACATAGGCCAGCACCTCGCCGCTGCGATTGTCCACCACCAGGGCGGCGGCGTCGGCGACATGGTCGCCTGAAAGCGCCGCCAGTTGCTGGCGCAACAAACCGGTCGCATAGGCTTGCAGTCCGGCGTCGAGGGTCGTTTGTACCCGCGGCCGGTCAGCCGATAGCAAGTCCCTGGCAACGTGAGGCGCCAGAGCCACGCGCGGCAGAATTATGGGTGCAGCCGGCAGCGCCGACAGCGCAAGCGCTTGCAACTGCGCGCAGGGCACGTCCACTTTCATGCTTCGAGCCAGTTGGCAAGCCCGTTTCGCCGCCGCTTCCGCCTTCGCATTCGGTCCGCGCAGCAGCACCGCAAGCAGCAGCGACTCGGGTTCATCGAGACCACTGGGTTCCTTGTCAAACAAGGCGCGAGCGGCGGCACCCAGACCCTGAAGCTCGCCGCGAAAGGTCGAAAGATTCATGTAAGCCTCAAGGATCTGGCTCTTGCTCCAGTGACTTTCGAGCTCTCGCGCCGCGCCAATCTGGTCCCATTTCTGCGACACCGACCGTCGTTGTCTGCTCGGGCGCAATGCGGTATCCAGATGCGAAGCGACTTGCATTGATATGGTTGAGGCACCGCGTGGATTCGAAAACAACAGCGTGTCCAGTGCCGCATCCGACAACGCCAGCCAGTCCACGCCCCGATGCTGATAAAAACGCTTGTCCTCGGCGCGAATGATGGTTGCCAGCGCCGCTGGCGAGATATCACGCAGTTGAGTCCATGCCAGGCGCCGGCCCTGTTCGATGACCCGCAGCTCATGCAACACGGCGCCGTTGCGGTCGAGCAGCACACCCTCGGTCGAAGTCCAGAGCGATCTGACTTCGTCGAAGGATGCGAGATCCGCCGCGCCACCGGCCATGCCGCTGATCGTGCCGAAAGTGACGCACGCGCAGAACGTGGCAATCATTTTCCGGCGACCTGACGGACTGGTCTGAGATACCCTGCACATTGCCGGCAGAGCGATGTTGACGGTCACGGACCGACCGTTACGGCAACATTGGGCAACTCGCCGAACATTTCAGGCGCGTACATGGCTTCGACGCGCGTGGGCGGCAGTTGAAAGCGGCCCGGATTGTTCAGGCGCACGGTGTACTCGACCACGAAACTGCCTTTGGGCACGAAGCGATAATAGGCATGAAAAGCATCGAAACCACGTTCCTCGAACGCCGGCCAGACGAAACCACGTTTGGCCTCGCCGGTGGACAAGATGCGCGAATCTCCGCCGAGACCACTGCCGAGAATGGCCGCCCCGCCGGGCACGGGATCATCCACCACCACCCAGGACATATCCGCTTGCGCCTCGATTTCGAGGCGTATGCGCACGGTGTCGCCCCGGTGCAGTTCGCCCGCTGTCTTGACTTCCACCGGTGTTACCGTGCGCACGATCTTGTAGCCGCTCGACAGCGCCTCCTTGAGCGGAATGGCGGCCCGACTTTGCACGCTAACCCAGGGCTTGCCGCTGCCGATCTGATCCACCGAAAGTCTTGCCTGCCTATCTGGCCAGTTGAAATCGATGCTGCCTCCTGAGGGCTGCTTGCCCCAGTCCAGACCCTTTTTCTGCATAGCCAGATTCGCCTGTACCTCGCCTGTGACGGGATCGGATTCGAATCGGGCGGAGTACTTATCCATCGCCAGAATGCCCCAAGCATTCGCCACCGTGGTGTTCCAGCGCCCATATTGCTGACGGCCCAGTGTTCCGCGCGTGAGGCGAGGAATGTCGTCGCGCCATTTTTCCTCGTCCAGCACCGCCAGCAACATGCGGTTGGCGTTGACGTCGGTCGAGACCATCAGCCACCACAGATAATCCTGCCGCTCGGTCGAAAACCCCAATGTGGTGCCCTGGAAATTCAAACGCGAGCGCAGGATTTGTCCGGTGTCCTCAAGCTGTTGCTCCCGATTTTTCAGTTGAGCGCTGCGCTTCATCAGACCGTGCCAGTCCAGCACCGCTGAAGTCGGCCACAGATTCGGTGCGATTTCGATCGAGTCCAGTTGACTGGGTTCGATCGGCTGATAGCGCGACATGGCGTCCAGCGCCGCCACTTTACGGATGGTCAGGTCGGCGGTCGGCAACGGCGAATCACGGCTGACGCGGCCGGCAACAAAGTTGCGCAGCGCCCCCTGCATACGCGAACGCGGCCCTTCCGGAATCTCCCAGCCGGCCTCGGCGGCAATCGCCAGTACATAGGTGGTTACGGCATCGCTGCCGACTCGCTCGGAAGCAAAGTATTTCGCGAAACCATCCCGGTCAAGAAATGCGGGCAGTTGATCCATCGTCCTAGTCCACATCGCCTTGTCGCGCAAGGCGATGGAGCGCGATACGCGCTGCTCCAGACAGGTGTAGCCATATCCGACCATGAACTCGCGCACACCGGGAAGATCTTCGGCCAGCCTGGGCGTGAGACCGACGCGTATGCCACCACGACCCGGCACCGCGTCGTCCGGCATGTTCACATCCAGGTCAAGCGGACGATCGAGTTGCGCCAGTGTCGCCTGAAAGACACGCACCGGCACCGCGGCGATGACCTTCTGCCGCACTTTGAGGCGATCCGCGGGAGTCGCCGCGCTCGCCGAGGTTTCATGCACCGCCACGTCCCAGCTCAATTCTTTGGCGTTGACCGGAACCGTGACCTCCCAGCCGATCTCGCGCGCCTCACCGGCGGCGAGCGTAAGGCGCGCCGGAGGCATGGTCTCATCTGACATTCTGCCACTGACTTCGACTTCGCTTGCGCGTGCGGAAGCGTTTCGCAACGTGAAGCGGGCATCGAACCGATCGCCTTCGCGCACCAGCGGCGGCAGTCCGGACAACAACATCAGATCCTGGGTGGCGCGAATCGTGGTGTGGCCGGTGCCAAACAAGCCAACGCCGGAATCAGCAATGGCGATGATACGAAACGACGTGAGCGAATCGTTCAGCGGTATGTCCACCGTGGCGCGACCGTTTTCGTCCAGCGGCAGCTTCGCTTTCCACAGCAGCAGGGTGTCGAACAATTCGCGTGCCGATTGTCGCCCGCCTCCACCACCCTGGGCCAGCGCCTTGCGGCCATAGTGGCGTTTGCCCACCACCTGCATGGATGCAGTCGAGCTGTTCACCTCGATACCGCGCGGGCGCATCATGGTTTCGAGCAGTTTCCAGGATTCGTTCGGCAGCAGTTCCAGCAAACCTTCATCCACCGCGGCGATGGCGACTTCGCCGGATTTCGGCGCTCGCCCGCCGGCGCGTTGCGTCACTTGTACCGTCACGCGGGCCTTGTCGCGTACCTTGTAAGTCTGCCTGTCGGAGCTGACCTTGACGCCGAGTTCGTGCGCCTGCCAGCCGACGCTGATTTCCGCCACGCCCATCTTGAACGCCGGTTTTCCGAGGTCCACTAACGCCGTGGGCTGAACATCGGAAATGCGCCCGCGCACCACCAGCACCGAAACGAACACGTTCGGCGCATATGTGCCTTTCAGGGGAACATTGATCACCGGGGCGTTGCCGGATAACGGCTGCACGAACGAATCGATGACACCTTCGCGCTCCACCGTCACCAGCGCAGTGGCCTGGCGGAATGGCATGCGCACCTGAAATTTCGCCGTCTGCCCCGGCTCATAGCGCTTGCGCTCGGGAATCAAGTCCATGCGGTCGTCGTTATTCTGGTCGAACCACCAGGCCTCGTTGCCAGCCACCCAGGCTGAAGCGTTGGCATAAGATAAGTTGCCGTCCCGGTCTTTCGCGCTCGCGCCCATGATGATGTTGCCCGATAGCGGCGCCTTCAGGTTACAGAACAAACGGCCTTTGTCGTTGGTCTTGCCTTCGCATGCCACGTTGAGCTTTTCGACTTTCGCGCCGTTCTCGTAACCGTAGAAACCTCCGATCAGGCGCTTGCGGTGGGTATAGCTATTGCGCGCGTAAAGCTGAACCGTGACGGCCTGCTGCCGCACTGGCTTGCCGGCGAGATCCAGCGCCAGAACCTGGAACTTCAACTGATCCCTGGATAAAGCCCAGGCGTCGGGCTTGATACCAAGGACGATCCTTGAAGGCCACAGTGGCACGCGGGTGGACGCGGTGAGTCTTTCCCCGTTCGGATCCGCGTATTCGAGTTCCGCATTGACCTCCTGGGGAATATCCGCGGCCGGCAGATCCGGCAGCGTGACGCGCGCCGTACCGGCACCGTCGAGCATCAGATCCACGGTCTTCAGCGCCCGCGTGCCGTTGCCGGGCTGCAATGCAACCGGATCTTCGCCATCGGCATCGCCCAGTTCGTACTCACCGGAAAACGATTGTGTACCTGAAGGTTCTTCCAGTCCTTCCACCACTTTGCCATTGGCAAAAGCGAAGCCCTCGTAATCGGCAAATGCCACGTTCCTGGGCTGTACCAGCGCGCGCACTTTCACCGGGGCATAGGCGGCACCGCCGCCGGCGAGGTAACGCAGATGCACATCGAGTTCCAGGTTCCGGGGCTTGACGCGCGGCGATTTCGGCCCATTGATGGCCGCCTTCATCAAGGGGACGCGGAATTCCTCGACGCGAAAGCGGCCGGCCTGTCGCGTTGTTTCCCGGGCACCAGTACGCGCTTCCAGAGTATCCGTCACCTGTACGACATAGGTGCCCTTGTTGGCACCCGGCGGGATCGTCCAGCGACTTTCCGCGCTGTTGCGCGCATCCCACTTCACGGGCAGCTCGTACTTCTGCTCCGATCCCTGGTGAACCAGAGTTATTTTCCCTGGCAGCTTGTCGGCTGGTACAAATGCGAAGCCTTGCCCTTCGTGTCGGCGATAGTAATGCTTCATGCTTACGGTCTCGCCGGCGCGCACCAGGGTGCGATCGAATACCGTTGTCACCAGATACGGACCGCCCCAGCCCCCCTCGCGCAAGTTGTAGCGCCAGTTTGCGATACCCTCATTCCAGTCCGACATCACGAACGAAAGATCCTCTCCTAGGCGAGCGGACACCACGAGTTGTCTGTCGTAGTCAGTCAGACACCCGGGCAGATTCCCGCTATCGGGCAGCACCGCACCGACACGGAGGCGGCCCTGCGCATCGGTGCTGCCGCGAAAGTGAACTTTTCCGGAGCAATCCTGGATGGAAACCAGCGCTTTAGATACCGCCAGGCCGCTGTCGAGCGCCGTAACCCAGACCAGCGAGGACTCCCGGCCCCATTTGAAATGCACCGAGAGATTTGTCACCAGCGCCGCCGACTGCACGAAGTACGGCGTGCGCGACTTCAGCAGCGCCGCACCCAGACGCGGACTGGCCAGTTCGACGACATAAAATCCGGGTTTCTCCAGTGGAATGCCGACCACCTCAAAGGCACGCGCGCCGTCGGGCTTCGGCACTTTTATGGCACTGACGCGATCGCCTCCCGTGAATATGGATGTCTGACCCAACTGGTACTCGGGCACGTTCTCCTGCGTCTTTTCGTCATATCGCCAGCGCTCCTGCTCCAGGTTGCGCAGGCGTTTCATCCAATCGAGCATGGTCATCACATCGCCGTCGGCCACGCGCGAGTAACTGCCGGGAACGGGGATGCTGGCTTGCTTGGCTTCATCGAGTTTGTTCTTGAGCCAGTTGATCGCCGCGTCGGCCTTCTCCGTGATCGCGACCGCCGGTTCGTCCTTGCCCCGGGTTCTCGCCAGCCGCCCCTCCACCATGGCTTCCAGATTGCGCAGGGTCACCGGCAACAGGCCATCGCCTCTGGCTTCGATAATGCCGAATCGGGCCGGAAACTTGGCCAGCGGCGGGTTCTCGTCGGTGCGCACCGTCAAGGGAAACCGCGACTGGTTGGCGAGCTTGCGTCCAGCGTCGTCGGTCAGGTCCGCAGGGACCACGATGATGAACTGGGCGCGTTCTGGAAACGGGCCGGGGAAAAACACGTCCTCGACAAACTCCGGCGCGCTCTTGGCGTCCGCCATTTGCGCCGGAATCGGTTTACCTCCCGCATTGAGCGCAATTTTCCCGGCAACGGCGCGCGGCACCGGTGCGCTGAACGACAATCGCATCGGCATGATCGGCAGGCATTGCGCATCCTTGTTGACGCGCTCGCAGCTGAAGCGCGCCTGAAAACTGTCGCGAACCTGATACGCGAGCGTCTGCTCCTGCCGCGTCGGTACTGCGCTTTTGGAAACGATACCTTTGCCCCACACCAGCCGGAACTTTGCATTGTTCGGCAACCGGCGTTTGCATTGCACCACGGCGATCGGGAATTTGTCCTCAGCGGCAAGGAATTGCTCGAATCGCGTCCCCTTGGCAAACGGCCGGCCGTCAATCAGGAGTTCGCGGCCGTCCTTGAACAACACGTAAAAAAACCGGTCCACGAAATCGCGACGTCCGGCCAGCAGTTTCCTGCGCTCCGCTCCGGTAATGACCCGTACCGGAACACGCTCGCTGATACCGCCGATGTCGCAATAGGCGTTGGCGCCGATCGAGGACTCGGTCGCGGGTGCGTCGAGCCCGAGCAGAAAAATCTGCTCTTCATCGATGCGACTGCCCTCGTAGGGCATCATCTGAACGATGGCCGGGCCACCGGTGCTGAACTCAAACGCCGGGGTCGGTTCCAAATTGTTGCCGTCGAGCGACACCAGGTCGGGCTTGAGCCGGAAACTGCAACCCAGCCCGGCCGGCAAATCGTAAGCGAAGTCGTATACCCAGTTCTTCTGGTCGGCCCAGCGCGCCGCGCCCGGAACGGGGCACGTAATGTCAAAGGGCTCGGGCAGACGGGGATCGCCGAAGGCGACCATTGGCTCGGAAAACCGTACCGCGACCTGGCGCACGCCCTTGACTTCACCCTGCGGCGAAAAGAATTCCACCTGGGCGGCCGAACAAACGGCTGCACCCAGCATCAGAAGCACTGCCGACCAGTTCGCTCTCATTGACCCCCCGGACTTGGATGCTTCGCGAGCGTACCAGACTCGCATCAAAGAAAAATGGCGCCCAGCGGCGCCTTTGACGGAAGTCGGGGTTGGCTCAGATCGCCTTGATACGTGCGCAGACCATTTCCACCGTGATTGCCGCGTGGGTATTCGGCCGCACATCCTCCCACATGCGTTTTTTCATCGGTCCGGAGGACCAGGCCACTTCGCCGCCCTCCCCGATCATGTCGATTTGGGTAATGCGATTGATGCGTCGCGCGCAGTCAATTTCGACACTGCCGATCGTTTCCTTGAACACGGTCGGGCGCCCGGCCAAATTATCTGTCAGCACATGTGTATAGATGCCGCGCTTTTGCACGGTGACGTTTTCCCCATCGACCACAATCGAGTCCAAATCGATGTAGTACTTCGCTTCGGTGTCGGCGCCGACCTCCAGCCACTCGGTTGCATTGGCCGCCGAGGACAACAACATCAGTACAATGAGCCAAGCGTGATTCATGCGGTTTTCCTTTCGATTTATTGCTGCTGCGCCGGTTGCGGCACGATCTCGAAAGCCGCAGCGTAGTCCGGTTGACCGCGCAGGTCGAGCGTCAGGGGAAAATCCGCCGACCGCGCTTCCGGTCTGATGCTCACCGGTCCCGGCCAGCCCCATGCACCGAGTCAAAGCACGACTTGTGACCAACGCACCGGTATGGACCGATCAGCCGAACTTACGGACAAAGTGCACAACTTCGGCGCCAATGGACCGGACCGTGTCGCGCTGGGTCTGGTCCAATAGACTACCACTGACATCGAACGCGTCGTTGGCGCGCATGATGCCAAGCTGAGTGGGCACAACGATCACGCCCAAATGTGAAAGCAGCGCCCTTAGCATCACCAGTGCGCGCACGCCGCCAAGGTTGCCGGGCGAGGCGGCCATGACCCCCCCCACCTTGCCTTTGAAGGCCACCAGCGGTGGCTCGCCGGATTCCGCGCGCGAGGCCCAATCGATCGCATTTTTAAGAACTCCGGATATGGCGCTGTTGTATTCGGGAGTGCTGATCAGTACGCCGTTGTGCTCAATGAGCAGGCGCTTGAACAATTTTGCGTTTGGCGGCATTCCCTGTTCGCGCTCCATGTCGCCGTCGTAGAACGGCATTGGGATATCGCGCAGATCGATTTCGGTTACTTCCGCTCCGGCTGCGCGCGCACCATCAGCCGCGACGCGCACCAGTTTCTTGTTGAGCGATCCCCTGCGCAGACTGCCTGCGAATGCCAGGATTTTTTGCGTCATTGATCAGCCTGCGTCTTGCGCAGGCTCGCCCGTGGCTGCCATCCGGGCAAGCTGGAGAGCGGTCAGCGGCCGTCCGAAAAGAAATCCCTGCGCATATTGACAACCGTAGGCGTTCAGAAAAGCGAGCTGGGCTTCGTTTTCCACGCCCTCCGCAATGACCTTTATTCCAAGGCTGCGCGCCAGGGTAATGATGGCCCGCACAATCGCGGCGTCGTTCGGATCGGAAGTAATGTCACGCACGAAGGATTGATCAATTTTCAGATAATCTAGCGGGAGCCTCTTAAGATAAGACAGGCTCGAGTATCCAGTGCCAAAATCGTCGATGGCGATCCGTACTCCGACAGCCGCCAGTTTCTCGAGCGCAACAATGGAAGACTCCGCGTCGCGCATGACGGCGGATTCGGTCAGTTCGATTTCCAGATTGGTCGCCTTGGCACCGGTGCTGCCCAGTATTTTCGTCACGAGTTCGGCAAGATCATAATCCTGAAACTGACGGCAAGACACATTTACCGCCACCCGGATATGGTGTCCTGCGTCCTGCCACTCGCGAATCTGCCGGCAAGCGGTCTGGAATACCCACTCGCCGATTTGCCCGATGAGTCCCGCTTCCTCCGCGATCGGCACGAAGCGCGAAGGCGCAATTGACCCGAGTTTCGGATGCGTCCAGCGCAGCAGGGCTTCCGCACCGAAAAGGCGTCGCGTCGAAAGATCGATCTTGGGCTGAAAAACCAGACTCATTTCGCCACGTGCGATGGCCGTGCGCAGGCCGGTCTGAATCAGCATCCTGTCCTGCGCTTCCTGATTCAAACCGGAGGTATAAAACTGGAAACTATTTCTCGCCAATTGCTTGGCACTGGACATTGCCGCACCGGCATGTTTGATGAGTTCGTTAACATTTGCGGCATCATCCGGATACAGACTGATACCGACCGATGCCGAAACGAACACCTCCTGGCCGTCGCTTGCGAAGGGCCGGGCAAGCTCTCCGAGAATCAGCAAAGCGGTGGTGGACAATGCCTGCAAACTGGTGATGTTCGGATAGACCAGCGTGAATTCGTCGCCACCAACCCGGGCGACCGTTTCCGCCTCCTGGGTCGACTGGCGGATTCGGTCCGCCGCTTGTTTCAACAGCGCATCTCCCGCGTAGCTGCCCCATGTCTCGTTGACCTCTTTAAAGCGATCAAGGTCAACATGCACAAGCGCCACGCGCAACCGGTTGCGGGAAGCATGCGCGATGATCTGCGCCAACCGCTCCTGCATCAGGAAGCGGTTCGGCAAGCCGGTCAATGCATCGTAATTCGCCAGATATCGCACCCGCTCTTCAGCACGCTTGCGCTCAGTGATGTCGCGCGAGGTCAGCACAATGCCGCGGATACCGGGATGATCGAGCAAGTTGTTTCCCAGGGCTTCGAGATAGATCCAGGAGCCATCCGCGTGGCGAAAGCGCAGGATCAGGGGTGAGGTCAACACTTCCCCGTTGAGCAAGGCACTGAAAGCGATCCGGGCCCGCGCCACGTCTTTCGGATGCAGGGTCTCAAATGGGGTCTTTCCGATCAACATCCCCGATGGATATCCCAACAGGCGCGATGCCGCGGGAGACTCATATACGGTCACACCGCCGGCGTCGTGAATGGTGATGATGTCAAAGGAGTTCTGTACCAGCGCACGGAATCGCGCCTCGCCTTCTCCCAGGATGTCGTCCCTTCGCCGGTCGCGCGGGGAACGTTCAAAAGGTCCGGGCCGGGTCGTCACGATTCGTTAACCGAAGCCAACCAGAGTTTTAACCGGGGTTTCAACCAGGATTCCAACCAGGATCGCGGTCGATTGGTATTCAGATGTTTCGGCATCAAACCCGCACTGCCCATGCAACATGCCCATTGCCGCCTTGAAAGAAATACCACGTATAGGTAACGACATGATGTGCTCTTAATGCTGCCTTTGGCACGCAGGAAAGGCTATTCATCAGCGCAGGGCGCTGTTGATGATTTCCCATGGATGGATAAAGAGTTATTTGAAAGCGCTCAAGTGCATTCTAGCCCGAGTTCAGAACTTAGTGCATAACTTAAGGATACGGTCGGCGCGTCCTTTCCCCCGCGTCTGAAGACTGGCCGTTCGTACGACCGGGCTTTCCGCGCTACTTCCGCCGCTCCGGGTACATTCTCAAGAATCTGTCAGGCTCCAACATTTTAAGCATGCTGGCCTCGATCGGCATGGGCTCGCCGCAGATACGGCTCGCAACGATTTCCGCCGACAGCGCGGCCCAAGTCATGCCTCTCGACCCTAAGGCCAGACAGGTGAACAAGCCGTCTGCATCGCCAGAACCGGGCCGGCGAGGATCGGGCAAGGCGCCCAGCACCGGTAACCGGTCGAAGCTCATGGTGCGGAAAGCAACCCTTGCGCCCAAATTCGCAATCGTGACCCCCTCACCAAATCCCGGCAACATCGATTCCAGGCGCAAAAGGTTTGTTTCGTGATCCTCAGATCGAGCGTCAACGCCCGGCAGATCCTCGTTAAATGTAGCGCCCACGCAATGCATGCCATCTTTGGCCGGTGTGATGTAACCCTCTTTGCACACTGCGGTGCGCAGATCACGGCCGGTTCGCTGCGGCATCAGGCTCACCTGCCCGCGCACCGGCCGCAGCGGCAGCCAGTCGGCTTGCGGAAACCGGCGCACCGTTAGCGCGTTTGCAAGCACGACCACCGGCGCATTCGCGAGCACTTGTCCGGAGGCGTCAAGCACGTCCCAACACGCGCCGGTACGCCTAAGCCCGGCGACGTCGCAGCCATAGAGACTCGTGACGCCGCCTCCCGAGTTGTCAAGATTTGATCGGCACATGGCCGCAGGACTGGCCCAGCCGGAACTGGGAAACCAGATCGCCGGTCCGGCTACGGCCGTGCCGGCGATCTCAGTCGCCTCCCCAGTTTGAACCACGCTTGCCAGGTCCCGCGGCAGGGAAAACTGTTCGACAATGCGTTTCTGCTTCTCAAAGTGGAGTTCGTCGCGCGCTAATTGCAGCACGCCGGCCTGTCCGGGCTTTGATCCGTGGTCCAACGGCTTAAGTGCCAATTGATGCCGGATCCCGTATAAAAAAGCGCCGGAGGTAAACCTGCTGTGCGGATTCCAGTCAAGCGAGAACACCGGCCGCATTAAACCCGCTGGTATGCCGGATGCCTCCTGTGCCGGCGCCGGATGCCGCTCAATCAAGAGCACGCCCCAGCCCCGCCGTGCCATGCTGTTTGCGCAGGACGTTCCGGCCAGTCCGGCACCGATCACGATAACGCGCTTGTCGCGTACGTTTGCCGTTTCTTTGACCGGTAGCGCGTAGCTGCCGCGAAGCATTTCCCGTTTGTTTGCGAATCCCTGCCGTTTTTCCAGTGCGAATCCGGCCGCTTCGAGTCCATTCCAAACCGACGCGGCAACGGTATAGGTCGCCAGCGTGGCATTCGCGCCGGCCAGGCGCGCCAGCTCCTTGAATACGCCCGCACTCCACATGTCCGGATTCTTGGCGGGGGCGAAACCATCGAGAAAAAACGCGTCGGCCCTGGACTGCAATTGACGCAGCATTTCGGCAGCATCGCCGAACAACAACGTCAGCGTCACACGACCGTTGTCGAAATGCAGACGATGAAACCCTGGCAGCAGCGGCGGATACTGCTCGCGCAACCGGGCCGCGATTTCCCCAATTTCAGAATAACGTTCATGAATCGCCTCTAGTGCCGCCAGCGGGAACGGATGTTTCTCCACGGACACATAGTGCAGGTCTACCCGTGTGGCGCCGCTTTGCCGTAGAGCGCGCCATGTCGCCAGAAAATTCAATCCCGCGCCGAATCCTGTCTCCACAATCGTGAAACGCTCGACTCCTTGCCAGCGATTCGGCAAATCGTTGCCGTCCAGGAAAACGTGTTGAGCCTGCTCGAGTGCACCGTTCGCGGAAGCATAGATATCGTCAAACCGCGAGGAATAGAGCGTCGCGTTATCCAGAAACGATAGAACCGCAGGAACGACAGGGTGAAAATCAGGTGACATGAGAAAGCATTGCCCGATATCGGACGAAATACGGAATTGAGCGCAGTGGAATCAGAAGAAAAAGATCTGCAGCCAGAGATTCTGGATACTCCCGAGAGGCGAGTATCCGACTCACTGCGGCAAATCCCCAATTTATATCTGCCAGTTTGAGATCACGCGAACCCTGTACATACTGCGGCGCATCAATCCAAAGGTCAAGCTTGGGACATCCCGCAATCATGCCGCGCGGAATTTGAGAAATAAATGTCGCCAAGGTGCTCTCGCGCCGGCATTTTTGGATTTTATGGTGCGCAGCCGCATCCTTCAGATACTGAGCTGTGGTCCGTAAGCGGTACTTCCCCGCCTCCATGCGCCCTCGCCTCTGGACCATGGAAATTTCTTTCGCGCGTGATAACACCAGCACCTGTTAATGGGGTAAAGTTTCCGCGCAGCTTGTAAATCAAACCGGATCTAGTGCTGCTGAACAAAAAATTTTACAAATCCAAGAAATTCTAAGCTCGATGGAGGATTGATCAGATGAAGCTCAAAGTGAACAAGCAAGACATGGACTATCAGGGCGATCCGCAAATGCCGCTGATGTGGTATCTACGCGACGAACTTGCCTTGACCGGAACCAAGTTCGGTTGCGGCACTGGTTTGTGCGGCGCCTGCACCGTGCATATCGACGGCAAGGCGGTGCGTTCCTGCGTCACGGTCATGAAGGATGTTTCCGCACGCGCGGTGACAACCATCGAGGGGCTTTCCCCGGATGGCAATCACCCGGTGCAAAAAGCCTGGCGCGCGGCGAACGTGCCGCAATGCGGCTATTGCCAGTGCGGCCAGATCATGAGCGCCGCCGGACTGCTGGCCGAAAACAAAAATCCGTCGGACGACGAAATTCTTGGAGCCATGTCCGGGAATATCTGCCGTTGCGGCTGTTATCAACGCATTTTTGCAGCGGTGAAATCAGCCGCTCAGGAGGCCTGAGATGAAATCCGAAAATAATCAGGCAATCATTACCAATGTCAGCCGCCGCAATCTGCTGAAGGGTGTAGTCGGCAGCGGTGGCCTTGTTCTTGCTGCCCAATTTGTACCTTCCGGCGTGGCCATGGCCGCGTACGAAACTGGAGCCGGCGGCATGCCCGGTGGCGTGGTGTGGGATCCGCATGTGTTTGTCTCCATCGACTCCAGCGGTACGGTCACCATCGTTACGCATCGCTCGGAAATGGGCACCGGTTCGCGCACCAGCCTGCCCATGGTGGTCGCGGACGAAATGGAAGCCGACTGGTCGAAGGTCAAGATCATTCAGGCCGAAGGCGACGAAAAGAAATACGGCAACCAAGATACCGATGGCTCGCGCAGCATCCGCCACTTCATCCAGCCCATGCGCGCGTGTGGCGCAGCGGCCCGGCAAATGCTGGAACATGCGGCCGCAATGGCATGGGGTGCGTCCGATTCTGACTGCCGTGCAGAAAACCACAAAGTAGTGCATGTCCCGACCGGCAAATCGATGGGCTTCGGTGAACTCGCTGCGGCGGCGTCCAAGCTGAAGACACCCAAAGCAGGCAGCATCACGCTCAAGGATCCGTCCGAGTTCCGCTACATCGGCAAGGGTGAAGTGCAGATCACGGACCTGTTCGACATCACCACGGGTAAAGCCAACTACGCGCAGGACATCCATGTTCCGGGGATGAAATACGCGGTGGTGGCACGTCCTCCGGTGGTTCTGGGTCAGGTCAAGACCTTCGACGAAGCAGCCGCCATGAAAGTGCCGGGTGTGATCAAAGTGGTCAAGATTCCCCACACCCCCATGCCTGCCAAGTTTGCTCCGCTGGGCGGCGTCGCGGTCATCGCCAACAGCACCTGGGCGGCACTCAAGGGCCGCGAAGCTCTGAAGGTGACTTGGGATGATGGCCCAAACAAGAACTACAACTCCGACACCTACAAGGCGCAGATGCAGGCGCAAGCCCGCAAGCCCGGCAAGATTGAGCGCAACGAAGGCGATGTCGACAAGGCCTTGGCCGGAGCGGTCAAGGTCATCGAGCGCGAGTACTACATTCCGCATGGGGTGCATGTTCCGATGGAACCGCCGGCGGCTGTAGTACAGATCAAGAACGGCAAAGCCGAAGTCTGGGCCTGCGTGCAAAGCCCCGGTGGCACCCGTGGCGATGTGGCCGCGACGCTGGGCATGAAGGAAGAGGACGTCAAGGTCAACGTGACCCTGTTGGGCGGCGGCTTCGGACGCAAGTCGAAATGCGACTTTGCCCTGGAAGCGGCAATTTTGTCCAAGGCCATGGGCGGTACACCGGTCAAAGTGGTGTGGACGCGCCAGGACGACATCCAGCATTCCTTCTATCACAGCGTGTCCTACCAGCACGTTACAGCAGGCCTCGACAAGAACAACAAGGTCGTGGCTTGGCGTCATCGCAGCGTGTCGCCATCCCTGATGTCCAACTTCATGCCGGACCCGAAACGCGAAAGCGCACTGGAACTTGGCCTGGGATTGATCGACACACCGTTCAATGTGCCCAATCTGCGACTGGAAACCGGCGAAGCCGTTGCGCAAACGCGCATTGGCTGGTTCCGTTCGGTCAACAATATTCCGCACGCCTTTGCCATGCAGTCCATGGTAGCGGAGCTGGCCCACGAACTGGGACGTGATCCGAAAGACTTCCTGCTCGAGATGATCGGGCCGGCGCGCATCGTCGATCCGCGCAAGACGGTAACCAGCGAGTTGTGGAACTACGGTGACCCCTGGGATACCTATCCGGTTGATACCGGCCGTACCCGTCGTGTTGTCGAGCGCGTTGCCAAAGAGGCAGGCTGGGGGCGCAAGTTGCCCAAAGGCCATGGCTTGGGCATCGCCGTGCAGCGCAGCTTCCTGAGCTACGTAGCGACCGTGGTTGAAGTGGCGGTGGACGACAAGGGCAACGTCACGGTGCCGCGCGTGGATACAGCGATCGACTGCGGTTTCGTGGTCAACCCTGAGCGCGTGCGTTCGCAGATCGAGGGCGCCGCGGTAATGGGACTGAGCCTCGCGAAGCTGAATCAAATCACCTTCAAGAACGGCCGCGTCGAGCAAAACAACTTCCACGACTACCAGGTGCTGCGCATCGGCCAGGGAGCGATGGATGTCCGCACGCATATCATCGAAGCCACCATCGACAATCCCTCCAGCGGGGTTGGCGAGCCGGGTGTTCCGCCGTTCGCACCGGCGTTCATCAACGCCGTGTTCGCGGCGACCGGCAAGCGGATCCGCAACCTGCCGCTGGGCAATCAGTTAAGCGCCTGACGCAAGCCGCCGCCGGGGCACGCTCCGGTGGTGGTGGTTGCAGCCAGTAAGGCAACGCCCGTTCGGAAACGAACGGGCGTTTTTTCACCATATCCCCAATTCTTTACAGTGGAAAATCCGGCCCGTATAATGCGCCCCTTTCGCGGGGGTATAGCTCAGCTGGGAGAGCGCTTGCATGGCATGCAAGAGGTCAGCGGTTCGATCCCGCTTACCTCCACCACGAAAAAACAGTTGATCGTTGCAAGCTTAAGTCCCTATCGTCTAGAGGCCTAGGACACTGCCCTTTCACGGCGGTAACAGGGGTTCGAATCCCCTTGGGGACGCCAAAAAAAGCAAAGGGTTAGATTCGTTTCCCAGCGATCTA
>JANLTJ010000074.1:0-35635 GCA_031362885.1 Betaproteobacteria bacterium
TTCCGCAAAGCGCAGAACAAAATCCAAGACCCGGCCAAACTCCGCCGACTTATTGCGGACCTAATCGACAAGGAACAATGGTCCAGCCTCTCGGCCGACGTGAAAGGCGATGCCTACGAAGGATTGTTGCAAAAGAACGCCGAGGACGTTAAAGGGGGCGCGGGGCAATATTTTACGCCGCGCCCACTGATCGCCGCGATTGTTGACGCTGTCGCACCGAAACCAGGGCAGGCCATTTGTGACCCGGCCTGCGGCACAGGCGGCTTCCTGCTCGCGGCGCATGATTATCTGGCCAAGCATTATGCGCTCGACCGTGCGCAAAAGAAAAAACTCAAGGCAGGCACATTCTTCGGCATCGAATTGGTGGACAGCGTCACGCGGCTCTGCGCGATGAACCTGCTCCTGCACGGCATCGGCGGAGAGTTGGAGGAGGATTTGCCAGTCGTCACCAAGGAGGCGCTGGCCGGGAAGCACGGCGAATACGATTTGGTTCTGGCCAATCCGCCTTTCGGCAAGAAGAGCAGCGTCACCATCGTCAACGAGTCGGGCGAGTCGTCGAAGGAATCGCTGATCATCAACCGCGACGATTTTTGGGCCAGCACGAGCAACAAACAGCTCAATTTCCTCCAGCATATTTTCACGATCCTCAAGCAGCACGGGCGCGCAGCGGTGGTGCTGCCGGACAACGTGCTTTTCGAAGGGGGCGCGGGCGAGACTATCCGCCGCGAATTGCTCAAGCAGGCGGACGTCCACACGCTGCTGCGCCTGCCGACAGGAATTTTCTACGCACAGGGCGTCAAGGCGAACGTCCTGTTCTTCGACCGCAAGCCCGCACAGGAAAAGCCCTGGACCCGAAAGCTGTGGATCTACGATCTGCGCACGAACCTGCATTTCACGCTCAAGGAGAACACCCTCAAGCGCAGCGACCTGGACGACTTCGTCGCCTGCTACAACCCGAAGAACCGTCTGAACCGCAAGGAAAGCGAACGCTTCAAGTCCTTCACCTACGAGGAATTGACGAAGCGCGACAAGGTGAACCTGGACATCTTCTGGCTCAAGGACGACGCTCTGGAAGAGTCCGCGAATTTGCCGGCGCCGGAAATTATTGCGCAGGACATCACGGCTGACCTGGAAGCGGCGTTGGAGCAATTTCAATTGATTGCGGAGGATCTCAAGAATGGAGGCGTCGAAAATGAAACCACGGAAGCGTCGAGCACCTAAGCGATTAGGCGCGCGAGTGCTCAAAAACTGCGGCGGCGGCGATTGGACTGGCCTGGCCTTTCAGGCCTTGGACGAGTAGTGGCGCGTTGTAGGGATTGGAGACTGCATGAAAGAGAAAATCGAGGTTTTAATGAGGACTCTGGGCAACGCGTTCCAAGGTGCAACGCTTGATTACAAGCACGCGGAGGGCCGCCACACAATCTACCTGGGGTTGCCGAATGTCACTCACAGGCTCGATTTCCCGGAGGAAGTGGTTGCGAGCAAAGACGCAGGGCACTTGAAGCGTATGTGCAAGCAGGTTGTGGCCCACCTGCAACATAGCCCCGGCGGCAAGACCAAACATTTGCTCGTGAAAGGCGACGGAATACACGAGGGGTTTTGAGTTCCGCAGCGCAAGGCGCTCAAGGCAATGATTAAAGAGGATTTCGAGTCAGAGCCTGCAGTGTGCATAAAGACCACTCAGTATAGACTCGGCCTACTATGAGCCTCACCTACATCCTGATTGATTTCGAAAATGTCCAGCCGACGGCCGTGGACATGAGCCTGATCCGGTGGTCGGAGTATCGAGTCCGAATCTTCCACGGGCCGCACCAGAACAAGTTTGATGCTGAGATGGTGAAGGCGCTGCAACCGCTGGGCGTCCAGGTCGAGTACGTGCAATGCGAGCGCAAGGGAAAGAATGCACTCGACTTCCATGTAGCGTTCTATCTGGGGCGTCTGGTCCATGAGTGTGAGGCCGCCGCCGCGCCGCCTGGAAAAAGGGCCGCGTTCTTCATCGTCTCGAAGGACAGCGGATTCGACACCTTGCTCAACCATGTGCGGTCGTTGGGGTATGGCGCTAAGCGGGTAGAGAAGGTTACGGAGGCACTTGCGGTCAGCGAGGAAAGGGTGAGCCCCAACGTCACGAAACCCGCAGCCAAATCTACGACGCCGACCAAGAAGGCGGCGACAGACAAGTCCGCGGGCTCCACAAAGAAGGTGCAAGCGGTGAAGGTGACGCCCGGGAAGAAAGTGGCCAAGACCGTCGCCCCGTCGCCGCAGAAGACGGCGAAACCCGATCCGTGGACGCGGACGCTCGCGAATCTGCGTGATCATCCCAACAACCGGCCGACTACCATCGAAGCGCTCGAACGCCACCTCGGTACGATGCTTGGCAGTGGGACCACGGAGGCGGTCGTGAAGAAGGTATACGAAAGGTTGGTGCGCGAGGGTGTGGTCGTGCCGAACGGGAAGAAGATCGAGTACCGAATTCCGGAAGGCGATCGTTGAGCCTTTCAAACTACATGACAGAATTTCAATTCAAAGTTGCTTCCCTCATCCCCACCCTACCCACGAACCGTTTTGATCATGGGGATGAAGGAACGAGGTTTAGGTTATGTTTTCGTGCGAGTTTTCGTAACAGTCGTTGTTGGGTGAGTGCGACCTGGGTTTGATAGTTTTTTAAGCCCTTTTCAACGTATTCGATCCCGTGGACCATCACGCGCCAGAACATTGCGGCGAGCACGCCGCCTACTTCATCATTCTTGGCAGCCACAGCACCAGTTCCGGAACGTAGGCGACCAGCAGGATCACCGCCATCCAGGCGCCGATAAAAGGCCACAGCATGCCCAGCGCGGCGTTGTAGCGGATGCCGGCGATGCGGCACGCCACCATGGCCAGCACCCCGACTGGCGGCGTTACCGATCCCACCACCAGCAGCATGATGGTGACGATGCCGAAGTGCACCGGGTCGTAGCCGAGATGGGCGATCAGCGGCGCCATGATCGGCACCACGATGATCAACGCCGGCACCGGTTCTAGAAAAGTACCCAGCAGAAAGAAGAACACGATCAGCACCAGCATCGCGAGTTCGGGATCGGTCGTGATCGAGAGCATGAATTGCAGCGCGCTCTGGCCGATGCCGGCGCGGCTCAATACCCAACTGAACAGCGCGGCGCCTCCGAGCGTGATGAGTGCGCTGGCCGTGGTTTGCGCAGCGGCGGAGAAGTTTCCATACAGCGAAACACGGCTGTGCTTGCGCGCGACAAGGCCGAACAGCAGCGCGTAGAGCGCCGCGACCGCGCCGGCCTCGGTGGGCGTGAACACGCCGGACAGGATGCCGCCGATGATGATGGCTGGCATGATTAGAGCGGGCACGGCGAGGCCGGCAGCAGCAAGCACTTCGGCACCGGAGGCACGCGGCGAGGGGCGAGCGCCCGCACCGGGTGCGAGGAACCAGGTTAGCAGCATCATCGCCATGCCCGCCAGCACGCCGGGGATCACGCCGCCGAGAAACAGCGCGCCGATTGATACGCCGGTCACCGAGCCGTAGATCACCGCAATGATGCTCGGTGGAATAATCGGCGCCATCATCGCCGCGCAGGTGGTCACTGCCACCGCGAAAGCCGGCTTGTAGCCTTCGCGCTTCATGGCCGGGATCATCATCGAGCCGATTGCCGCGAGATCGGCCAGCGCCGAACCGGAGATTGCGCCCATGAACATATTGGTCACGATGTTGGCCTGGGCGAGTCCGCCGCGCAAATGCCCGACCAGCGCGCGCGACAAGCCCACCAGACGCCCGGTGATGCCAGCCACGCTCATCAACTCGCCGGCGAGGATGAACAAGGGCACCGCGAGCAAGGAAAAATTGTCGAGCGCATCGTAGAACTGCTGCGCGAGCAGCAGCATCGGAAGCTGGCCATCGAGCAGAATCGTCAGAATCGCCGCCAGGCCCATGCAATAGGCCACCGGCATGCCCAGCACCATGAATACGAAGAACAGCACCAGCATCAAACCGATGCTCACAGTGTGCGATCCGTCAGGTCTTCGGTGGGTGTGTCATTCCGGTTCCAGGTCAGCATCATCAACAACGCTTCAAGCCCTGCGCCAATCGGAATCGCCAGGTAGACTGTCCACTTGGGGACATCGAGCACCGGAGATTGCTGCATCCAGGTGCGGTCGATGAGTTGCACACCGGCCCACAACAGCATGAGGCTGAAGGCGAGTGTCAGCGCGTTGGCCGCCCATACCACGATGCGCCGCCCGGCTGGCGGCAGCAGGAGTTCCAGCACCTCAACGCGAATATGGCCCCGCGACGCGGCCACCAGGGCGGAACTCAGCATGATTCCCCACAGCATGGCCGCGCGCACCAATTCTTCGGCCCAGAACAGGGATTCATTGAGCACATAGCGGAAAAACACTTGCGCCAGGACCAGCACGAAATAACCCGCAAGAAGCGCAACCGAGAGCGCCTGGAGCACTGCGCGCAGATGGCCGGTGAAGGCCTCTGCCGGTCGGGAGGGCGGCTGGTGCACGCCGCTCAAGTCTTGCCGGCCGCCTGTACCGCTTCGACCAGTGCCTTGCCTTTCGTTCCGGCCCGGGCCACGAAGTTATTGATCACCGGTCCCATTTTCGCGCGGAAGCTGGCGACATCCGGGTCCGCATTGGCCTTGGTCAGTTTGGCCAGATCGTTCCAGGCGCTTTGCTGAACCTTGAGGTTGGCTTCCCACATTTCTTTCTGTACCGCTTCGACGGCAGCATCGCGAATCACCTTCTGAAAGTTTGCCGGAAGCGACGCCATTTTGCGCGCGCTCGCCATCATCGAACCCTCGGTAAAGATGTGGTGCGTACGGGTGGCGAAGCCGGCCACCTCGTAGTTCCGGGTGGAGAGAATGTAATCGGCCGGCGCTTCGAAGGCGTCCACCACGCCGGTCTGCAATGCGGTGTAGATCTCGCCCGCCGGAATCGGCGTCGGATTGGCGCCGAGTGCCCTGGCCATCTCCACCCAGGTCGGCACTTCGGGTACGCGCAGGCGCAGGCCACGCAAATCGGTGGCGCTGCTGATCGGTTTTTTCGACAGAAAGACGCGAAACCCGGACGCGCCAAGCGCGAGGATCTCAATGCCAAGGGATTGGTTGGCATCCTTGCGCACTTGCTCGCCGATCGGGCCGTATAGCACCCGCTTCACGTGATCGTAGTCGTTGAACAGGAAAGGCAGCGAGACGAATCCGAACTGCGGCTGCCAGTTGCCGAGCGTGCCCAGGTCAGTCCAGCACAAATCAAGCGTGCCCAATTGCAGCGCCTCGGCGGAAGTGCGCAGGTTGAAAAGCTGTGACGCCGGGCGGATGCTGATGGTGACCGCGCCCTTGGTGCCCTGTTTGACTTTCTCGGCGAACTTTTCCGCCGTGCTGTGCAGCAGGTGGGATGTCGGCACGTGGTGCGAGAACACCAGATTGACCGGCGCCGTCTGTCCCCGGGCGCGCGGCGCCAGCGCGGCGGCACCGGCCGCTGCCACGCCGTACTTCAACCAGTCACGTCGGGATAGTGCCATGGCGATTGCTCCTCTTTTTGCGCTTCATCCTTTGGTTGCGTCATCGCGATGCGATGAGGCAGCGTTTGCCTTTGCCGGAGCGCATCATAGCAACCTTGCCGGCGCATCGTTCGCCATCGTTTCACGTGCAATTTCCGCTTGGACCATGTCAGATGCGCCGCGCTGCTTTCCTCGCACGTGTTGTTGCGATAAGGTATGAAAAGGAGGTGGACTCGCCATGGTTGATCGACGTGAATTCCTGCGCCTCGGAGCGGCGGCGGCTCTCGGGATCGGCGCGAGCCGGGCGGGGGCGCAGCCAGCCCCCGGCATACAGCGTTACGCCCGCCTCGGCCGCACCGGGATGCAGGTCTCGGATATTTCTTTCGGCTCGGCAAGCATGTCCGACCCGGCGCTGGTACGCCACGCGCTATCGCGCGGCATCAATTATTTCGACACCGCCGAGAGCTACCGCTGGGGCAGCTCGGAAGAGGCCATCGGCACGGCCCTCAAGGGCCGGCGCAACGAGGTGCTGATCGCCAGCAAGACCAAGGCTGGCAGCGGCGACAGCAAAACCGCAATGATGACCGTGCTGGAGAAAAGCCTTAAGCGTCTCCAGACCGACCGGGTGGACGTGTATTTCAATCACGCAGTAAACGACTTGGCCAGAGTGCAGAATCCGCACTGGCGCGAGTTCACTGAACTGGCCAAACGGCAAGGCAAGATTCGCTTTAGCGGTGTGTCCGGCCACGGCAGCAGCCTGGTGAATTGCCTCGACCATGTCATTGACCATGATCTTGCCGACGTGATTCTGGTGGCCTACAACTTCGCCCAGGATCCCGGTTTCTACGACAAGATGCGCCACGCCTTCCATTGGGCCGCCATCCAGTCCGATCTGCCGCGCGTGCTCGACAAGGCCAAAAAGAAAGACATCGGCGTGATCGCGATGAAGACGCTGATGGGCGCGCGGCTCAATGACATGCGCCCCTACGAACGCCCGGGCGCGACGTTTTCGCAAGCGGCATTCCGCTGGGCGCTGTCCTCGCCGCGGATCGATGCGCTGGTGGTTTCGATGAACACCGTGGCCGAGATCGACGAATACGTGGCCGCCTCCGGGACCGCGCGCATCAGCGGCGCCGACCTGGAGCTGCTCAAGCGCTATGCGCTGCGGCAATCCGGGCGCTACTGCCAGTCGGCGTGCAACGATTGCGCCGGGAGCTGCCCGTCGAATGTCGCCATTGCCGAAGTGCTGCGCACGCGCATGTACGACGTCGATTACGGCGACGCGCTGCTCGCCCGGACCGAATACGCCGCGCTCGGCAAACCGGCGGAGATTTGTTTGACCTGCACTACGCAAGCCTGCCTGAAGGCGTGCAGCAAAGGCATTCCGATCGCCCAATACACCCGCGATGCGGCGGCCAGACTGGCCTGAGTGTCATGCCGCTTTTTTTTGCCCATTTTCTGTTTTTGCTTGCCGCCTGGACGCTGGTCATCAAATACCTGTTTCCGGCGGCGATGGCAGTCAACGTGGGTCTGCCGATTCTCACCCATGTGATGTGGGATTTCTGGTGGGTGGCGCATATCTGGCTCGGCTGGGCGCTGATAGTCCGTCCGCGCTACACCGTGCCTCTGGCCTTCGCGGTGTCGATCGTCGAAATCATCATCGTGGTTGCCAAGTTCGTGATGTTCCTGTCGGAACCGCAATGGGATATCTGGCGCACCAACTGGTTCATCAACAAATGCTTTGTGCTGTCTTGTTTCGTGCTTTTGCTCGGTTACCTGATCTGGAACCGGGGCGAACTCAAGGGCCAGGCGGCGCGTTGACGGACAGCCGCAGTAAGAACGGTGTGAAAAAGCGATAGCCGATCGCTACGGGGACAGAAGAGCGAATTTCGCAGCGCTCTGGAATCAAATAACCATCACACCAATTCGGCCGAAGCACTCGGCCGCCCGGAACGGAGTCAGGCGCCGATCTTGACAAGCTGACCCGGTCGAACGGTTTTCAGCACATCAAGCACACCGGGAATCCGTGCACGAAGTGTTTCGATTCTGTTGTTTACCGCTACGATCACGATGATCGGCGATGGGCAGGGTCCTTGGGTTTTGCTGGAATTCCAGATTCCGATCGCCGGTCAGGAGAACCTGGAACTCCTGACTTGCTTGACGAAGAAGTGCGCCGTTCTTCAGTCCTGCCCAGCCGCGTTCCTGGATCGAGAAGCTCGCGCACTACGGGCATTGGCCGTGAGGAAGGCAAGAAACCGGGAGAACCCCGTGGCAAACGAAACAGAACAATGAAATCCGCGACAGACTGAAATCAAACAACGAAAAATTCAATTCTGCCACCGCGCTCGCAAGCGCCAACGGAGGACAGAGGTTGCGTTGAAAAAGGGTTTTTCTACAGCCTCAATGTGGAGCTAAGGGGCTGCGCGCTTGCGCGCCGTCCGACTTGAGCGCGTAGTTATACGTCCTTGCATCTCGACCAGACGACCCGACACGAACTTGTGCAAGACGCTCGCCATAAGCGTCTGGTATGGAACGCCTTCCTCTGCAGCTCGGGCCTGTAACCCTTCCAGGTCCCGCGACGAAATTCTGATGTTGACGCGCTTGTTCTTAAGCAAGGTAGCCTCCGCGGCTGCCGTGAGCCGCGCGATCTCGCCTTTCTGGTTCCGAATGGGCTTCCACTCGCCTCGTTCGAAAGAGGCAAGAATCTCCTGTTCCAACAACCTTTCGCCGTTCATGTCACTTGTCTCCCGATAAGAAATCTCGCGTCGCCTTGCGGCTCGGCATGATACTCTTCAAAAAAATCTCATTCTCGCGTTCAACGTAAGGAACCAGGTACGCGTAGTCTTGTATCCGCACCACAAGCATCTTCTGATGCTCGTATTTCGCCCGGTTAGGGTGATCCATCACGCTGAGAAGACCACCCTGTGAGATCGCGGAAAGAACTTCCTCGAAAGAGACGCCACGTTCCGCTTTGAGCGAAAGGCTCTTCTCGGCACTCCATCTGATGGGCTTCATGCCCGAGATAATACTCCTGTGTGCCTTATGTGCTCAAGACGTATAACGTGGCTGTAGAAAACCCCTTCCGAAATCTTGCTCCTGTCATTGGCATCCTGCAATATTTGTCCATCGAGATTGTGTGGAAAGGATTGCGCGATGCCCCGCTACAAACCCGTCGACACCGGCATGAAAATGCTGTCCATTGACTAGCTCGGGAACCAATGGTTTAAGGGATTGGAGACGATTGCTCCTGGCGACGAGGACAGCGACAGCGATTGGAAGAGCTCCAAGGTTCTGCTGATACGGTAGGTTTTGGTCCGCGGTCACAAATACGTCGAACTGTTCGGCCGCGCGGCGCAGCAGTTCGCCATTTCTCAGCGCCGACCAGCCCATTTCCAGGACGCTGCGAACGCAGTGCCGGGGTAGCTCGTCGCGCAGTTCAATTGGAAGGGACTCGTCAAGCAGGATGCGCATCGGAGACCAGTGCCTCCCGCGCCAGTTCTAGTGCGGCAATGGCGTGTTCCTTCGACACGGACGGGAATGAGTGCAGGAACTGATCCAGGGAGTCGCTGGCTTCGAGGTAGTCGAACAGGTTCTTTACGGGAACCCGGGTGCCGTAGAACACTGGCACCCCACCCTGGATTTCGGGATCGCAGTAAACAATCGGTTGCGCCATGAGTGATACCTCCTTTCATAGTTCAGAATGCTACCCCAGACCCTGATTGCTATCCAACGAGGTTGCAGCGTGGGCTGCTGCGGGCGGCTGGGCGTGCCGCCTTATCCGGTGGTGGACCGGCTCAGCCTTATCCCGATCCTCTCCAGGTCGGCCGCGCCGCACCGCCGTTCAGGCGTTGCGAAAGCGTGTCAGTCTGGAAAACAAAATAGCTAGAAACGGCAGCGCCACGCCAATGGCTATCACGCAGATCATCAAGACCCCGAGTTCGCTGTAGTCGGCGGGCACAGTGATTTGTCCGGTTGCGGAATCCTTGACTTCGCGGGTTACCGCGAACGACTGGTTCAGGTATTTGGTGCCCAGTTGCGAGGCCGATAACGCGAGGTTGGTAAACGAGGCCATGACGGCGAAGAAGGTAGCCTTGAGCTTGTCCGGCGCTGAGTTGGCGATCCAGGCCAGCATCGGGATCATGGCGATCTGGCCCAGCGGGGATTCCAGTGCCGTATCGATGACAGCAATGAAGCGCGCGTCGACCACGCCGTTGGTGTGCGCCGCGGTCCACTCGTGCAGGCCGTAGTACATGCCCAGGTTGGGCAGCGACAGCAGCGCGCCGAGGACGGTCAACGCGCCGACGACATAGGCGATCGAATGTTCGGCCATGAAGCGGCGAAAAATGAACATGCCGAACAGGGTCAGGACTGAGGCGATCAAGCTCAGCACGGAAATGAATTGCTGGTCAAAGCCCAGTACGTCGATTGCCCACCAGGTCGAACCGGCGCCGGTGCCGGGTGTGGCGCGGAAGGCGAATATCACAATTGCCGTTCCCACCAGAAAATTGCGCGCCTCGGGTTCGAGTTCGCGCGTAAGCCGCCACATCATGAAGATGACGATGGCCATGGAGGTGCAAAATATGATTTCCTGCGCGGCTGGAATCTGGCCCAGTCCGACGCTCAGGGAAATGGCCGCGAACGCGAGTCCTCCCCCCAGTATCCACCAGTTCACCGGCGGTGGATCGATATGGCGGTCGAGGAAAGACTCCGCGCCCGCGCGCGTGCGCCCGGTTGCGATCAGGCGGGCGAGCTCCCGCCGTCGCAGCCAGGATGCGAGTGCGACACCCAGCACCGAGACCATCGGGATGATGAGCGCGAGTTCATATATGGAAAGATAGGCGGCGGCTTTTTGCGCCTGCGGCAGCGCACCGACACCCTTCATCATGAAGATGTTTACGACGGCCACGGCCACGCTGCCGCCGATGATGGCGACTCGTCCCAATGTCTGCATGGTGGTGTGCATGGACTTGAGTTCAGGTGCGCCGATCTTGCGTCCCTCGGCATCGAAATGCGGCACCGCCTCGACCGTCATCGCGTCGGCTACGACGTCCTGCACTACGTAGCCGACCGGGGCCAGCAAGGTTGCCAGCACGAACCAGGCTTCGATGGGCGCCAGCGCGCGCATGGCTTCGGTGTGGCCCAGCAGGCCGATCATGATCAGCACGCTCGCCGCGATCAGACCCGCGCCGAAGTACACCAGCAGGCTTTTCCAGCGCCACACCAGATCCACCAGATGCCCGAGCGGCATTTTCAGCGCCCACGGCAGCATGGCCCAGAAACCAAGCGCGGCGAGAAACTCGGCGGATAGTCCCAATCGTTCCTTGACATAGAAGGTGCCGACGATGCCGGTCAGGCTGGAAATGCCGGCGGCGGCGTAAACCATGAGCGGCGGCAAATAAGACAGGCGCATCTCGCGTCCGAGCGCGAGGATGTTGCGGTCGATCCAAGTCAGGACAGTGGCGGGAAATCCGGGTGCGGGGGTGGCGGTCATGTGACGGTAAGCTCGCGATCGGGTTTTTCCCTGCCGGGATAGGGAGGCTGGCAGGGCAGGGCGGACTTTATCACGGCGATGGTCCGCTGCCCGATACCGGCCACCAGCGTGCGCTGGCGTACCGACGCGCGGTCCTTGCTCGATTTATGGTGAAGCATGGGAATTGTTTCCCCGCATCGGTCCATCGTTATTGATGGGTCGCACCGATCAGGCTGGAACGGCCATCGGCGCGTATTCCTCCCCGATCACACGCAGGCTCTTGCCGGAGGATTTCATGAAAATCTTACTTGTTGTTGCTGTCGTGCTCGCGGTGCCCATGCTCATCGCACTATTCGCTTTTCAATTGGGCGCGAGTCAGTTTGGGAATTCCGAGGTGACTGACACGATCCAACGGCCGGATTTGTTGAGCATGGGCCCGGATCCGGGTGGCCATACCGGGGCCACGGTCACTGCGCAATCAACCCGGACCGGCCAGCCGGCAGTGGACTCGGCGCGCGAAGCGGCCTCCGGCGCAAACACCGAGAGTAGCGCAGTGCCGCGCGCCAGCGCCCCGCAACCAAACAAAAAGAACTAACGGTTCGACAGCTTCGAACCAGATCTCACCCTCGGCACTTACGCGCGTGCTACGCGTGAACCGGGTTTTATTTGATTCAGTGAAGTCATGGATCAACCATCGCGGGGCAAGCAAAGGTGCCGCCCTGGCCTTTTATACCTGTCATTTGGCATCATTCTGGTACTGGCCTTTCTGCTGCTTATCCCGCTCATTGTCAGTGCCGCGCTTGCCCTGCTAGCCCGCTATGCAGGCGGCTTTTGGGGCGATTTCGCCGCCGTGCTTGGGGCGCTGTCCTCGTTGATTTCGTTCGGCGTGATCGCCCGCCTGTTTGCCGTGATCTACCAGATGCTGCCCAATGTGGTTCTGGCCTGGCGCGATGTCTGGGTCGGCGCCCTGGTCACGGCAGCCTTGTTTAGCCTCGGCAAGTACGCAATTGGCCGGTATCTGGGCAACAGCGCGGTGGCCTCCGGCTTTGGCGCTGCCGGATCCGTCATTGCACTATTACTGTGGGTTTATTACTCGGCGCAGATCTTCTTTTTGGGAGCGGAGTTCACCCGGCAATACTCGCTTCGGTTCGGTAGCCGCCAGCACGACATTAATTCAGAGGGCAATACCTCCTGGGTATTTCGTGCTTGATGTGTTCGAAGGCTTCCGAACCGCAAAAAATAAATGAAACAGCCCCTATGAGGGGGCAGAGAGCGCGCTAGCCGGTTCAACGCGCCGAGTGCGGACTGCCCTGGGTTGGTGCGCGCAGGCGCAACGCCATGCGCAAGGCGGTTTCGCGCTGGCGATAGTAACCGGCAGTCAAACCGGTTTCCTCAAAGCCCAGGCTGAGATAAAACTGCTGGGCGTCCGCGTTGCCGGCGCGCAGTTCCAGTTTGATCACGGCAATGCCGGCGGTCAGTGCGCTTTTCTTCAGCCAGTCGAACAAGCCTCGCCCAACGCCGAGTCGCCGATGCGATGGCTCGACCGCCAGCAGCGACAGGTGGGCCGATTCATCGCCGAAATTCATGATGGCGAAGCCGGCGAGGCGCCTTCCTTCGCGTGCGGTAAGCACCAGGACTTCCGGGTCGTTGATCGAGCGCAGCACGCGCGCGGCGGTCCAGGACCAGCCCAGCCCGGTTTCGACCAGGTCGCGCGACATGCGCGCAATGGCGAGCGCGTCTGGCTTCGCGGCCAGTTCGAATGCAATGTAGCCCGCGGTGGAGGTGGTCACGATTTGCAATATCCGGGACGGGTAGGGAAAGTTTATCAATTGCGGCGATCCTGTCCCTGAACTGTATCAACGCGGTCTCAGGGCAGCAAGTCTTTCACCTGAATGTCGTGATGCCCGACTTTTACGGCGAGAAACACCTCCCGCAACAGCATCCACAATGACCCGATCAGCGCAAACATGGCCAGAATGAACAAGGTGCCGATAAGCCTGGCGATATCCAGCGTTATGAAGACGCCGAGAAATGCCCCCGCGACCAGCAGGCAGATGAACAAGGCACACATGATGGCCAGCACGATCGCGTGGTAGATCAGGCTGGCGCGGCGGGCCAGCAGCCCCAGTTCGTGCACGTCTTCCGCGGCAGGGCCCTGACCTTCGCAGGCGCCTTTGCGCACGCGCTCCTCGACAATCCGTCGACGGTCAACGATACGTCCGAGCCGGTTGTTAAGAGCGGAAAGTATGGTGCCGATTGCGGTGAGCAGAAACACCGGCGCCACGGCAAGCTGTATGAGGCGGGTGATATCGGTTACGTGGTCCATATCTTATTAACCATGCCGGCCGCGAACGGCGAGTACGACAACCCATAAGTTTGCGTAAATGCCGAGACACGCATCCGCGCGCCGAGTGTCAGGAGCGAACCGCAGCCATAGTCATCGCTATGGCGAGGATGAGCGACGACGCAATTGGCGATGCGGAGCGGGTCGAACATAACGAAACTTATGGGTTGTCGTACTTGGTTCACAGCGGTTCGAACGCCAGGCTTTGTACGCGCACAGCCGCTTCCTGCCAGAAGTTCGGATCAGCATCTTCCGGGAAATGCCGGTGCGAATAGGTCATGTCAATGCCTCGTGACGGATTGTCCGGGTGCGGGCAGATTAGCGTCAGGGACTCCACCCGCATGTTGACCGGCGAAGTCGTGCCTGCGGCCGCGGTGCGCTCCGCCATCTCGATGCGGGACATTACGCAGGTCTGGCCTTTGAGCGCGTACTCGCTCGCTTCCATCGTGAATAGCTTGTAGCGCGGGGAATCGAGCCGCTTGCGTTGCATGGATTCCACGTGGCGCACCATTTCAGCCGGCGATGCGGCAGGGGGCAGTTCGACGATGGCGGCACTTAGTGTCAGCGTTTGACCGGAGAACCGGCCTGCCTTGCCCAGGACAATTACGGTCGCAGTCCGATTCGCGACGACCCATTCCTTTTCGGCCGGCGGCACAATCGCGAATCCCTGCATGAGAATTTTTGGCGGCTCCTTGGGCTGAGAGGCGCAAGCGCCAAGCAGCGCGCAAAGCATCCAGGCAATGCAGGCGGGTTTCATGTCAGGCTTGTCTATAATCTGTGCGGGCAAGGGACAAATCGTTGTGGCGGGCAGATATTCGAGCACCGATTATGCAGGAGTTCAGGCTTCGCCGACCACTGTCCACCGGCCCGGTCCCCAATCGGTTACCCATTAGTCGTGGACTGCGCCCCGCGATTTGCTATAGCATCACGTCCGCAAAACGAGCCTCAGGCAGACCGTGCGCGATGTTTCAGGGTAATACGTCTGATCTGCGCGGTGTGGTAATGCCTGATGCACAAACGAAATCGAGCGGTTGCCAGGTGATAACGTCGTCACGGGGGGCCGGCAGACCTTCCCGAGTGGATCAGATGCGAGTTTGCGTTCGCTGTTTTGTCGTATTGCTGATTGCGGCCATGGCATTGCCGGTCGGCCGCGTGTTCGCCGAAGACGCCGGCACAAAAATATTCGAACTGGAACCGGAGTATGTCTACGGCCGTAACCGCAAGCCGCAGATCGGTTATCGCAAACCAGAAGTATTCGAGCCGCTGCGCGACCGACTCTACCAGGCAGGCTTTCGCAATTTTCCCCCGACTGCGATTCCGGACGAGCTGAAGACCGTGCCGGCGCTGGAGCGTGTACAGAAAATGAAACGCTTTCTGGCTTGTGCAGACGCATGGTTCTGGCCCTTCTCGCGCACCGCCCACAATAACGAACCGCCGGGTCTCGAGATCGAAATCCTGCAGGCGATCGCGAAAAAACACGGCTGGGAAGTCAGCATGGCCTGGGTCAATACCGGCATGCGGTTTGGCGTCGGCGTCACGTTTACGACCTCGGTGGACAAGGGCATTTGCGATATTTTTCTGGGCCTCACCATCACCGACGACGACCACCACATGCCCAAGCACAAAATGGCGTTTACCAAGCCATTCATGAGTACCGGCTACGTGCTGGTGACCCAGGGGCCGGCGAGCGGTCTTAAAAACTTGGACGATGCCAAGGCCCAGAACATCAAGGTCGGTGTTCCCGCGTATTCACCCATGAGCGAATACGCCGAAGAACACGGTATTCCGCACGATACGTTTTTCCAGAACTATCAGGTCATCAACGCTTTGATCGCCGGGCAGATCAATGCCGCGATGATTTGGTCGGGCTCGATCTCGCAGGCGAAGCTCGAACACGCGAACGCCGCATTCGAAATGGTGAAAGGCTATCAGCCGCCGGATGAGATGCGCTTCGACAACGCCTGGGGCATCAAGGAAAAAGAGGTGGAGCTGCTGCAATTCATCAACGAGGAATTCTCGGCGATGTTGAAGAGCGGCGAAACCAAACGCATTTCGGAACGTTACGGCGTACCGTTTTATCCGCCGATCCGGCAATGACGATCATCCGCATTCAGCAGTCAAGGCATGCAGTTATTTTTCACGAGGATCTGACAACATGATGGACAAACTTATTGAACTCAGTGTGCTGTCCGGCGGTTTGCTGCCGCTCATGGGCGTGCTGCTGCTGGTCACTCTGGCGGTGATCGTCGAGCGCTCGTACTTTTTTTTCAAAGTGCTCAAATCCGGCGATGCCATGGAACACGATCTGCAACTGGTCGAGTATCAGAACTGGGACAAGCTCGAACAACTGGCCACGCACTATGACGGCTCGCTGCAGCGCTCGATCATCACCTCGGCGCTGGCTTCGCGTGGTGAAGATTCACTGACCATGGATCGCCATATCGACGAGGCCATCATGTGGCAGATGCCCAAAATCGACCGCCTGATCTGGGTGCTCGACACCGCGGTCACGCTGGCACCGCTGATGGGGCTGCTGGGCACGATTATCGGCATGGTGCACGCCTTCGAGGTCCTCGGCAGTGCCGGATCTGGCAGCGCGGCGACGCAGATGGTGACCGGTGGCATCGCCGAAGCGCTGGTCGCTACGGGTGCTGGTCTCTTCATCGCGATTCTGGCGGTGTTGTTTCTGAATCAGTTCAACAAGCGCGTGCGTCTCGCCATGCATCAGATGGATCTGCTCAAGGTGATGGTGCTGAACCGGCTCTATGGCGGAGGCTCGACGCATCAGGGCATGCCGGTGCGCGAGGCGCATAGCAGCGGCGTCGCGGCGATCCGGGGCCGGACGGCATGAGTGCGCGCAGCCGGGCCAGCTATTTCGAGGCCAAGCCGCCGCGCGTGGAAGTCATACCGATGATCGACATCATGATGTTCCTGCTGGTGTTCTTCGTCGTGATTTCGCTGCGCATGATCGCCGGCACCGGCGTGCCAATGGAAATTCCCGGTTCCAAGACCACGCAGACCATCAAATCCTCCACGGTCACGGTGGGCATCACCAAAAGCGGAGAGACGGTCATTGACGGCAAGACCGTCACCCAGGAAGAGCTGAAGGCGAAACTCGTCGAATTGAAGAAACAAAAGCCGGTGGACGTTGTTCTCGCCGGTGACAAGGATGTGGCCTTGCAGTCGCTGCTGCAGGTGATGGATTCGATACGCGGTGCTGGCATTTCATCGGTCGGCATCGCCGCCAGAGCCGACAAGAACGAGGCGGGAGAGCAGTGATTCCAGCACTCGGCGCAAGCCGATGACCAGCGCGCTCGCCGGCCGCGGCCCGCTGTGGGCGCAGCCCGCCGACGCCGAACAGCAGACGCTGCCCTTGTGGCGCGCGCTGCTGATCGCGCTCGGCATTGAGATTATTCTGCCGTTTCTGCTGCTGGGCGTGAACTGGGCCGCGTTTCAGTTATGGCAGGAGCCGCCACCGGAGCCGGTGATGTCGGTGCGACTGGAGCAGCCGCCCATCGAGGAACCGCCACCACCGGAGCCGCCGAAGAAAAAGAAACCTCTGCCGGAGCGCGAAGTCAGACAGGTGCCGATCGTGGTGCCCAAGCCGCTGCCCAACGAAGTGCCGGCGAAGATCGTATTGCCAAAGCCCGAACCGAAACCCAAGCCGACGCCCAAGGAAGAGGACCCCCCCCCGAGCCCACGCCCGAACCGCAACCGGAGGCGCCGCCGCTGCCGTCGGTGTTCCGCGATGTCAAGCCGGTGAAGAAAATAAAGCCGAAGTACCCGCGCGAAGCGGAGGATGCGCACATTCAGGGCCGTGTGCGGGTTCGCCTGAACGTGGACGTCAACGGTACGGTGAGCAACGCTAAAATTCTGCTTGCGGAACCGCCTGGCGTATTCGATGCGGCGGTCATGGAGGCGGTGGTCCAGTACATCTTCAAGCGCGATGGCACCAGCTACGAGATTGATCAGGAAATCATTTTCAAGCTCGAATAGTCTGCGCCGCGCGCGCCGCGGGTCGGCCGGCGCTTTGCCGGTCAACCCGGCGACCTGTCGGACCGGTACTCGGAAAAAATACCCAGCTCCAGATTGCGATCCACTTTGGCGAAGCCGGCGGATTCCAGGGTGGCGATCACCTGTTTCGGCGGCGCGCAGGCGGCTATGGTGTCCCAGTAGTAACTCCACAACATCGGCGTTTGGGCGTTGCGCGCGGTCAATCGGGCCAGCATGGGGACCACACCGCGCATGTAGGCCTTGAGAAGAGTGGCTTGCAGTTTGTTTTCCGGCAGTGTGATTTCCAGAATGCAAAAGCGTCCGCCCGGACGCAGCACACGATGACATTCCCTGAACGCGAGCAACAAGTCGGTGATGTGCCGCAACGCGTAACCCATGGTGACAAAGTCGAAGCTGGCATCGGCAAATGGAAGCTGTTCCACCGCGCCGCCAACCAGCCTCACGCCTTCGGGAACTTGCGCATTGCGTAACATGCCGGAACTCGGATCGATGCCGGTGACCAAATCCGGCGCACCGACGATGCGGGCGGCCTGGCGCGATACCAGCCCGGTTCCGACCCCGACATCGAGCACGCTCATAGCCGGCTTGAGGCCCGCGCGCAGCAGTGCCTGTCCGCGATAGCGCAAGCCGGAACCCAGGCCGGCGATGCGCTCGATGCGATCGTAATCAACGGCGCTGCCATCAAAGACCCGTCTGACCCAACCCGGGCGCTGCGCTTCGGCTGCGTAATAGTCGGTCAGCGGAGAGTGTGGTGCGTGTACGACGCCGCTGACATTACGCTCTTGATCGTTCATCGGCAAAGCTCCAGCTCTCGACACCATGACCCCAGCTTGCCTGAGGCGGGCGCGGTCGTTGATCTGCGTTGTCCGATTCGCGTCATTCAAGGTTTGCGCGCAACGGCCACCAACGCGGGCATGGGCAGTTCGATGCCTGCGCCGCCAACACGGTAGTGGTTCGCGTCGCTTTCCACCGCGGCGCGGATTCTGGCCAGGCGTTCCGGTGTCTGCGCGCGCAGCATGGCGGCAGTGCGAACCGTGCTCGCACTAATGCCATCGAAAAATGAACTGGCGGAGGGAAAACACCAGGTCTGGGCCACTTCGGAAATATCCACGCGCGCGAAACCAGCGGCAACGATTGCCTTGCGGCATTCTCCGGCGTCGCTAAAGCGGAAGAACGGCGGCCCTGGTGGCAGACCGACAGCGGTGCTGCCGTGTTGCTCCACGGCGCGCATGACGATACCGAAACCGGCTGCCTTGTCCGGCCCGGCCCATACCGAAAGTCCGAATCGACCGCCACTGCGCAGAACGCGATGCGCTTCGCGCAAGGCGCGATCCGGGTCGGGAAAATGCAGAATGCCAAAACCGATCACAGCGACATCGAAACCGGCATCTGGAAACGGCAGATTGCCGGCGTCGCCTTCGCGGAACGTGATGCCCGGATGCCGCGAGCTGGCCTGGGCGATCATCGCCGCCGAGAAATCCAGTCCGGTGGCCGTGGCGCCGCGGCGCGCCGCCGCTGCCGCGATATAGCCGGGGCCGGTGGCGATATCGAGCACGGCATCGCCGCGCCGCACTCCGACCGCGTCGAGCAGAGGTTCGATGCATTGCGTGGTGAGCGCGCCGAAATTATCTTCGTAGAGCTTGACCACGCTCTGCCAGGCGCGGTGCTCAAATTCGTGGAAGGTTGTGGGTGTGGGATCGCCGGGTGCCATGATTATTCTGCTGCGCTGTTGAGGGGGCCGGCAATTATGCGCAATTGTCCCGGATCGCGCGGGGAAAAATCAGGCTTGGAAGGTCTGCACCTGGAACCGCTTGCCGCTGCCGGTTTCCCGCGTTGAGCACGATAGCTGGCGCAGGCCATGGTGTCCGGCAATGGCCTGCAAGTGATCCGGATCAACCAAATTCATCACGGATTCGAGGGCCAGGAGCGACCGGTACGGCGAGGGGGAGACCGGCGAGAGTTCTGTGGATGGCAACTGGACCAGGGTGACCAGAGCGCCGCCCGGGTTCAGAAAACGACGCAATCTGGCAAGCGTTGCATCGACATCCACATACTCGAGCACCAATGCCGCATACACCAGTTCGACAGGGTCGAACTCAACGGCATTGGTTTGAATATCGCCTTCTATGAGTTCCAAGTGTTCAGATACAAGATCCAGGCGTTCAACATTGGTCTGAAACCGGCGGCGAACCTGTTCCAGGTAACGGCCGTTCAGATCCACACCGACCACACGCCGTGTGATCGCGCGGTCGATGCGCTCGAATCCATTGCCGCCCGCACAGCCAATGACGGCTACGCTTTGCGGCCGGAAGATGTTCAGGTGTTGCGCGAAAACCTCTGCCAGCAGCGGCGATTGCGCAACGTCCGGGTGCGCCATATGTCCTTCGTAGTCCGCCAGTGGCAGGTCCAGCCAGGGATTGGTCATGCGGCGGACTTGTTCAGCCATGCCAGGGCCCCGGCCCCGGCAGCACGTCCGCTGGCAAAGCATGCGGTGAGCAGATAGCCGCCGGTGGGCGCTTCCCAGTCCAGCATTTCCCCGGCGCAGAACGCGCCGGGGAGCGCGCGCAGCATCAGTTGCGCATCGAGGGCTTCGAAAGCGATGCCGCCCGCGGTGCTGATGGCCTCGTCGATCGGGCGGATGGAAACAAGGCGTAAGGGTAATGCCTTCAACGCGACCGCGAGCCGCGACGCATCGGCGAAATCCTCTTTTGGCAGCACTTCATGCAGCAATCCGGCTTTCACTCCGCGGATACCCAGAAGGCTTCGCAGATGCGTTGACAGCGATCTGGCGCCCCGCGGATGCGCCAGTTTCTGCAGCACGCGCGCAGGCTCGAGGTCCGGCAGAAGATCCAGATGAACGATCGCGCTGCCGCTGAGCGCAATTTCATCGCGCAACGCCGAGCCAAGCGCATATACCCAGCCACCTTCAATGCCAGTATCCGTGATGATGCATTCACCCTGCCGGCCGTGCTTTACCCTTGCCGAATCCGCAAACGAAGCACGCACCGATTTGAGCGGCTGACCGGCGAAGCGCACGCGGAAGTGTTCGCTCCAACCGATGTTGAAGCCGCAGTTAGCCGGTCGCAGGGGGTTAAGCGCGATGCCGCGCGCTTTGAACAAGGTTACCCATGCCGCATCGGAACCCAGCCGCGCCCAACTGCCGCCGCCGAGCGCGAACACCACGACATCGGCTTGAACGGTCTGCTCGCCTTGCGAGTTGGCAAAACGCAGCGCGCCGTTATCGCTCCAGCCGAGCCAACGATGGCGCGCATGGAACCGGACACCGGTTTCGCGCAGCCTGTGCAGCCATCGGCGCAATAGCGGCGCCGCCTTCATGTCGATGGGAAATACGCGGCCGGAACTGCCAACAAAGGTTTCCACACCCAGATCGCGCAGCCATTCGCGCACGGCACGGGAGCCAAAGACCTTCAGCAGAGGTTCAATATGCGGGCGATGCGCGCCATAGCGCGTCAAAAAAACCTCGTCTGCTTCCGAGTGCGTGAGATTGAGACCGCCTTTTCCCGCCATCAGGAACTTGCGCCCAAGCGAGGGCATGCTGTCGTAGACATCGACCCTGGCGCCACCGGCGCACAGGACTTCCGCCGCCATCAGCCCGGCCGGCCCGCCGCCGATCACCGCGGCCTTCAAAAGCGGCTTAGTCAACGACCCTCCGGTCGGACCGGTGCTGACGAATCGCGAGCGGTGCATGCCGAAATTCCGGCATGGCGCCGGGGCGCATGCAGGCAGGGCGAGGCGTAAGCCGGGCAAAAACGTCGCCTATGTCGCGAAACATCACTGGCACGGGCATTGCTGAAGTACCGGTGTGCCGAAGAAACCGACGGACAAGGCAGGCAGGGTGGTTCAAACCGCACTGCCGGGGGCAACTCCGGTGAGTGCCAGGAATCGTACTCGTTCGCGGTCTGGCGTGCATCTGGCAGAGCGTTGACGAACATTTGAGTTGGAGCGGAAAAATATGGAAAACACCATTAAGAGCATGCCGGACAGCATTGTTAAGAGTGCCAAGGCGGAAATCGTATTCGTTGTGCTGAAGCTGGCATTGCTGGCGAACATGTACTGGTTGTGGCTGGCGATCAAGTTTGGCAGCCTCTCCATGTTTATTGTCGGCGTGATTCCGCTGGCCTGGATTGTTACCGCTCCGGTCAGTGTGTGGGCGTTCGTCGTCGGTGTTCCGCAATGGGTAGTCAATACTTTCGCTGTGGTTAGCTGAGCGCGGCAGTTAGCTCAATCAAACATCCGCCGCACCGTCTGCGGCCGATTCCTCAGGGTAATTGGTACCAATCCGCTTGCGCGCCGTTGCTGGTGCGATGAATATCAGGCGCCTGGCGATGAAATTTCGGCGGGTATCAGTGTCGTGTATTCGACGGGCTTGGCGGACACGCTTTCAAGTTCCACTGGCATGACTATTGCCCGACTGGATCCGCGTCGGAGATCAGGTGTGCAATAGTGGTCTGGATTTTCTTTACCACCCGGCTTGCTCATCTGCCGGGTGCGCCTTCTTGCAGCGGCATGACCATCCGAAACCCCCAGGAAAATGATTCACGCGCCCTTATCCGGCGCTTCAATCCAAAGCAAGCCCGGTCGGTTCAGTTTCTCCCCTCGACCGCGTCGGGAGCGGTCCCATTTTTCCTGGCGCTACCGCCATCGACGGGTCTGGCGGTGCCCAAGTCCTGTTTGATCTTGTTCTTGATGTCGCGGTAGGCTTTTGTGCTGCCGGCGCCGATCTGTCGGCCCGCGTTCACGGCGGCATCCTTGATACCTTTGCCGGCGGCCGTTACGTCAGACTTGAATTTTTCAGAAGTGTATTGTCGATCAGTATCTTCGCCGCTGGCGTTACCCGTGACCAACACGGTCAGCGCCATGACGGCGCAGATCCATGCAATTACTGATTTCATGAACTTCCTCCTTTGCGCGCATACATCATTCGATGCTTTCGCGGGCCTTGCGCCTGCGACCGGCGTTCTTCGGGGGAGTTCCGGGACTGCGCTCCACCAAGTGGCGGCTCCACTGCAGCCAGATCCATACCGCGAACAGGTCAAGCAGCACGGCGAACAGTGCAACGACGTCGAGCGCCGCATTCTGACGCAGCGTCAGCGCATGCATCAGCGAGTCAATCGTCAAGCGCCAGCCGGAGATCTGGCCGGCGAACGCGATGCAGGTAAACAGAGTGGCAAGAGCACTGATCGACAACGCCGCAAGAAAGCCGCTCACGCGCGCGAGTGACGCCGGCATCGAGAGCGCGAATCCGGCGCAAACCAGCGCAGCACCGCCGAAACCCGCAGCCCACATTGGGATTGGAGGGGATCTCAGCGGCACGCTCAACCAGCCCAGCGCCAGAGCCAGTGGCGGCAAGCCGGCAATCACGAAACTCCAGCCAATTGCGCTGGCGATGCTTTTGGGTGTCGTCACAGCGTGTGCTCAATTCAGCGCAACGCTGGCACTGGCAGCGCCGGCGCGCTCATGGCGGGCAACGAGCTTGATCACCGCGCCCGCGGGCGCGCGCACCACCCATTCGACCTTCAGCCGGTCATCGCTCTGGTCCGCGCTGATCCCGGCCCAGGTGTTGGCCGCCGCCGGCTTATGGGCACGGCCTTCGAGTTGACCGAGCTCTTCGCGCAATTTGCCGGTCTCGAGCGCGCAGCCTGGCGGCATTTCGATTTCGCAGACCACACCGCGCGCGAGATTCTTGTTTTTTGCCATTCTGGTCACGTAACTGGGCAGCCAGCCGGTGTTGTGCACGACCAGCCGCACGCGCCAGGTATCCCTGCCCAGTGCGGTCGCGCCTGCATCGAGGATTTCGAGCTTGGGTGAAATCAGGGCGTGCCACGTCAGCCAGCCCGAGAAGGGCGCAATTTCATGCTCCAGCAAATGTGGCGGCGGGTTGCTCCACGTGTAGAGACTCTGCCAGCCACCCAGCTCCACGCGTCCCAGTTGCGGATGGTCGAAGGGGTACCAATTGACGAAGCCCTTGCCACCCAGCACGGTGTCGTTCCATTGCATCAGCTTGAGATCGTCCTCGACCGGGTGTTCGCGATACCAGTCGATGTATTTGTAGTCCCTGATGCCGGCCTGGCGCTGCGGACTCCAGAGTTCCACGGTCCATGCGAACACTCCGCGATGGTCGTACATCCAGGAATCGAAATCGCCGGTGATGACTTCCCTGGGGTGATAACGGAACTCGTGGTACGCGGATGCGACCGGGTAGCCGGTGATCCGGGTGCCTTTTTCGCCGATCTTCTGGTATGTCCACAAATCTTCCGGCGGCATCTGCTCGTCGGCGAGATGCGAATAGGGACGCAGCAGCACGCCGCTGTAAGTATGAAAAGCGACCGCGCCGTTGATGTTCGGGTGCCGGGCTATGAAGCCCGTGACTGCGGCGATTTCCGGTTCAGATGTCGGATACGGACCGGCCCCGGCTTGCTCGTGCTCGGCGCGCCAGAACGCCGGAAAATTGCGATTAAGATCGAGACCCTCCTTGCGCGGCTGCAATTTCAGGGTCACGCCGTCAAAATCCTCGATGTGACCTTCGGGCAGCAGCCGGTAGTAGGAGCCGCCACTCTCGACCGGGTCGCGGCGCACGAGGATGCGCGCGTCCTGTTCGCATTGTTTCCATGGCCCGTTCGCATCGGGGACGCGCATCGACAGAATGCGGCCGTCGCCGTCGATGTCTTCGCGTTTCAGACCACCGACCGGTTCTTCATCATAAGGATATGGTCGAGTGCTCGATCGGATCGGGGTCGGCAGATCGGCCAGCGCCCATTCGGCGCCGTCCGGATTTACGCGCGGACACACGTAAAAAGCGCGTGTATCCAGGCAACGTGTGATGTCGGCATCCTTGCCGTAACCGGAAAGCAGACTATGCAGCAGGTGCAGGCAGGCCATCGAACCGGCAAGCTCGGTGGCGTGAATGTTGCCGTCCACCCACAACGCCGGTTTATCGCGGTCAGGCCCGGTCCGGTAGTTGGTTACGCACATCAGGTAAATCGCGCGGCCTTCGTGGCTTTTCCCGATTGTTTCGAGACGCACCAGTTGCGGATGTGCCTGCGCCCAGGCGGTCAGAAAAGATACCAGTGCGTCGTAACGGTAGTAGGTGTCGAAGCGGATCGCACTCATGCTGGAGGTTTGGTTGCTAGGCGACTGCCGAAAGTTCCAGGACGGCGTGTTCGACTTGCGCCATGGCGTCGAGCAGCAGGCCGGGACGGTTGGCGGCGAGCAAGTTCGCATCCGAGAGCATGCGCCGCCAGATTCTCGCGTTCGATTCACCGTGATAGAGGCCGAGCATGTGGCGCGCGATCGAACGCAGCGGTGTGCCACCGGCCACCTGATCGGTGGCGTAGGAGAACATCCGGCCGACGATGGCGGAGCGCGCGCGCAATGGTTCGCCGAACAGGCGCGCATCGGCTTGCGCGAGCACGTAAGGATCGTGATAGGCCAGGCGTCCGAGCATGATACCGTCAACCTGCGACAGATGCGCTGCGATGGCTTCAAGGGTGTTCACGCCGCCGTTGATGATAATGCGCAGTTCGGGGAAATCGCGCTTGAGGCGGTAAACGAAATCGTATTTCAGCGGCGGCAGCGCGCGATTGCCCTTCGGCGAAAGGCCTTTGAGGACGGCGTTGCGCGCGTGGACCAGAAAAGTTCCGCAACCCGCCCCGGCCACGGTCGAGACGAAGTCGTGAACGAACTCGTAAGCTTCCACGGAATCGATGCCGAGGCGATGTTTGACCGTGACCGGTATCTTCACCGCCTCCCGCATTGCCTGCACACAGTCGGCAACCAGCCGGGGTTCGGCCATCAGGCAGGCCCCGAACGCGCCGTGTTGCACGCGCTCGGACGGGCACCCGCAATTCAGGTTGATTTCGTCATAGCCATATTGTTCGCCCAGGCGGGCGCAGTGGGCGAGCTCGGCCGGGTCCGATCCGCCGAGTTGCAACGCGACCGGATGTTCGGCAGCGTCGAATCGCAAATGCCGTTCGACGTCACCATGAATCAGTGCCCCGGTGGTGACCATTTCGGTATAGACCACCGCATGCCGGGAGAGCTGCCGGAAGAAATAACGGCAATGCCGGTCCGACCAATCCATCATTGGCGCGGTACACAGGCGATGGTCGAGTGGGGTCATACGGCAATGGAGCGATACGCGAGCGGGCCGGCTAACGCAGACGGTATTCGAACTTCAGGCCGAATACGGACATCGTGGTCGCTGGCTGCACGAGCGCTACCGGACCCACTCCCATCGCGACTGCATTGGTTTGTACCGGCGCCGACCGGGAGAAACGGAATCCGTCGTAATAGCCGATCAGCCTCAAGTTACGAGCGAGACGGTAACCCAGGCTGCCAAACGGAGAAATCTCCCTGCCAGGACGCAGGGTCGGATTCGAATCGAAGCCGATGTCGTCCAGATGCGCGTCTTCGTAGGTCCATACCGGATACTTCAGACCCAGCGATACGGACCATTGTTTTGAATCATCCGTACTCGATTCCACACCCAGGCGCAGGTAGCCAATCGCGAAATCTTCTTTCTGCACCGCCGAAAGACTCCTGCGCCAGACATCGACGCCGGCTCCGAGGACAATATCGACATTCGAATCGAGCGCATAGGATCTGCGCCACCGGGCCTGCAATTCATTGCCAAGACCGGCGTAGCCGGTTCTGCCGGCGATTGGGGTGTTGCCAAACAGCGTGCTGCCATCGTATTCCACCGTGCCACCCCACAGTTTGCCGCGGTAGGCAAACAGCGCACCGGAATCGCGGTCCTGGGTGTAGGCGATGCCGAGTGTAAACAGCGGGCCGGTTTCCTTGACCTGCGGAGTCGTGGTTTCCTTCCAGGATAGATACTCGATGGCGCCGTTCAGCGAGATTTCGGCGCGGCAGATGCCTGGTATCACGACCGCGGCACACAGCATCATCGCAATGTCCAGGGCCCATGAGAGTGCGGCCTTACCGTGTTTCACCGATGACATGATTGGCTTTTGATCATTTGCACGATCCGCTGCAACGGATGACCCGTTCGGCGCAGCTTATCTTGTCAATAACCGCACCCATCTCGGGCGCGACGTCTCCGCCGGCATGTTCCACGCGCGCGCCATTGCACTGAACATGAGAAGTGACAAAAACCGGGTCCGAGATCCATTCGACGCTCAGGCACCCCGGCGCACCAATGCCGAACCGCACTCCCATTTGGTAAGTTGCGCACAGCAGGCTGCGGTGTCGTACCCAGCCGTGCAAACTAAAATTGCCATCCACGATCAGCCATGCGCGGGATTCGCTGTCCGGAAAATAGAAATCGAGCCGGTTGATGCGCGGCCGGGCGTCCAGCGAGTAGGACGGACGCGCTTGGGCGTTGACACCTCGTTCGTCGGATTCCAACGACTGATCCGCAGCCTGCGCTTTGGCGAAAAGCAAGGCACTTAGTAGTGCAATAATGGCGATGCGAATCATGTGAGTTCCCCAAAACTGTGATGGCGTCATCATAGACTTAACTGGTCAGGCAGGCGGCTACGCACCCCTGGTTTTCGATGAAGTTTGCACGGCGAAATGCCGACACACGGTCGATTCGGGAGGCAACCTGGCACCCGAACAAAAAGGGCGCACTGCGGTGCGCCCTTCTGCATTGCATTCGTCACCGGCCGCACCAGATTAACCGCCGTGCACTTTCTGTTTCTGCTCGCCCAGACCATCGACACCCACGCGCATTTCGTCGCCGGACTTGAGGAACTGTGGTGCCGGCTTGATACCCATGCCAACGCCGGGCGGGGTGCCGGTGCTGATGACATCACCCGGGGTGAGCGTGCACATGTAGGACAGATACGACACCAGTTTTTTTACCCCGAAAATCATCGTACTGGTGTTGCCGGTCTGCTTGCGCTGGCCGTTGACATCGAGCCACATGGCGAGATTCTGCGGGTCCTTGATTTCATCGGCCGTCACGAACCACGGCCCAAGCGGCGCAAAGGTGTCGAAGCTCTTGCCCTTCGACCACTGGCTGCCGTGCTCGAGCTGCCACTCGCGCTCGGAGACGTCGTTGCAGATCATATAGCCGGCAATATGACTCATCGCGTCAGCTTCGGAAACACTTTGTGCCTTCTTGCCGATGACAAAGGCCAGTTCGACTTCCCAGTCGCCCTTCTTTGAACCCTTGGGCAGTTTTACCTCGTCATTCGGCCCGGTAATCGCGCTGATCGCTTTCATAAACACCACCGGCTCGGCTGGAATCGGCAGACCGGATTCCTTGGCGTGATCGGCATAGTTCAGTCCGATGCAGATCAGCTTCGGCACGTTCGCAATCGGAGAGCCCAGGCGGGGGTTGCCGCTCACCTTGGACAGACTATCCACGTTTACGCTTCGCAATTTGGCCAGACCTTCGGGCGATATTGCCGTTGCGTCGATGTCTCGTACCACGCCGGACAAATCGCGGACCGCGCCCTGCGCATCCAGAATGCCGGGTTTTTCTTTACCTGCTTCTCCGTAACGAACGAGTTTCATTGTTTGGCTCCTGTTCTGTGGCTCAAAAATTTAGGTGAAGGCGAGGGATGAGACTCCCTATCTCCCTCCGGGACAAGGGAACACTTGAAGCGGAGCAGAAGGGGCGGGGATGAGGGAGATCCATCTTCATTTCATATCTCCTCAGATCGTAATGCCGCCATCCATGATCACTGTCTGGCCGGTCATGAAAATCGATTCGTCCGACGCGAGAAACACCGAAAGCTCGGCGAGTTCCTCGGCTTTGGCCAATCGTCCCATCGGCTGGCGCGCGATGAAATCCTTGCGCGCCTGTACCGGGTCGTCAAAGGCGTTGATTCGATCTCCAAGAGACGGCGTATCGACTGTTCCCGGGCACAAGGCATTGCAGCGAATGCCTTGCTTGACGTAATCGATCGCAATGGATTTCGTGAGTCCGATCACCGCCGCTTTCGATGCGCCATAAACGAATCGGTTGGCAATGCCCTTGATGGAGCCGGCGACCGAGGCGACGTTGATGATCGAACCGCCGCCGGCTTCCAGCATCTTTGGCAGAAAGCTGCGGATCACGACGTAATGGCTGCGTACATTGAGGTTGAAGGAAAAATCCCAGTCTTTATCGGCGCACTGAAGAACGGTGCCGTGATGCACGTATCCGGCACAGTTAAAAATGATGTTCGGTGCGCCAATTTCAGCCGCCAGTTTGGCGACCTCGGCATCCTGCAATACATCGAGCCTGCGAATTTCGATACCCGGCGTGCTTTTTAGCTCGGCGAGTTTGGCTTCATTGATGTCGGTTGCCCATACTGTGGCGCCTTCGCGTGCGAAGGCCAGCGCGGTAGCGCGTCCGATCCCCTGTGCCGCAGCGGTCACGAATGCCAGCTTGCCCTTCAATCTTCCCGCCACGCTGCCCTCCCGGAGTTTCGTGTTTGGCTATTGCAAAGGGGTGCAAGTATGCCACAGGCACACGCCGGATCTTCGGGGCGAAGTGTCCGCTCGCCCAAATCGCGCGCGAGGGCATAGAATGTCGGCCTGAACTGAACTATCGCGCGGCCCGATCCCGATTCAGCCGGCTGAAGCCCAACGAGGAGAATAAATAATGCTGCAAGCCGTCGATCTGACCATACGCCTCAATCCCGCCGACGATGTGGTAATTGCAAGACTGGAATTACCCGCAGGCACCGAGATCATCAGGGAGAACATCCGCGCCAATGTGACCGTCCCGGCCGGACACAAGATCGCCACTCACGACATTGCCGAAGGTTCCCCGGTGCGCCGTTACAACCAGATCATCGGTTTCGCGGTGAAACCGATCCGGGCTGGCGATCATGTCCATGTGCATAACCTGGCGATGGGTGATTTTCAGCGCGATTACGCTTACTGCGCGGATTTCAAGCCGGTCGCGTACGTCGCCACACCGGCTACGTTTCAGGGCATAGTGCGCGAAGATGGCCGCGTTGCCACGCGCAACTACCTGGGCGTGATTTCCAGCGTCAATTGTTCCGCTCACGTTTGCCGCACCATCGCCAAGTTTTTCGACGACGACTTCATGGCGCAGTACCCGAATGTCGATGGTGTGGTGCCGATTCATCACAAGACCGGCTGCGGCATGGGTTCCGAGGGCGAGCCGGTGGACCTGCTGCGCCGTGTGCTCGCCGGTTATGCCACCCACCCGAACTTCCATTCTTCGCTGATGATCGGCCTGGGCTGCGAGGCTAACCAGATCAACAATCTGCTGGCCGCGCAAGGCCTGAAGCGCTCGCGGCAGTTGCAGGCCTTCACTATTCAGGAAACCGGTGGCACCAAAAAGACCGTTGCTGACGGCATTGCGCGCATCAAAGAATTACTGCCGGATGCCAACAAAGCGAAGCGCGAAACCGTACCCGCATCGCATCTGACGCTGGGCTTGCAGTGCGGCGGTTCCGATGGCTACTCCGGCATTTCCGCCAATCCGGCGCTGGGCGCCGCGGTGGATATTCTGGTGCGCAACGGCGGCTCGGCGATTCTCTCGGAAACCCCGGAAGTCTACGGGGCGGAACACCTGCTCACGCGCCGCGCGGCCACGCGTGAAATCGGCGAGAAACTGGTCAAACGCATCCGCTGGTGGGAGGACTACACCACCAAGTTGGGCGGCGAGATGAACAACAACCCCTCGCCGGGCAACAAGGCCGGCGGTCTCACGACCATCCTGGAAAAATCGCTCGGCGCGGTGGCCAAGGGCGGCACGCAGGCCATGATGGGCGTATACGAATATGCCGAGCGCGTCAGCGCCAAGGGTTTCGTGTTCATGGATACCCCGGGCTACGATCCGGTGTCCGCGACCGGACAAGTGGCCGGCGGCGCCAACATGATCTGCTTCACCACCGGGCGTGGTTCTGCCTATGGCTGCAAACCGTCGCCCTCCCTGAAACTCGCGACGAATACGGCGATGTTCAACAAGCAGGAAGACGACATGGACATCAACTGCGGTGTCATTGTTGATGGCAAAGCCAGCATCGAGGAAGTCGGGCAGAAGTTCTTCGACATCATCCTCAAGACTGCCTCCGGCGAGCAGAGCAAGAGCGAGGCGATGGGATACGGCGAAGATGAATTTGCGCCGTGGATACTCGGGCCGACGATGTGACGGTTTGTGGCTCGGGGCCTGGGACCAGGGGGCGAGGGAAAAATGGCTGACGATTCTTCCAAGGAGTTGTTCGAGTATTTTCAGAAGATGTGGAATCCGGCATCGTTTCCGATTCCCGGTTTGTTCCAGCCCACGATGGACGTGGCGGAAGTCGAGAAAAAAATCCAGGAACTCCGGGCGGTGGAAAACTGGCTGAAACTCAATCTCACCTTCGTTCAGATGACAGTGAAGACGATGGAGATGCAGAAGTCGGCGCTTGAGACCATTCAGGCATCGGTGAAACAGGCGGCGCCCGAAGCGCAAGCGAAGGATAAGAAGCCGCCGAAGTGACGTACCCGGAACGAGGATGGGTTGGATAAATTGGTCCTGCGATTCCTGTTCTGACGGGCTCCTGAGCGATAGCCTGACTTGGCTTGCCCCCGCGCAGATCGCTCCCGGCGGTCAGCCGCATCGAGTCGAGTTACTTGTCTAATTCACAAGCTTCTTGAGGTCTGCCGCGCAGTGCCATGGAATTACATGGTTTTATTGCATAGCAGCAATGCGCTATTGAACCTAACGTTTGCACTGAAAAGGTCGATAATGGTGCTGTGCAATAGATGCTGCCCAGGAGACCCAGATGAACGTATTTGCAAAGCTGCTCAATTCCGTAAATAACTATTTGATCAAACAGGAAAATCGCCGTATTGAGAGTTTCCTTTCCCAAGCCCAGAACCTGGGTGACCTCGAGTATCGGCAGCGCCTGCTCAATGCGAAGACCAACTCTTCCCTGTTCTGAGGAGTCACCATGATCGCCGCATTTCGCCGTTTGTTCGATACCCACCGCCCGCGCATCGCCATGAGGGCGAAGGTCAATCTGGTCGGTCCCTCCGGGTTGCTGGAGCGTACCGACGGGGTCATTGAAGCCATTGACGGCGATGAAGCTTACGTCGAATGGGCCAACGGAGCGCGATCCTTCGAAAGCACGCGACATCTGGTGCAGATTACCGGCTAAGATAATATTGGCCTGACAAAAGCCCGGCTTTGCCGGGCTTTTTTGTTTGCGTCCGGCAAACGCGACATGCAGGCCAATGGCCGGCTTTGTCCATGGAACACTGCGCGAAACATCCTGGTCCAGCACTCGATCCGCATGCGCGCCGCTTCCACACTCGCACCCGAGCTACCGCAGGCGATACGCCATCATTTCCCGTTTGCCAGCCGCTTCATGCGAGTCAACGGACAGCGCATGCACTACGTCGACGAAGGCGCGGGTGACCCGGTGCTGCTGCTGCACGGCAATCCGACCTGGTCGTTTCTGTATCGAAAATTTCTTCCACCTCTGGTAGCCGCTGGCTATCGTGTCATCGCACCCGATCACATTGGATTCGGGTTGTCGGAGCGGCCTGCGCGCGAGCACGATTTCAGTCTGGAGAATCACATCGCCAATCTGGCGCAGTTCATTCGCCAGCTTGGGCTTGCGCGCCTCACCGTGGTTTGCCAGGACTGGGGCGGACCGACCGGGCTCGCCTGTGCGGTGCTGAATCCCGCTGCTTTCAAAGCCATCGTCGTCATGAACACCTGGGCCTGGCCCGAATCAAGCACGTTTCACAGCAGCGTATTTCCGTGGCGCATGATGCATGCGCCGGTGGTTGGGCCTTATCTTTTCCAGCGCCGCAATATTCTGATCGAGTGTGAACTGTATTTGTCGGCCGTGCATCGCGAGCGCTTTGTTGAGGAAGCCTTGCCCGCGTACCGCTTCGTCATGCCGGATTACGATGGCCGCCTGCTCACCCGCGTATTCCCGCGCCTGATCCCGCTGCAATCCGATGACCGGGCGGCCGCGACGCTGCGCTGGCTCGAACAATCGCTGCGCATTACAAAGATTCCAGCGCTGATCGTGTGGGGCAGGGAAGAAATCGTATTTCCTGCGGATTGCGCGCAGCGCTTCAAGACCCTGCTGCCGCAGGAGAAGGGACCACTATGGGTGACCGGATCGCATTTCCTGCAGGAAGATTCGCCGCAGGAAATATGCGCACATATTCTGGAATTCCTGCGTGACCTGGACTGCCCGAGGCAGCCATGAGCATCGATATCATCGACCCGAAAGATATTCGCACGGAGAAATACCGCACGGCGTTTGTGATGGCCGAGGAGCGGCTGGGTCACTACGCCGGATTCCGCGAAGCGCTGACCGCAGCTTTTGCTCTGAAACCCGAGCATGCCGACGGTGGTGCGCCGGGATACTTCCGCGCGGCATCAGGACGCGAGTACGAAATCGTTTTCACCCCCCGTTCCGGGCAGCGATTTCCGTCCGGGCTCGAAATTTACGCACTGATTCCGGGTTTCGACGCCATTGAGCCTGAAGCGATCGATGAAGACATCTGGCGTTTCCTGGAATGGCTGATTGCGCGCGTGGGTGGCGAGTGGACACTCGACGCACTGAAGTCGACTGGAAAAGTCTACAAAATTACCTGGGCCTGATCCCGGCAATCAAATGAAGCGTGAGTATTCCTATCCCGATTAGACGGGCACCGTACCGGCCACATGGCACGGTCCCGACCATATGAGTGGACAATTGGTTTCGCGATTGACCGGCTGATGGTTCCTGTTTTTTCTGGAATCTTTATCCGACCGATCAATCATGTTCTTAGCGGAGTTCAACGCAGCAGCAACGGAACACTGTTGTACGCTGCTGATGCGATTCAGCCTGCTTTGGTCTACATCCTGGTATTCGCTTTGATGGTCGGCATTGAGGGAGTCTTGAATGTTCCGCTGCTCAGCTAAAGTCTCTGCAAGACCCTCATTCCGCTCGCAGGCATTGCTTGCGGCGAGCTCCGATGATCAACCGGTATCATTGTGCTGGCGCTGTGTTGTGTACGGCAGATCGACGATGCGGGAGTCAAATCATGAGGATCGAAGCGACCCGCAAGACAGCTTCAATCGGGCCGGATGATACAGAGCGTCGAAAGCGGCCGAGATATGGCGTCGTTGCCGCATGCCTCGCCAGCCCGCGAGAAGCCTTCGTTCGTTTTCCGGAATCTCAATACGACTGCATCCGGGCAACCCCCAACGTTTTCGACCTGGTCCGCGACGCGGGTCAACCGCCTCCGCACCCGCTGGCCCGTTATCACGGTGGCGCGACTGATCCGCTATTGTATGCAGCGCCGCAAGTACTAAATTTGCCGAGAGCGGGTCAAATCGCATGATGATGGTATTTGGAGAGTCGCTTATAGATATGGTTGCTGGCGTAACCGGTGACTTCACGCCCATGCCCGGTGGCGGACCATACAACTTTGCTCGGGCGCTGGCGATGCGTGGATTGTCCGTTGGTTACATCAATCCCTTTTCTTCAGACATCTTTGGTCGGCTACTGAAAAGTACACTCGAGGCTACCGGCGCTGTCCACCTCGGGCCCTTGAGCGCCAAGCCGACTTCGCTGGCGATTGTTTCCCGGCGTCCCGACGGACACCCCGAATACACGTTTTATCGCGAAGCCGTGGCGGACCGGGACCATGATGTGTCAGCGCTTGCGCAACTGAGGACGCGGCCCGCCATGGGCTTTCATACCGGCGGGCTTGCGCTGGTGCCGCCGGACAACGCGAAGACCTGCGATCTGCTGCGCCACTTCGGCGCGCGCGGCGTGCTCCGCACGCTCGATGTGAACATGCGCCCGACCATCGCGCGCAGCATGGGCGTGAGCGATAATGACTATCGTGTAGCGGCGCAGAGTGCAATTGCGAACGCGGATGTCGTGAAGGTTAGCGACGAAGATCTCATGAACCTCGGATTTGACGGTGATCCGGTCGAAGCCGCTTATGCGCTGCTCGCGCGTGGATGTCGTGTGGTGGTGTTGACGCTGGGCGAGCGTGGCGCATGGGCCATGACGACCTCCGAGCGCCGCAAAAAGGTCGCTATTGCATTCGATCCCGTGGATACCGTTGGGGCAGGCGACTGTTTTTTCGCCGGATTCATCGCTGCCTTGCTGCGTCGGCGCGACGCAATTCGTGCTGATCGTTCGCCAGACGCCGGAGAGCTGGACGAGGCATTACAGCACGCGACGGCTTGCGCCGCCTTTACCCTCGCGCGCAAAGGCTGCCAGCCGCCCAGTCTGGACGACGTGCCACCGCCGTAACAGATTTTCCTGTCAGTTGCTGCTGCCCAGCATGCGGATTTCGCGCCGCGGATAGGGAATGGCAATGCCCTTGCTGCGAAAGGTCTCGACGAGGGCCTTATTGATTTCGCTGCCAGCGGGTCCGAAGTCAGGCACATTGACCCACGGATTCACGGATATGTTGATCGATGAATCGGCGAGCACGCTAATGCTCTGCCCCGGTGCCGGCTCTTTCAGTACCTTCGCATTGCCTTGGAGAATTTCCCGGATGACCGCGAGTGCCTTGTTCAGATCGGTGTCGTAGGCCACGCCGACGGTGATGTTGAGCTGGCGGATGCTTCCATAGTTGTGCAGAATTTCGCCAACGATCTTGCGGTTTGGAATCATGACCCGGGACAAATCGGTGTGCGTAAGCGTGGTGCTAAACAGCGCGATGTTCTCGACTTTTCCCTCAACGCCGACGATGGAAATGTATTCGCCAACCCGAAACGGCCGCGTGAAAATGATCGTCAAGCCGGCAACCACATTGCCCAGCACCCCTTGCATCGCCAGTGCGATTCCGGCGCCGGCGACCCCGATACCGGCGATCAAAGGCAACAGCTCGACGCCCAGATTCTGCAGCGCCATGATGGCGAACATGCCCAGCACCAGGATGCGCACGATACGGATCAGCAGATCGCGCACCGGCGGTTCGAGATCAAAATTGCGCAAGCCACGTCCCAGAACTTTGCCAACCCAGCGGCCCGCGTAATAGCCGGCGACCATAATGGCGACGGCGGTCAAGACCTTTGGTCCGAATTTGATCGCCAGATCGATGGCGATGGTTTTGAAATTACTAAGTGATTCAACCTGCTCGTTCATGCAAACTCCCTGGTGAAAAATGTGAACGCGTAAATAAGTCAGCCGTGGGGCAAAAAAAGCGACCCCCCCCCAGCTCTGGTTTTCCTCTGGCTCCTGGCCCCTAATCCCTAGCCTGCAAATTTCACCGTAACATTTTTTGCGCGCGTGGTGGGGCGCGCGGTACCCGAAGTAGGGTCTTTGGCGTGTGGAACCGCGCAATGGTGAGATTTTTTTCTGCCGCGCAGAGTTTGCGGCCAAGGCTCCCCCTC
>JANLTJ010000091.1:0-17469 GCA_031362885.1 Betaproteobacteria bacterium
CGCCTTGCAGTGATACTCGGCATCCTCGCCACTGCCCTGCTCTACTTCAAGGAGGAGCTCGGCGGCGTGGCGCGCAGGCTGGAGCGGCGCGATCTCGTTTCCATGCTGCAGTTCGCGGTCGTCGCCTTCGTCGTGCTGCCGCTGCTGCCTGACCGCGGCTTCGGTCCGTACGCCGCGCTGAACCCGCGTCATATCTGGCTCATGGTGGTGCTGATCAGCGGTGTGTCGCTCGCCGGCTATGTCGCGCTGCGGCTCGTCGGCCGGGAGCATGGCGCGATGCTGCTCGGACTCTTCGGCGGCCTGGTGTCGAGCACCGCAACCACGCTCGCCTACTCGCGCTACGCGCGCAGCGGAAGCGAATTCACCGGACTCGCCGGCGCGGTGATCGTGACCGCGAATCTCGTGCTCCTCGTGCGTCTTGCGGTGCTCGCGACGATTACGGCGCCGGGAATTCTCGGCGTGCTGGGGCCGGTGCTCGCCGTGTCGCTCGCCGCCGGGGCCGCGGCGTTCGCCATCGGACAGCGGCGTAACAGCACGCCGCAGGAGCTGACGATGCCGCCGATCGGCAATCCGACCGAGCTGCGCAGCGCACTGGGCTTCGCGCTCCTGTATGCGGGCGTGTTGCTGCTGGTCGCCTGGCTCGATGCGCTCGTTGGGAGCAAAGGCGTGTACGCAGTCGCCCTGGCGAGCGGGCTCGTGGACGTGGATGCGATTAGCCTGACAAGCCTGCGCCTGTACGGTCTTGGCAGCCTGACGCCCGCGCAAGTCGCGACCGCCATCGTGCTCGCGGTATCGGCCAACGCGGTGTTCAAGCTGGGTATCGTGCGCGTCGTCGGTGGTGGCGCGCTGTTTCGGCGCTGCCTTCCCGTCATGGCGGCGATGGCCGCCGGCGCCGGGCTGGGGCTCGCGCTGTTTGCCACTTAGCCATGCGGCTGCCTCTGCCGAACGAACGTTTCTCGATTACCGGCATTGCGGCCTGCGTACATGAACGACACGACGGACGGACCATCATCAGCTGGCTGGACGAGATGCAGATCGGATTGAACTGAATGTGCTTCTCAGCCACGGCGAGCTTCTCGGCCGGGACCATCCTGCTCGGGATCGGTGTGCTGACGCTGAAGTCGGCGAGTCGCCCGCGCGAACTGCCGTTCGCCGCCATCCCCCTGCTGTTCGCGATCCAGCAGTTGAGCGAGGGCGTGATCTGGCTGACCTTCCGCTACGAGGCGCCGCAAGTCAACGTGGCAATGACCTACCTGTATTCCTTTTTCTCCCATGTGTTGTGGCCGGCCTACATGCCTGTGGCCGTGTTGCTGATGGAACCTTCAGGCCGGCGCCGGCGAGCGCTGCTCGTGTTCCTCGCGACGGGCGTCGCGGTGGGTGCGTACCTGCTGTACTTCCTGATCGCTTTACCGATCGTCGCGCGACCGATCGGCCAGCACATCGAGTACGTCTCGCCGCATTTCTTTGCCGTCGCAGTGATGACGCTGTATCTGCTGTCCACTACTTTCAGTCCGATTCTGTCCACGCACCGGATAGTGAAGGTCTTCGGTGTTCTGGCGTTGTTGTCCTTTGCCGCGGCCTACTTCTTCTATGCGATCTGGTTCATCTCCGTGTGGTGTTTCTTCGCCGCGCTGTTGAGCGCGATCGTCTACCTTCACTTTGTGGTGTGCAGGGTGGAACGCAGCGGGGCGACAACCCGCAAACCAGCCAAGGCATCTGCGATGCCGGCAAACCGGCGATCTGAAAAGAAAGCAGCCGCGTGAGGACCTACACCGAGCGCACCGCCGGTATGTCCGCGTCCACCATGGCCACGCTCATGCTCGCGGTTTTCACGGTGTCGGTCGGCTTTGGCGTCGTGCTTCCGCTTCTGCCCTACCTGATCGAGCGGCTCCTGGGAGCGGGAGTAGAGGCTGCGCAAGTTTCCCGGCACACGGGGCTTCTGACCGCGGTCTACACCCTCTCGCTGTTTCTGTTTGCTCCCCTGTGGGGTCGACTCTCCGATCGGCGCGGCCCGCGTGGCGTGCTGCTGATTGGGCTCCTCGGTTTCGGCGTAACCATGCTGGTCTTCTCGTTCGTCGAGAGTGTCGCCGCGGTTTACGCCGAGCGCTTCTTGAGCGGCATGTTCGCCGCGGCGGTGACGCCGGTGGCGGCGGCGGTGATCGGCAACTTCACGACGACCGAGCAGCGGCGCGCCCGTCGGCTTGCGTTCGTCAGCATGGCCGGCATTTCCGGCTTCCTGCTCGGACCGATGCTGGGTGTGTTCGTTACGCGCTTTGCAGCGGATTTCTTAACCCTCGACATGCCGGCCAGATCGGTCGCGATTCCGCTCGCGGCGACTGCACTGCTCGCCTTTCTCGTGGCCTTCGCTGTCGCGTTTGCCGTGCCGAGTGACGCGAGCCACGATCGGTCACAGGAAACTACGGGCACCTTGGTCGATGAAACTGCATGGCTTGTGCCGAAGCTGCTCATCCTTACCTTCATCGTCTCGGCAGGCATCGGGGTCTTCGAGGTCGGACTGGCACTGCGCGGCAAACAGGAGCTCGGCTTGACCCCGTACCAGATCGCGCTGATGTTCACCGAATGCAGCTTGGTCATGTTTGTGATGCAAGCCATCGTATTCTCACCCTGGGTCAAACCGGACACGACCCGCTGGTTCATCGCGCCCGCGCTGTCCGTGCTGGCGGCCGGGTTGTTCCTCGTACCGCAGGCGTCTGATTTCACTTTGATGCTGGTCGTAGTCGGTGCGATCGCGGCGAGCGCCGGCATCCTCTCGCCGATACTGACCTACTGGATCTCGGCCAAGGCCGGGTGCGCGCAGGGATGGGAACTCGGCAAGCAGACGGCAGCCTCAAGCCTTGGCGTCACCGTGGGCTCTGCGGCAGGCGGACTCCTCTACGATGTCGCCGCCCTACCGGGTGCCTCCTTCGTTCTGACCGCGGGTCTCACCGTGTTGGGCTTCCTGCTAAGCCTCGGGTTGCCGCATTTGCTGGTGCATTCCAATTCACGCTCGCGCCCGGTATCCGCATGAACGAGCGAGAGAATAGACAACCGCATTTCAGGACCATTAGCTGCCGACGTTAAAAGCTCGATTATTTTTAACGGTCGAGCATCAGCAAAGCAGGTTTGTTCAACTTCACAGGAGACGCGTGCCATGCGCAACATGAAAGCTGCTGTTTTCGTCTCACCAGGACACATTATTCTCGACGAGAAGCCCGTGCCGGCCGTCGGGCCTGGAGAGGCCTTGATCCGCATTACCACGACGACTATCTGCGGCACCGATGTTCATATCCTGAAGGGCGAGTATCCCGTGGCGCCGGGCCGCATTGTCGGACATGAGCCGGTCGGTGTCATTGACGCTTTAGGACCGGGTGTCGCCGGCTACACCATCGGGCAGCGGGTCATCGTCGGCGCGATCACGCCTTGCGGACAGTGCCATCCGTGCCTGGACGGCCACCACTCTCAATGCGGCGGGAAAGCGATGGGCGGCTGGCGCTTCGGCAATACCATCGATGGCGCCCAGGCGGAGTACTTGTTGGTGCCTCACGCCGCGGCAAACCTCACCCCCGTGCCCGATGGACTCACCGACGAGCAGGTGTTGATGTGCCCAGACATCATGAGCACGGGTTTTGGCGGGGCGGAAAACGGCGAGATCAAGATCGGCGATACGGTGGCGGTATTCGCCCAAGGCCCGATAGGTCTGTGCGCGACCGCCGGTGCAAAACTCAGGGGCGCGACCCGTATCATCGGTGTGGACGGCATTCCGGAACGCCTGTTGATGGCTAAGCGCATGGGGGCCGACATCACGATCAACTTCAGGAACGCCGACCCCGTCGCTGAGATCATGCGGCTCACGGAGGGGCGCGGCGTGGACGTCGCGATTGAAGCGCTGGGCACCCAGCAGACCTTTGAAAGCTGCCTGCGGGTGCTCAAGCCGGGTGGAGTGCTTTCCAGCCTGGGCGTGTATTCGGGAAAATTGACTTTGCCCGTCGATGCGTTCGCCGCGGGGCTCGGCGACCACCGGATCGTGACCACACTTTGCCCTGGCGGCAAAGAACGGATGCGACGACTGATGAATGTCGTCGCTTCGGGCCGTGTCGATCTTGGATCCCTGGTCACGCACCGCTTCAAGCTGGACCAGATCGAGGAGGCCTACGAGCTGTTCGCCAACCAGCGCGGCGGCGTGCTCAAGGTCGCCATCACGCCGTAGCGAAATAAATGCAGTTCAACGGAAAGTTTGTCGCGAGCCCGATCAGCGACCCGAAGCGATCTATTACCAGATGAGTCCATGATAAAAAACATAGAAAAATTCGAACGCGTTATCAATATAACGTTGCTTTTTATGCTGGCGCTCGTGGTCCTTTTGGCAACCATCGACCTCGGCTGGATCATAGTGAAGGACATACTCACCCCAACGGTGATTCCGCTCGAAGTCGAAGAACTCCTCGAACTATTCGGAGTCGTTCTCCTGGTTATGATCGGTATTGAGCTGCTGAACACGGTCAATATCTATATAACGGAAAAACCGTCCATGTTGAAGTCGTTTTAGCGGTGGGGATCATCACCATTGCCCGCAAAGTGGTGCTCCTGGAGCCGAAGGAACGGGGGGGACTGACTCTGCTTGGCATCGGCGCCATTATCTTCGTTAACCGCTGGCCACTACTTCGTCAGGCTGGCTGGACGAAAACCTGACATGAGAGCAACCGCAACCGACGCTGGAGGTGGCCTTTACGGGCCACGCTCGCCCGATGGCGGAGAGAAGTGGTTTCGGGCAACCAGCAAAGAGCGATCCATTGGAAGTGACGCAAATTGAGTAATCCCATCCCGGAATCAAGGCTCGTCCATCCTATGATGAACGAACCGGCGTCGCATATGCTGGGCTTGGATGAAGCTGCAAGGCGCCTGGGTGTCGATCCGCGGACCGGACTCCAACCGCAGGACGTCATGACCCGCGCCCGCTTGCACGGCCCCAATCGTCTTGCCGAGAAACCGCCGCGTTCCCCCTGGTTATTGTTCTTCGGCCAGTTCAAGAATCTGTTGATCCTGGTCTTGATCCTGGCAGCGGCGCTCGCTGCGAGCATCGGCAAGCTCACGGATGCGGCGGTGATCCTGAGCGTCGTCCTGCTCAACGCCGCGCTGGGTTTCTATCAGGAATACCGGGCGGAGCAAAGCCTCGCCGCGCTGAAAAAAATGCTGCCCTCCAAGGCGCGTGTGCGGCGTGAGGGCGCTACGCAGGAGCTTGCCGCCGAGGCACTGGTTCCAGGCGACATTGTGCTGCTCGACGCAGGCGACCGCGTACCGGCGGACGGCAGACTGATCGCCGCGTTCAGCCTCGAGATCGACGAATCCACGCTCACTGGTGAATCGCTGCCGGTCGGCAAGCAGGTTGCGGCCTTGTTTAATCGCGATACGCCCTTGGCCGAACGGCTCAACATGGCCTATATGAATACCATGGTGACGCGGGGACGCGCCGAGATGCTTGTCACCGCTACCGGAATGCTCACCGAAATGGGCAAGCTGTCGCTGCAGCTTGCCAGCGTCGAAGAGGGGCCCAGCCCGCTACAGATCCAGCTCGATGAACTGGGCAAACGCCTGGCGATGGTCGCCGGGGCGCTGGTGGGGTTGCTGTTCGTACTCCAGCTTCTGCGCGGCGAAGCGCTCACCCAGGTGATCTTGGAATCCATTGCGCTGGCGGTGGCGGCGATGCCGGAGGGATTGCCTGCGGTGGTGACGGTCACACTTGCTCTGGGCATGCGGCGCATGGCGAAGCAGCGAGCGATAGTCAAGCGCCTGGCGAGCGTCGAAACGCTGGGCTGCGCCACCGTCATCTGCTCCGACAAGACCGGAACGCTGACGCTGAACCAGATGACCGTGCGCGCGCTGTATTACCAGGGCGAGCGGCTCGCCGTCACCGGTGAGGGCTACCACGCCAACGGCGAATTCCGCTCCGCAAGCGGTGAGAAGACTTCGCAGGATCTCGTCCCGTTGCTGGAGGCGGTGGCCGCCTGTAACGACAGCCGGCTCAGGGCCGGCGAGCTGTTAGGCGATCCGACCGAAGGTGCGCTGCTGGCCCTCGCCGCTAAAGGCGCCATCGAACGCGATGCGGTCGAATCGAGGCTCCCGCGCATCGCGGAAGTTCCGTTTGACTCCGCGCACAAGTTCATGGCGACGTTTCACCACGACGCTGCCGCGGTGCGCGTGTTTGTGAAAGGTGCTCCCGATGTGCTGCTGGCGAGTTGCAGCCGGATTGCCGGGCCGGCGGGTGAGATCGTGCTCGAGGATGCATCAAGGCAGCGCATCGACGAGGAGTACCGTGAACTGGCGGGGCAAGGCCTGCGCGGACTGATCGTCGCATGGCGCACGCTTCCCGCTCCCGGGCTCGATCTTGGCGGCGACTTGTTCGCTTACGTGAAGGATCTCACCTTTGTCGCGTTGGTTGGCTTCATGGACCCGCCACGTCCGGAAGCGCGCGACGCAATCGCCCTGTGCCAACAGGCGGGCATCCAGGTCAAGATGATCACCGGGGACCACAAGGACACCGCCGCCGCCATCGCCCGCGACCTCGGCTTGAAAGGGAAAGTCATCACCGGGGCCGAACTCGATGCCATGGATGCGGGCCGGCTGGCACAGATCATCGAAGACGTGGCGGTGTTTGCGCGGGTCGTTCCGGAGCACAAGGTGAAAATCGTGCAAGCCCTCAAAGCAAAAGGGCATGTGGTGGCGATGACCGGTGACGGCGTGAACGACGCGCCGGCGCTCAAGCACGCCGACATCGGCGTGGCGATGGGGAGCGGCACCGAAGTGACGAAAGAAGCCGCCACAATGGTGCTGACCGACGACAATTTCGCCACCATCGTCGGCGCCGTGAGGGAAGGCCGCACGCTCTACGACAATATCCTCAAGTTCATCCGCTTCCAGCTTTCCACCACCATGGGGGCGGTCCTCACCGTGTTCTTTGCGCCCATCGTGGGCCTGCCGGACCCTTTCACGACGATTCAGATACTGTGGGTGGCCATGATCATGGATGGGCCACCCGCCGTGGCGCTGGCCCTCGATGCCGCGCGGCCGGGCATCATGCGTGAGCCGCCCCGCAGCCGCGATGCACGCATGCTCACGCTGCGCCGCCTGAGCAAGATCATCGCCTTTGGCACCACCATGATGGTCGGCACGCTCGCCGTTCTGTATTACGGATTGCAAACCGGAACTGAGGAGCGCGCTCTGACCCTGGCGTTCACCACCTTTGTGCTGTTCCAGTTTTTCAATGTGTTCAACGCCCGCGCCGAGACCGGTTCCTCATTTAACCGGCGTTTCTTCGATAACCGCATGCTGTGGGCGTCGCTGCTCGGAGTGGTCGCGCTACAGGCGGTGGCCGTGCACTGGCCTCCCGCGCAGGCGATCTTCCATACCACGGCTCTGACAGCGGGCGACTGGGTGATCGCGACCGCAGTCGCCGCCTCTGTTCTGCTGTTGGAGGAGGCACGGAAGCTGGCCCTGCGTGTTTTAAAACACTGACTGATACGTTTAACTTTCTTACCAAGGAGAACCCATGTTCAAGCACATTCTGATTTCCACCGATGGTTCACCACTCGTCAACAAGGCCGCCAAGGCGGGTATCGCGCTCGCACATGCACTCCGTAGGGCTGACGCGGGAGCACAACCAAACGCCGCTCATGGAACCAACCATCTTTAGGGAGGTGTGTCATGACTGACTTCTGGAAAGTACATCAATATTCCAGGGACCGGGCCGTACCGAATCGATCTGGAAATACGTCGTTCCGGCACCAAGCAGCCCATTAAGGCCAGTTTTGTGTACCGGCATGCCGTTTTTTCGATGCAACCTCGACCCTAGGATCCGGATGAGCGCGAATATCATCGTCAAGCAACTGGCCCGGCCTGCAATGGACCGGCAACAGTACGAAATGTGCGAACACAAAGGCATCGGCCATCCCGACACGATTACTGATGCCGTATGCGAAGCCGCGAGCCGAGAGCTTTCGCTTGCTTACCTGCGAGAATGCGGAAGGGTCCTGCACCATAACCTCGACAAAGGGTTGTTGATCGCCGGTGCAAGCGCGCCAAGGTTCGGGGGCGGCATCATCACGCAGCCCATAAAGGTTGTGATCTGCGGGCGCGCGACCGAATTCAACAGCCATGTGAACGCCCGCGAGATTGCCGTGGCGGCAGCACGCCGTTATCTTCAGCAACACATCCGATGCGACACAAATAACTTCATGATCATGACCGAGATCAGGGAGGGCAGCAAAAATCTTCAGGATGTAATGCCGGGCCGACGAGAGGTGGCGTTGTCCAACGACACGTCTTTCGGCGTCGGATTCGCACCGTATTCGCGTCTCGAACAAACCGTTCTTGATCTCGCCAAGTTTCTGAAATCAGATGAGTTCAGACTATCCTTCCCGGTCGCCGGCGATGACTTCAAAATCATGGCCTACCGTGCCGCTGTCAATGGCAGCCCGGTGGTCACGATTGCGCTCGCCATGATTGATCGTTACGTGCAGAGCGTCGAGCATTATTTTTCGTTGAAAACCGCGATTCGTGATCGCCTTCTTTCAAAGCTTCCCGCCGCTGCCGAGCTCCGGATTAATACGCTCGACGATGACCAAGCGAAGGACGAGCAGGGAATTTACGTCACTGTGTCCGGGTTAAGCGCGGAGATGGGTGATGACGGCCAAGTGGGTCGCGGCAACCGCGTCAGTGGTTTGATCACACCGAACCGCATGATGTCGCTGGAAGCCGCCGCCGGAAAAAATCCGGTATCTCATGTCGGAAAAATATATAACGTGCTGGCCATGCTTATGGCGCGCGACATTTACGAAAAACTCGGGGCGGTGGAAGAAGTCAGCGTGCAACTTCTATCCTCGATCGGCAGACCGATTCACCAGCCGCAAGTTACGGTCATCGAGCTCGGAGCCGAGAAGGATGTTACTGATGCGCTAAGCACGCAGGTAAGAACGATCGTTGACAACTGGTTGGCGAACATCGGCGAGGTCACCGAACGCATATTGAACCGGCAAGTAGCCATTTTCTAGCGCTTGAAGCTTCTATTTGGACCGGGATATATGAACATTTCACAGGAAAACGCAGTGTTGCTGCCTAGCCATCACCAAGCCTACGCAACCCCCGCCCTAAAGCGGGCCTGCGCCTTTACGATGCTCGTCGTCGTGCTCGGGCTTACGGTTGGTGTGGCGCGGGCAGCAGAGATCAACCCAGAGCAGCCTATTCGGCTGGATGGACTCGAACTGTTCTTCGGGTTAATTCCAGCCGAGATTTTGCGTGGCCACCCACTCGAGCATGAGGAACAAACCATGCATGGTGGTGTTCCCCGCGGCAAATGGGTGCACCATTTGATCATTTCGGTGTTCGATGCCAGGACGCGGGCGCGAATTACCGACGCCGCAGTCACGGGCAGCGTCACCGAAGTCGGCAGGGCAACCCAAAACCGGAAACTCGAAGCAATGTCGTTCGGCGGGACCGGCAGTTACGGCAACTATTTCGCGATGCCCAACCAGGGTCCGTACGAAATCGTCGTCAATGTGCGGCGACCGGGCAACGGTAAAGCGGCAACAGCGCGCTTTCAGTACTGGCATCCGCGGAGATGAGCGCAGACAGTCGATCGCAATTACCTTAAACACAAGGAGTAAGAAATGGCACACGAACATGGTTCGCACAACGATGGCAAAACGCCCTTCGCAGCAAAGTGGGCGTTCATCGGGTTTGTCCTGGTAGCAGGTTACTTTCTTATTACGGAACACAGGGCTCACCTGTCCGGGTGGCTATCGTCCTATGGGATATGGCTTTTGTTGCTTGCTTGCCCTTTGATGCACCTGTTCATGCACCGTGGCCATGGCCATGGAGGTCACGGATCGAGTCAAGCATCAAACGAAACAACCAAGGAGAAAAAATAATGGATCACAATTCCGCTCCGGCCTACGACCTCTGGGCGCTGGTAATCATCAACTCGCTGGTGTTTATCATCTTCGCCTTCAGTTTTGCCAAACCCCAATCGTCGCGCGACTGGCGATCGTTCGGCGCATTTTCGGCTTTTCTGATTGCGTTGTTTACCGAGATGTATGGCTTTCCGCTGACGATCTACTTGTTGTCGGGTTGGCTGTCAACGCGCTTTCCCGGCATCGATTGGCTGTCGCACGATGCAGGCCATTTCCTGGAATCGATATTTGGCTGGGAAGCTAATCCTCATTTCGGACCTTTTCATATCATCAGCAACATCCTGATCATCGCGGGCTTCTGGCTGCTGGCTTCGGCATGGAAGGTGTTATATGCGGCGCAGCGCGAGCACAGGCTTGCGACGACCGGCGCTTACGCGCGCATGCGGCACCCCCAATACGTGGGCTTCATCCTGATCATGACGGGGTTTTTGTTTCAGTGGCCGACGCTGGTCACCCTCGTGATGTTTCCGATCCTGGTGTACATGTACGTACATCTCGCGCGGCATGAAGAGCGGGATGCGCGCACGGAATTCGGGGATGCTTACACCCGCTACGCGGCGAACACGCCCGCGTTCTTTCCCACGTTTGGTGTGAAGGCTCATGCATAACCCGGCGACGCTGCGCATCGTCGCGCGCGCAGGTCTCTGGTCCGCGCTCGCCTTCGTTTTCAATCTGACGTGGGAAATTGCGCACGTCAGGCTCTATACGATCTGGGCTGAGGCGGATGGATGGGGTGTCGCATGGGCCATTTTTCATTGCACTATGGGCGATGTTTTGATTGCACTCGCCATGTTTGCCTTGAGCAGCATCGTGCTCCGGCACGCAGACTGGCCGCGCTCGCGACCGTGGACGGGCGGCGCCATTGTGGTGATCGGCGCGATGGCTTACACCGCATGGAGCGAGTGGTACAACGTTTATCGCGTTGGCAGTTGGAGTTATACGCAGAGCATGCCGGTGATTTTTGGCATTGGTCTTTCCCCACTGTTGCAATGGCTGATCCTGCCGCCGGTTATAGTGGGCATTTATCGTAGCCTCGCACCGCTCTTGTTCCGGTCGAGGTAACGCAATGACAACCGATCCGGTATGTGGCATGCAGGTCAATGAGCAAACCGCAGCAGGCAGCAGCGTGTTCGAGGGCGGCAGGTATTACTTCTGCTCCACCGGCTGCCAGCAGAAATTTGATGCAAACCCGTCCGCGTTCGCGGGCACGCCGCAGGCCAGCGAACCCGCGCAAGCCAAACACGCGCAAGGGCACAGGCCACCAACGACTGGCGCTGCCCTCAAACCCCATGCAGCGCCCGCTGCCGCCGGCGCGCTACCCACCGTGGCACGCTATACCTGCCCGATGCATCCGGAAATAGTGCGCAACGCCGCGGGCGATTGCCCAATCTGCGGCATGGCCCTGGTGCCCGTTGCGGGCACCAGTAATGCCGGCGATGCCGAGCTGCGCGATCTTGCACGCCGGCTCTGGATCGGCACCGCGCTGTGCGTGCCGCTGGTGGTGCTGGCGATGTCGCCGATGATCGGCATCCATGAGCTGTTCGGTCTTCAGCCACGGCCGCGCGGCTGGGTCGAGTTTGTGCTGGGCACACCGGTCGTGCTGTGGGTGGGCTGGCCGATTCTGCGCAAATTCTGGCGCTCGCTGATCCATCGCGCGCTCAACATGTACACGCTGATCGGGCTGGGGGTCGGGCTGGCCTATCTGTTCAGCCTCGCCGCCGTGCTCGCGCCCGGCTGGTTTCCGCCGGAATTCCGCGAGCACGATGGCGCGGTCGGCACTTATTTCGAGGCCGCGGCGGTGATCGTGACGCTGGTGATCCTGGGCGATTTTCTGCAATTGCGCGCCATGGGCCAGACCAGCCAGGCGATCAGCCAACTGCTCAATCTCGCACCCAATCTCGCCTGGCGGTTGCGAGACGACGGCAGCGAAGAACAAGTGCCGCTCGATAAGGTCGTGGTGGGTAACCGCCTGCGTGTGAAGCCGGGCGAGAAAGTTCCGGTGGACGGTACGGTTGTCGAAGGCGCCAGTCGTGTGGACGAATCCATGATCACCGGCGAACCGGTACCGGTAGCCAAGGCCGTGGGCAGCAAGCTCACGGGTGCAACCGTGAACGGGAATGGTTCATTGGTTTTTCGCGCCGAGCGCGTGGGCGCGGACACGCTGCTCTCGCGCATCGTTCACATGGTGGGCGAAGCACAGCGCACGCGCGCGCCGATCCAGCGCCTGGCCGATATCATCGCGGCCTATTTCGTCCAGGTCGTCGTAGTCATCGCCATCGTGACCGCGCTCGTGTGGTGGTTCTTCGGTCCGGAGCCGAAATTCGCCTACGCGTTTCTGAATGCCATTGCGGTGCTGATTATTGCCTGCCCCTGTGCCGTGGGTCTGGCTACCCCCATCTCGATGACCGTTGCCATGGGACAAGGCGCGCGCGCCGGCCTTTTGTTTCGCAATGCCGAGGCGATAGAGCGCATGCGCGATATCGACACTGTGGTGGTGGACAAGACCGGTACGCTGACACTCGGCCATCCCGCACTGACCGATTTCGTCACAGAGGGCATTGTGGAAAACGAAGCGCTGGCGCTGGTTGCGGGCGTGGAGCAACTCTCCGAACACCCGATCGCGCTCGCCATCGTCGAAGGCGCCAAGGCGCGCGGCCTGACACCACGGCCAGCGGCTGCGTTCGAGGCCATCAACGGCCTGGGCGTGGAGGCGGAAATCGATGACAAGCGCGTGCTGGTAGGCAGCGGCAGCTTTCTCACCCAGCGCGGCGTTGACACGCAGCGCTGGGAAGCGCGCGCGCAAGCCTGGCGCGAAGATGCGAAATCCGTGGTGTTCTTCGCCGTGAACGGCGTTGCCGCAGGCATCGTCGCGGTGGCCGATCCGATCAAGGACAGCACGCCGGAGGCCATCGCAGCACTCAAGCGCAGCGGCGTGCGCATCGTCATGCTCACCGGCGATTCGCGCGGCACGGCGCAGGCGGTTGCGCGCCAACTGGGTATCGACGAAGCGCTCTCGGATGTACTGCCTGCGGACAAGGCAAGTCACGTAAAACGCCTGCAAGCCGAAGGGCGCAAGGTGGCGATGGCCGGGGACGGCATCAATGATGCGCCGGCACTGGCGCAAGCCGCTGTCGGCATTGCCATGGGGACCGGCACGGATGTGGCGATGGAAAGCGCCGGCGTGACGCTGGTCAAGGGCGACCTGCGTGGCATCGCGCGCGCCGCCGTGCTCTCGCGCGCGACCATGCGCAACATCCGCCAGAATCTCGTTTTCGCGTTCGGCTACAACGCGCTCGGCATCCCGGTGGCGGCCGGTGTTCTCTACCCGGCGTTTGGTCTGCTGCTCTCTCCGGTGTTCGCCGGTGCAGCCATGGCGCTAAGCTCGGTGTCCGTGGTCACCAATGCATTGCGGTTGAACCGCATCAGATTGTGAACGTGGCGGTTGAACCGTTTCAGTTTGTGAACGCGGCGCCATAACCGACCGTGAGTGTCCTGACGATCAATGGCGGCTCTTCGAGCATCAAGTTCGCGCTTTACCAGCGCGGCAATCCGCCCAGGCGCGGATTGCACGGCAAGATCGAACGCATCAATCTGGGAGGAACCCGGCTGACGTTCACCGACCCTGCCCGGCACCAGCAGGACAACCAAAGCATCGGGAATCTGGATCAACGCTCGGCGGCGAATTTTCTTTGCGATTGGCTGGAAAACCGGATCGGTTTCGCCGCCATCGTCGCGGCAGGCCATCGCGTTGTTCACGGCGGTGCCAGCTACAGCGAGCCGCAGCGCGTTACTCCGCAACTGATTGCCGAACTGCACCGCATCAGCGCTTACGCACCGGATCACCTGCCGCACGAGATTGCGTTACTGGATATTTTTGGCACACATTCCCCAGGTCTGCCGCAAGTGGCATGCTTCGACACCGCCTTTCACCGTGACATGCCGCGAGTGGCCAAGCTGCTGCCGATCCCAAGGCGCTTCCATGCGAAGGGAATCGAGCGCTACGGTTTTCACGGGCTGTCCTACCTCTTCCTTATGGAGGAACTCGCTCGCCTGACCGGCGACGAGGCGGCGCAAGGACGAGTGATCCTGGCCCACCTCGGCAATGGCGCGAGCCTCGCAGCAGTTCGCGACGGAACATCGATCGACACCAGCATGGGCTTTACGCCAGCGGCAGGCGTGCCCATGAGCACACGCTCGGGCGATCTCGACCCGGGCCTGGCCTGGTATTTGTCGCAAACCGAGCACATGAGTGCGCAGCAATTTCACCACATGGTCAACCATGAGTCGGGATTACTCGGCATTTCGGAAACGAGCTCGGACTTGCGCGATCTGCTTGATCAGGAAACAACCGATACCCGCGCGGCCGAAGCGGTTGCGTCGTTCTGCTACCAGATCAAGAAATGGATCGGCGCCTACGCCGCCGCGCTCGGCGGGCTGGACATTGTCGTGTTCGCGGGCGGCATTGGCGAAAACTCGCCCGCAGTCCGCTCGCGTATCTGCGAGGGCCTGGGTTTTCTCGGTATCGAACTCGACGAGGCCCGGAACGCCGCCACCGAGCCGGTCATTTGTTCCGATGCGAGCCCGGTCCAGGTGCGCGTCATCCGCACCGACGAGGAAATCATCATCGCCAAATCGGTTTACGCAATTCTCGACGGTGCCGATATCAAACCACACCCCGATTTCAAAGGAACAGCTCCATGACTGAAGCGCTCTCCCCTGAACTGTTGCAAAAAATGAACGCCTATTGGCGCGCAGCCAACTACCTTTCGGTGGGACAAATTTACCTGTTCGACAATCCGTTGCTCAAAGAGCCATTGAAAATCGAGCATGTAAAGCCGCGATTGCTCGGCCATTGGGGCACCACGCCGGGATTGAACTTCGTCTACGTGCATCTGAACCGCATCATCTGCAAGCACGATCTCGACATTTTGTATGTTACCGGCCCGGGTCATGGCGGCCCCGGTCTCGTGGCCAACACCTATCTGGAAGGCAGCTACAGCGAGCTGTATCCGAACATCTCGCAAGACGAGGCGGGGCTGAAGCGGCTGTTCACCCAGTTCTCCTTCCCCGGCGGTATTCCCAGCCATGTCTCGGCAGAGACGCCGGGCTCCATCAATGAAGGCGGCGAACTGGGCTATTCCCTCATGCATGCCTATGGCGCCGCTTTCGACAACCCCGGTCTGCTGGTGGCCTGCGTAATTGGCGACGGTGAAGCGGAGACGGGCGCGCTCGCGACCAGTTGGCACTCCAACAAGTTTTTGAATCCGGCGCGCGACGGCGCGGTCTTGCCGATCCTGCACTTGAACGGCTACAAAATTGCCAGCGCCGCGCTGCTGGCCAGAATCAGCCACACGGAACTGGAGCAACTGTTTCGCGGCTATGGCTACCAGCCCTATTTCGTGGAAGGCGATGACCCGGAAAAAATCCATCCACTGATGGCCGCAACGCTGGATCGCATCATGAAGGAAATCCGGCGGATTCAGTCGCAGGCTCGCAGCAGCGGATTCAAGCAGCGTCCCCTGTGGCCGATGATCATTCTGCGTACACCCAAGGGCTGGACCGGCCCCCGGCAAGTCGATGGTCTCGCGACCGAAGGCTCCTGGCGCTCGCATCAGGTACCGCTATCCAATCTGCGCGAAGACCCGCGGCATCTGCAAATGCTGGAACAATGGATGAAGAGCTATCGTCCTGAGGAATTATTTGACCGCAGCGGCAGGCTCGTCGCCGAACTGGCCGAGCTCGCGCCCAAAGGCAATCGACGCATGGGAGCGAATCCACACGCCAACGGCGGCCTGCTGCTGCGCGATCTCGAACTGCCCGACTTCCGCGCATACGCCGTCCAGATTGACGCTCCAGGCAATGTGCTGGCGGAAGCCACCCGCGTAACCGGTGTGTTCCTGCGCGACGTGCTCAAGGCCAACGCAGCAAGCGCCAATTTCCGCATCTTTGGCCCCGATGAAACGGCGTCGAACCGGTTGTCGGCCGTGTTCGAAGCCACCGGCCGCGCTTTCACCGGCGAGATTCTCGACAGCGATGAACATCTTTCGCCCGACGGGCGGGTGATGGAGGTGTTAAGCGAACACTTGTGCCAGGGCTGGCTGGAGGGTTACCTGCTCACCGGACGTCACGGAGTTTTTTCGTGCTACGAGGCCTTCATTCACATCATCGATTCCATGTTCAACCAGCATGCCAAGTGGCTGAAGGTATCGCGGCACATCCCCTGGCGGCGGCCGATCGCCTCGCTGACCTACCTGCTGACCTCGCACGTCTGGCGCCAGGATCACAACGGTTTCAGCCATCAGGACCCTGGCTTCATCGACCATGTGGCGAACAAAAAGGCCGACGTGATCCGTATCTATTTGCCACCGGATGCCAATACATTGCTGTCCGTTGCCGATCACTGCCTGCGCAGCCGCCATTACATCAACGTCATCGTCGCCGGAAAACAGCCGGCGCCGCAGTGGCTGGACATGGATGCCGCGATCAAGCATTGCACCGCCGGACTGGGCATCTGGGACTGGGCCAGCAGCGACCAGGGCGCGGAGCCCGATGTGGTCATGGCCTGCGCCGGGGACGTGCCCACACTGGAGACGCTGGCCGCCGTCGAGCTGCTGTGGCATTACTTCCCCGGAATTAAAATCCGCGTCATTAACGTCGTGAACCTGATGGCCTTGCAGCCCAAGAGCGAGCATCCCCACGGTCTAAGCGACACGGAATTCGACGCTTTGTTTACACGGGACAAGCCGATCGTATTTGCCCACCACGGCTATCCTTCCCTGATTCATCAACTGACCTACCGCCGCACCAATCATCACAATCTGCACGTGCGCGGCTACAAGGAAGAAGGCACCACTACTACGCCCTTCGATATGACGGTGCTCAACGATCTCGACCGCTTTCATTTGGCAATGGACGTCATAGATCGCGTGCCCGGTCTGGGTTCGCGCGCGGCCTACGCGACGCAGGCGATCCGCAACAAACTCATCGACCACAAAAACTACATACGGCGCTATGGCGACGACATGCCGGAAATCCGCGACTGGATCTGGAGTGGGCGGCGAGTACCGCAGGACGCGCCTTCGCATGGATAATTAATATGGCCGATGCGCCTGATGGCACCGAAGGCGGGTCTCGAGTTATCGGAGCCGGCATGTTTGTTTTTTTCATGAAGACTGTTCTGAGATTGTCTGGCGATCGTGTCCACCTCCGGAGACGATCGGAAGTGTCGTGAGCGTTAGCGCCCGGGATGCGTTTCCTCTCCCCAAAACCAGAGCACGCCACCGGACAGCAACATGGCGATGACGACAAACCAGAATCCGCTTTCGATGGATCCGGTAGCGCTGGCGGCCAATCCCATTCCGAGCGCACCGATGGCATAACCGATGTCGCGCCAGAAGCGGTAGATGCCAATGGCGGAGCCACGCCAGTTCGGATGCGCGATATCTGCGACTGCTGCGCTCAGGTTCGGATACAACATCGCCATGCCCAGTCCGCTCAGTGCGGCGCA
>JANLTJ010000130.1:0-3492 GCA_031362885.1 Betaproteobacteria bacterium
CTTGCCACCGTCTTGCCGGCGAACTGGTCACGCCAGGCCGGATAGCGCACCTGGGAGCCATAAGCTTCGAGGTACTCGATGATCTGGACCTGACTCACGCTGCCGTCGGCGTTTATTCCGAGCCCATAGGTGATGAGCTCATGCTTGCCAATGACCTGATCGAGGAAGAACCATCCGACCATCCTGCCCTTGGACATGGCCTGCCAGACTTGCTGTTGCGCTGTCCGCCCGCGCACGCCCGAGGCGCGGTCGATTTCCCGCATCTGCCCGGGCGACAGTTGCACCGGCTTATGGACAAACGCGTCCGCAACCGGAAAAATCAGCGCCCTCGCCTGTTCCACGCTCATGTACCTGGCGGCAATGCATTGCGGAGCAATGGCGTAGATCGCCATCGGCGCCAGCCAGCGCATATCGAGACTCATGCGCGGATATCCGGAACCGGGGCCAAGCGCAATACGACAACCAGACCGGCGACCGGCATTTCACTTCCGTACCGGCCAGATATAAATCGCATGGTATTGATTTCCCCTCAGAAAGTTTCATCCATGCGGCGCCTCGTCCGGCTGGTTTCTCGTGCGACAACAATACCGCGAATTTCGGTTCTTCACTAAGCGACGATACTGCTATATTCTCTGTCCGTGGCCGATTCGCACAAAGAAAGAATCATTGACTCGATGTCCGGCGTTGCGCCTCCATCCGCAAGAGCGGCCGGGCGCGGGATTCTGTCCGGCATACTCAGTCTGCCGGCGCTGGTCATTTTTATCCCACTTCTCAGCGTCGCCTTCGTCTCATGTGGTGGAGGCGGCGGAGGTGGCGGCGGGAGTGAATCAACCGGTGGCACCGCGGTTGTGCCACCCGACAATTTGCACTTCGCTTACGTCGCCAACTTCGACGACGACACGGTCTCCGTCCTGATCTCGAACGACAGCACGGGGCAGTTGCGCCACCACGGCTATGTACTGACCGGCAACCAGCCGCAGTCGATCGCGATCGACCCCACCGGGCGCTTTGCCTACACCACGAATATCGGATCGGACGATGTAAGCGTATTCGCCATCGACCCGACCACACGCGCATTGAGCGCGGTGGATTGCGATGCCGCGCCCGGTTTCCAGAACTGTGATGCCGGAAAAAATCCGGTCGGCATTGCCTTCGACCCGACTGGCGGGTTCGCATATGTGATCAATGAAGGTGACGACACGATTTCCATTCATGCCATTGATCAGGGCACCGGGACGCTGACGCTGTCGTTACAGACTGTCACGCTGAATGTCGGTAGTGGCCCGCGAACGGCCCGCCTGCATCCAAACGGGCGCGTACTCTATGTGACGCATCAAGGGTCGAGCACTGTCGGTGTCTATGAGATTAACCAAACTCTCGGCACCTTAACCGCAGTTAACGGGGCGCCAGTCGTGTCAGGCGGCATGGCTCCCATGGACGTTGCAGTTACGCCGAACGGCCTGTTTGCCTATGTAGCCAATCGCGACTCCAACGATCTGGGCGTTTTTACCGTTGATGCCCAGGGCCTGCTTGCTCCCAATGGCACTGCAATTCCGGCCGGGAATGCCATACGAGCGCTGACCATGCACCAGAACGGTCGCTGGCTCTACGCCGCAAATGCTGAAGTTGCGGGAACGGTCTCCGTATTTGCCGTGCAAGCCTACGGAACCTTGGTCCAGATCAACTGCGGTACAGTTCAGAACTGCCCGGTGGGCGACACTCCGGAAGCCATTGCGGTCGATCCCACCGGAAAGTTCATCACGGTAACCAATCGCAACGGCGGCGGGATCATGACCTTCACCATCAATCAGACGACCGGAGCATTGACCAACTCGCGCAGCATTGCCGCCCGCAGTGGTCCGGTCTCAATGGCTTATTTGAGAGGCACGCCGGCAACTATTACACCCCGCTTTGCCTACGTGGCAAACCTCGTTTCCGACGACATAACTACTTTCGCCGTGAATTCAACCCGCGGCGCCTTGACTGAAGTGGGTACCGAAGTGCCGGCTGGCGATGATCCGAACTCAGTTACGGCAGATCTAGGCGGACGATTTCTCTACGTGGCAAATTCTCGCTCCAATAGCGTGGCCGCCTTCGAAATCGATCATTCGACTGGCGCATTGACGCCGACAGGTGTTGCAGTGGTACCAGGCACCGCGCCGGCCTCGGTTGCTGTGGAACCCAGTGGGCGCTTTGCTTACGCGGCAAATTACAATACTGACAACGTAACTGTTTTCGTGATCGATCAAGCGACCGGAACTCTGGCACAGACCGCTACCGCGGTCGCGGCGGGAGACGCACCCCGTTCAATATCAGTGGATCCGCGCGGGCGCTTTGCCTACGTTGTAAATTTTTTTTCCGGCAACGTGACTATCTTCGAAATCGACCCAACGACCGGGGTCTTGATAGGAAGGGGCACGGTGGCGGCAGGCAGTTTCCCGCTATCCGTGAGCGTGCATCCAAACGGGCAGTTCGCTTATGTAGCAAACTGGGGTTCGGACGATATGACCACGTTTGCGATCGATCCAGTCACCGGAGCGCTGACGCCATTGGTACCCACAGTTCCCGCAGGCGATGCTCCGGCCTCGATCTCAATTGACGCCTACGGACGTTTTGCCTACGTAACTAACGTTAACAGCCCTCATGAGGTAAGCACGTTCGCGATCAATTCAAGCTCCGGCAATCTCGCATTGTCGAGCACGGTACCTACAGGTAGCTCACCTTACTCGATAACGACTGATCCCAGTGGACGCTTCGCATACGTCGCCAACCAAGGTTCCAATAGCGTAACCGTGTTCTCGATCAGTTCAACCAATGGTAATTTGACGCAAGTCGGCGGCGAAGTACCGACCGGCCTCGGGCCGCAATCCGTTGTCACCGTGGGATTCGTGCAGTGAGTGAAACGCTGGCAGCAATCGAACGATCAACGCAAGATTCCCGTGCTATCGCTGCCGGCTGCTTGTCAGCGGGTGATCGGTAGTTCCTGAGCTTCCGGAAGGGTGCGTGCGAAGGAAGCGCGTGCCGAAATCCGAGCAAAGAGCCGGTCGAGATTTGGCGCCGTTGCACGCCATTCAAACGTTGGATAACGAAAATCAAGGTAACCCAGTGCGCAGCCGGCCGCCACATCCGCCAGGCCGAAGCCGGAGCCGGTAAACCACTCCCGATCTCCCAGCAGCCGGGACAATTCCGCAGTGCCGGCCACGATCTTGCCGTGCTGACGCGCAACCCAGTCGGCACTTTGCTTTTCTTGCGCACGCGTGCCTTCAAGCCGGATCAAGACCACGGCATCGCACACGCCATCGGCAAGGGCCTCGATCTGTTTGTGTTCAACCCGCAATTGCGGCGAATCGGGGATCAGCGGCGGCGGCGCATTCAGCGTCTCCAGATACTCGATGATCACCTTGGAATCGTGAATCACGCGCCCGTCGTCGAGCACCAGCGCCGGGACTTTGCCCAGCGGGTTGAATCCGGGCATTTTGCTGCCGGGCAGCC
>JANLTJ010000138.1:0-2760 GCA_031362885.1 Betaproteobacteria bacterium
TTGCGTATTTCGGCGCGAATTTTCAGCTCAGATAGCATGTGGGGGTAGCTCCAATTTCAAAATTCCTCGGGAAAATAGCTCTGTTTCTTTCGCGAACTCAAATTGTGGGGGTAGCGGGCGATAGGAAAAACGTCGGGTACCTCCGAGTAGGCGAGGGCATTGCTGCCCTCACCCCTCACAGACCCGCACGAGCGCAACTAACGCATGCGGTTCTTCGTTGCACAGCTTCGCTCAGCCGACGACGTACGTGTGCACGATCCGTGGTTTTGGCAAGGCGAAGCGTTCGAGCATTCGCCGATACCGGTCCCACTTCACATAGCTCTTCGAGGATCGCCGCGACAACCACTTCTGCCACAGTCTGTGCACCTGATGATGCAGCAGCTGCAGGCGTTTGAAGTTGCCAGTGATGCCAAAATAGCCGTAATGGCCATTCAACACCCGGCTCAGTCGCTGGTGCTGCGCGCGTAGCGGCCAATCCCGCATCCGCTTGCAACGTTGATTGATCGCCTTGAGCGAGCGCGCAAGTCGATCCTTCGCCGTCAATTGCCGCACCACCGTGTTGCCCTTGCGCGATTTTCCCCACACGTGGGTAAATCCCAAGAAGTTAAAGGTCCTCGGCAACAGCGCCTCCTCCGACTCACGCGCCAATCGTTGCGGCCTGAAGTCAATCAGCCGGGTCTTGTCCGGATGCAGCTGCAGCCCGAACTTCCCCAGCCGTTTGCCTAACACCGCCAGCACGCGCTGCGCATCATCCTTGTGTGCAAAGAGCACCACAAAGTCATCGCAGAAGCGCACCAAGGAGCTTGCGCCGCGTAGTCGCGGTCGCACTTGCTCGCTGTACCATTGATCGATCACATGATGAAGAAAGACATTGCTCAGGATCGGTGAGATCACACCGCCCTGCGGCGTACCGGCCTCGGGGTAATGAACCTGCCCCGCTTCCAGTACTCCGGCTTTGAGCCATTTGTCGATCAGTTTTCTGACCACGCCATCGGTGACTCGTCTCGCCAGAGTCTCTCGCAGCGCCGCGAACGGGATGCTGTCGAAGTATTTTCTGATATCGACTTCCAGCACCCAATATCCCCGCTGTCTCATGATCCCTTGTTGCAGAACCTGTAGCGCTTGGTGCGCGTTGCGCGCCGGCCGGTAACCGAACGAGCAATCCAAGAAAGTCTGCTCATAGATCGGTTCCAGCAACATCGCAATCGCGCGCTGCGCTACTTTGTCCTCAAATGACGGGATACCCAACCCGCGCTTGCCACCGCCCGCCTTGGGGATGTAGTGACGCCGCACGGGCGGTGCACGGTACCGGCCCGATTTGAGCCGTTCGATCAACGACTGAAGATTTTGCTGCAGATTCGCCGCATACCCTTCCGCCCTTTGACCATCGACCCCGACCGCGCCGTCCTTGCGAGTGCACTCAAAGGCATATTCCAGCCATTCAACATCCAGATAATGATTCAGCGAGGTGAACGCCATCGCCGGATTCGCTCTTGCGAGCGCCGCTATCCGCTCTTGTTTCGTTGACACGCTAACAGGTTTCAAAGCACCCTCGTGTTTCCTAACAACGGCTCTGTTGCTACGGTGCCTCGCTTCCCTCGATCGGGTCCACCTGAAGGGGTGTTCCCCGATGTCATCGGTACTATCAAGGCACTAAGACTTCCTGCGCCGAATACGGCTTCCCTTATTGATTCGTTCCGCCGCCCCGACTTCGCCTCTCCTGGTTCGCTCTCCAACGGCGAAGATTTCCGTTAGAGCCCGGTCCCGCTCAAGCCGCGGCACCATCGGCTATTGTCAAAGTCAGTCGTACGCAGGATCTCCCAGGTTCCTGGAGAATCCATCCCATACCTATGCCCCGCTCTTGGACCTCGGCCGGTCCGACTGACCTCACCCTAACAGTCAGCCAACATGGTTCCCGCAATTGGGACAACGAGAACACCAGCGTTGCGGTAATTTCGCGGCTCAATCACGCGGCTTCGGTATCCGCTGCCTACGCTTCACGCGCACGTCACCATGCGCTATGCAAGGCTCGCTTCCGGTGGATGGTGAGTCCCTGCCGGGTGGGCGTCGAACCCACTGGATTCCATCAATGAGTTTCCGCTATCAATCTAGCTTCCCCTCCTTCCAGGCTTGCCCTGGCGCGACCCGAAAGATACCCCTTGTTGCCTCCACTAAACCCGTTTCCCGCCGGCCCAAGTTTCCATGTGCTGAAACGGCAAATCGACCCTACTGTTGTCAAACACTAGCGCGAGGTCCACGAACGCGAGCGCCGTCTTAATATTGACCTGCGTACGCGGAAATCGAGCTACCAGTTTTTCATCCGGTACATCGTGCCCACCAGTTTCGACGCGCTGCAGAACACGCGCCATGGACAACTCAGGACTCTCAAGGCGAATCGCGATCAGTAACACGCGGTACCCTTCCCTGCGCGCGTCGCGCAAAAAGCTCACTTTCTCGCCGGCAGGATCGGATAATACCGTTTCCATGCAGAACCGTTCTCGACGCGCAACCAAGTCGCGGCGGACTTGGTCCGCAATGCGGGCAGCCGCATAACTATCGGGAAGCGCATCCGGTCCACCGAGCGCTTTCGCCATCTCGTCGGCATTCACAAACTGGATACCGCTGGCACGCAAGTAGACGTCGAAAAATGTGCTTTTGCCGCTTCCGTTAGGTCCGGCTAGCACGATCAGCAGCGGGCCGGGCGCAAGGATTGTCCGCGCTAACAACTCACGGATGTCGTCAGTCACGCCCTCTTGCCCG
>JANLTJ010000153.1:0-1908 GCA_031362885.1 Betaproteobacteria bacterium
TGCGAAGTATTCGTCGGCGCCTGCCGTTATCCGCCGCACGGTTATCGCAGCTTCGGCCCGGTGCGCGCAACCTGGTATGGCGGCGCGGATTATTTCAAGCACGCCAATGACACGCTCATCACCATGGCCATGATCGAAACCAAACAGGCGATGGACAATCTGGATCAAATACTCAGCGTGCCCGGACTCGACTCGTTGTATGTCGGCCCGAACGATCTGGCAATATCCCTGGGCTTTCCCCCTTCGGGCGTGCCCACCGATAAAGTGGTGCTGGATGCGATCCGCAGCATCGCCGCCGGCGCGAAGAAACACGGCGTCGCCGCCGGCATTCATTGCGGCTCCACCGCCATGGCGAAGGAGATGATCGCGCAGGGATTCCAGTTCGTCACGCTCATGGCGGACAACGCTTTTCTGGCTTCGGCGGCTAAAAGCGCGGTGGCGGAAATGCGGCAAGGCGGCAGTGGTGGCGCAAAGGCGGGTGGAACCTATTGAGCGCAGCGGTCTCTTCCCGTTCATTAAAACGGTGTGGCCGCAGAAAAGCGCGGAAAGGCACGCCCCGAACTCCTTTCGCGGCAGGGCTGTCTCGACAAGCGGAAAATTGGAAGCAATGCGATAGCAACACCGCACCCGTGGCGTTTCGACGGCAGCCTCCCGCTTGCTCACGCCGCTCGGAGCAGAAACTCCACCTTGACCGCGTCGAACGGAAACTCAATGCGCCCGTCAGAAGCGCGGGTCAGCACTCCGGCCTCCAAGAGCGCCGTGATGTCGCCATGGACGGCCTTCACGTCACGTCCGATCCGACGTGCAGCTTCACGGATAGACAGCGGCCCGGCTCCGCAAAGGACCTTGAGAAGCTCCCAGCGTTTCGCGGTTAGCACCTGCCAAAGAAGTTCGGCCGTGGCAAAGCTGATACGCGCTTCGCGCTCCGCCTGCCCGGATTTCATTGCGCGCGAGGCATTGGCCAGTGTTTCCTTGAGACAGCGAACTTCAAGAACGACTGTGTTCATGGTTCCACCTCGCGATATCAGTTTCAAAGTCAGCCATCAGTTGATCTGGCGTAGAAAAGGTGTAAGGCTCCTCCGTCAATTCGGTATGCCGGTGATCACCCTTCTCGCGCTCGTGGTCATAGCGCAACACACATCTGTTCCCTACTACGTACGCAAGTCGGTACTTGAACTGGTGGGTTGACGGCGGCACCGGCGCAAGAACGCGCCAAATCACCATCTCGACGAACGCATCCGCAGCGACCACTACCCGGTGACGAACCAAGGTTACAGCCTTCATGTTGGAGAGAATACCAACACATGGCGAGTGTTGTCAATAACTCCAACATGGAGCCTCGACCTCGTGAGGCAGAGCGCCACCGATCATGCGCCTGCGTTTCGCATCTCGCTGTGCATGGACTGGTTCGGCGGGATTGTCACTGACTGAAATCCAGTCGTTCACCAGGTATCCACGAAGGGCCGCTTCTTCCGGGAGCGCGGCTCGACGGCTGGCAGCGACCTCAGCCCCGCCACGATCCGTGTGCGCGTGTCAGCGGGGTCGATCACGTCGTCTATCTCGAACAGGGCCGCGGTACTGAGCGCCTTGCCGCGCTCATAGGCCTCTGCCACCATTTCGTCGAACTTCGCTTTGCGTTCGGTCGGCTCGGTGATGGCTTCCAGTTCCTTGCGAAAGCCGAGTTTCACCGAGCCTTCCAGATTCATTGGCCCGAACTCGCCGGTGGGCCAGGCCACCGACAGGAACGGCAGGTGAAAGCTGCCGCCCACCATGCCTTGAGAACCCAGTCCGTAGGCTTTGCGCAGCACGACGGAGAAAATCGGCACGGTCATGTTGGCGCCGATGACATACAGGCGGCAGCAATGCCGCACGAGTGCCGTGCGCTCGGCTTCCGGGCCGACCATGTTG
>JANLTJ010000154.1:0-7974 GCA_031362885.1 Betaproteobacteria bacterium
ATCGCGCCCTTGCCTTGCCGGAAGTCGCGCTTGCCCGTGGTGGGGTAGTCACCGTAAATCAGTCGGGTGTCATCGCTCACGCGGCCGTCCGGCCCGATCAACGCATCGGACGGAATCGGCTTGCCGCCCTGGCTCGCGACCAGCACCTTGCCTTCGGCGACCAGGGACGTGGCGAAATCCAGCACCAGCGGAGAACGGCCCGCCAGCGGCACGCCCACGCAGTAGGGCGCGGTCGAAAAGCGCCGCTCCACGCTGCCAAAAGGCGCCACGAATACGCTGCCGGCGCCGTTCACAAAATGAATCGACACCAGCCCGGCTTCGGCCGCCATTTCGGCCCAGTCACCGATGCGCCCGAGGTGGCCGGAATTGCGCAAACTGACCGCGGCGAGTCCCATCGCCTTGCATTTGTCGATGCCGATGCGCACTGCCTGCGGGCCGACGGTCTGGCCGAAACCGCGTTGGCCATCGAGCGCACTGAGGACCGGCGTATCGACCAGAGCCGACACCTTTTGATCGGCCACGATAATGCCGTCGAGTTTCGCCTGAACATAGCGCGGCACGCGAATCACGCCATGACTGTCGTGGCCGGTCAGATTCGCGGCCAGCAGGTACTTCGCAATGCGATCGGCCTCCGCAGGGGAGCAGCCGATCGCGCTGAAAACATCCCGCGTCAGCGTCTGTAAATGGTCGGCAGTGATGGTTATCGATTTCATGGTCTTGTCCGATGGTGTGAAGTATTCAGAATGGATTGTCTTATGATGTGGCCTTGGTAAACAAGGGGAAACGACAATGAGAGAGAACACCATCAAGTCGATCTGGAAAAAAGGCGGCGCCGTCATCAATGGCTGGCTGGGTATCCCCAGCTCGATCGCCGCGGAGAACATGGCTCAGGCGGGCTGGGATTCACTGACCGTGGACCTGCAGCACGGCCACGTGGACTATCAGGTCGGCATCACCATGTTGCAGGCAATTGCCACCACGCAAACCATGCCCTTGGCGCGCGTGCCCTGGTGCGAGCCGGGCATCATCATGAAGATGCTCGATGCCGGCGCCTACGGCATCATCTGCCCGATGATCAACACCCGCGCCGAATGCGAAGCTTTCGTCGGCGCCTGCCGTTATCCGCCGCACGGCTACCGCAGCTTCGGCCCGGTGCGCGCCACCTGGTATGCCGGCGCGGATTATTTCAAGCACGCCAACGACACGCTCATCACCATGGCCATGATTGAGACCAAACAGGCGATGGATCATCTGGACGCCATTCTCAGCGTGCCCGGACTGGATTCCCTCTACGTCGGCCCGAACGATCTGGCGATCTCACTGGGCTACCCGCCCTCGGGCGTGCCCACCGACAAAGTCGTGCTCGATGCCATTCGCAGCATTGCCGCCGGTGCAAAGAAGCACGGCATCGCCGCCGGCATCCATTGCGGCTCCACCGCCATGGCAAAGGAAATGATCGCGCAGGGTTATCAGTTCGTCACGCTGATGGCGGACAACGCTTTTCTGGCTTCGGCGGCCAAAAGCGCGGTGGCGGAAATGCGGCAAGGCGGCAGCGGGGGTTCAAAGGCGGGCGGGAGCTATTGAAACGGGGAGGCCTGTTCCGGTTCATTAAAATGATGTGATCACAGAAAGGCGAGATCTGATGAATCACAAAGTGTTTTTTTGGCTGACTCAAAATGGAATGCGACGCCGCCCCCTAGAGTTCGTTCTCAAACGCGACAATCATAGGGATCGCCACTTCACTCGAAATCACGGAAAGCAAATCACCATCCGCGACACCATCAAGATTTCCGAAGAGATTCCGGACGAGCAAATTCGAGAGTCGCAATGGTGGAGCACCATCAATATTTCTTCGCACAAGAAAATTTGCCATCTCCGGGACGTACTCTTCTAAACGTCTCTGTAGCTTCTCACGGAGACTGGAAACAAATTTCTCAATCAGGAGATTTTGTTCTGAGTACGACAATGTCCAGACGCTTGGCGTGTCCAGTGCCGTGTCATGAGCTGCATATTCCACGATTAGCTGGCTATAGCGCTGTATTACCCCGACACCCCGATTCGCTGCGACTTTGGAATGACTAAAACCCGACAAGACGGGAACAATGCACGCAATCCAGACTTCATGTGTAATTGCGTCATTTGCCACCCGATCATTTTTAGTGAGTTTTCTCGAAAGAGAAATTGTTCGTTTCACTAGACGCTTGGTTGCGCGACTTTCATAATTAAACAGGTCTCCGACCCCAAAGCGGAAAAGTGGCTTGAAGTGCATCGTATCTATAGCCATATCTAGCTTTCGAAGAATTGGAACATAGGAGGGTAGTCGCCTGACTTTAGCGCGTTAGCATTGACTGCCTTGCGATGTCGCATGGTCCACCACCGCGGCGACGAACGGACAGGCCGCTCTGCACAGATCGGCATCTCTATCTCGGGAGGGGGACTTCTGGCCGTGTTCAAGATTGCACCGAATTTGGTAAATCACCATGAACAATGCCACGATCTTATCCAATGAACTTCCGGCTTGGTCGAATTTCTTGATGTAAGGAGATGTGTCCTTCCCGTTTCCTCGCATGTCGATGATCGGTTGCGAAAGCAGAACCTTCGCGTTTTCCGCTTCTGCGCTTAGAAGACGCTCCGCGAACTGCGCGTCGACCCGAGAGCGGAGGAATTTGGAAATGAGGTCGCGTTCGTGCCCATTCCCCGCAAAGAGATAGTTAAAACCGCGCCAATAGTTGGAAAGACCGTCGAATTTGTCATCAGCCGCAGCGCCTCGCTTCAACCATTCACGCGCTTTCACGGTTTCTCTCCTAGAGCAAGATGAGTTGGACTTTCCAAATACCGCATAACGCGACTCGCCACGCCCCGACACGGATGCGCCAAAGAGCTGCCGCGCCCTCCAGTTTCACCGATCCGGCTGGCCGAGGGTTCCGAGACAGTGCTTGAATGCGCTTGAGAATTCGCAATGCAACCGGCGCGTCGAGCGAGCGCAATTCCTTGCCCGCAGAACGGGCAAAGACAACGGCGTAGTCAGCCACGCGTTTTGCGCTTGCCCTTTGATTCAATCAACCGCTTCACTCGCGCCAAGGAATCGCGTGGCTCATTGCGCCGTTGATGGGCCACGTACGCATCAAACAGATCTTCCCAGAGGCCCTTGTGCTTCTTCAGGTCGATGAGCACGGCTTTCCTGCGGCCTCTGCGATCCAGCAAGAATTCAATTCCGGGCACGTTCATGTGAAGCAATCAATATTTGTACGAAGGAAAGTATACCGCAGCGACTCTTTCTGCTCTCCAGCGGTTAAGTGCATGCGGCTATTGGGCGGCAGTGCCGCGTTCAAACTGGTGTTGCATACCTAAAAGCAGGACTTGTGGCGGCACGTACATTTCGATGCGCTGATGGCCGCCGGTATGTTCATCGACTTGGCGCCAAGTCACGCCAGGGCGACACTCGCCCTCTTGGTCGGCTGCGCGGAGACCGGTCACTCGCCCGTGCGGACTGACGCGCTCCGCACTCATTTTTTGTGCCCAACGACGCCCCAAGTGTACGCCCTCGCCTTGCCTCATCAGCATGCCAACCGATTGACTCCCGCTCCCGCTTCCTTACAATCCCAACAAGTCACCGCCTGTAGCTGCGGTTCAGTCCAACGAGGTTTATCCGCCGCCATCGTCGCCGCGGCAGGATTTGGCGTCTGTAGGGCGGCGGATGAACGCTATTCGTTGGGCAAACGGAGGAACTATGAAACTACCCATTGCAGTTATTGTTACGGGAGTCTGTGTGTCGCTTCTCGCGGGTTGCGCGAGCACTCTGAAGGTTACTTACGACTCCGATCCTCCTGGTGCGATTCTGTATCAGGGACAACAGAAATTTGGTTACACCCCATACACACTTCAGTATCAGGTCTCGAAAGAAGACAAGAAGCAGGGTTACAAGACTCTCTTAGGGACTTCGGTGCGCTGGGCCAGCGGGGCTACTGCTGAAGTAAGTTTTCTGACAGCCGATCTAAAGCGGTATGGCCTTTCGCAGCTATATACTTTTCAGCGACCCGATGAAGTTCCTGGCCGCGAGACAGATGTTCGATTTTCCCTAGAACTATATCGCACGCAAGCCATCCAGCGCCAAGCAGCAGCGCACGAAGAACTGGCCGCTGCACAGCGACGTCAAGCAAAAGCGCAAGAAGATCGTGCGCGCACCGAACGTTACAAAACCAATTCTCCAACCAATTGCACTTCAACGATGAGTGGAAACACTGTCTATACATCATGCTATTGACACTGCCCACCCCAGCAGTCGAGTTGGACTACGAAAGAGCGCGCAGTCCCTCACTTTTACGTTGATCTCGAGTGACTAACTACTGCTGCTTTAAGTATCGCCCAATCGACAAGCGTCTTATTGAACAGCTTGTCGGGTCAGCGATGTATTTCCCTCATCGCGATCAACTCAACGATCCTTTTGACTGCAATATTGATATTGTCCGGGCTATCGACCACGCAATTTCTCGAGGAATCTGTGGGGCGCCAGAACTGTTGCAGCAATTCCGAGAAGACGAGGCGGTAACCCGGCGTTTCACAAAGAGTGTTGACGCCATGGGCATCGGTTCCTTTTCCCTCACCAACAACGAAACTCTCCTCTGGTCGCACTATGCTGCCGACCATCGAGGGGTAGCGCTTCGATATGACTTGCCGAGGGCGTTCTTGGACGACCAGGACAACTTCTTGGCTGTCTCGCCCGTTTCGTATGCGCCGAACGCCATATCCGATTGGCTCGGTCAAAACGCACATCTGTACCGTGAAGATCACAAACAATTCGTTGTCGGCCTGCTCAAGAAGTTCCTGGTGTCCAAGGCCCCGGCGTGGCAGCACGAGCAAGAGGCTCGAATAGTGCGCCCGGTCGCCGGCCTCTTTGCACTACCCCGGGAGACCCTGACGCACGTGATCTTTGGGCTTCAGACATCGCAAGGCGATGAACGGCTGGTCCGGAGCCTAGTAGAAAAGTACTACGGTAAAGTGCATTTTGGCCGAGCGGTTAGATCTGAGGATGACTTTGGAATCGGAACCGTCGAGATATCAGCGTGAACCGGAGCGCCAAACGGGGTCGCCGTTTGTTTCCCGCCCCGCTGCTCGCGACGGCGCCCGGTTCGCTCTGCGTTAGGCCATACCTCAAATGACGTCAATGTGTGATTCTAGGGTCGCGAAAGTTGCTGAAAGTGATGGCGTGATACCCTCAAATTCCCAGGATAGAGAGGCCGCAACCGTGATGATACGAATTGCAATCGCGTTTTCTGTGATCTTATTTTGGATCGCTCCCTGCCATGCTCTTGAAGAAATCAAAGACTGTGCCGTATGCCCCGAAATGATTGCCCTGCCCGCAGGCCAGTTCATGATGGGATCGAATGACAAGGAAAGTTCTCTCTTCGATGAGAAGCCCGCGCATCGGGTAAGAATCTCAAAATCTCTCGCCGTTGGGAGATTCGAAGTTACCTTTGATGAATGGGACGCCTGTGTTGCCGATGGCGGCTGCAGACAAGTCGATGATGAGAATTGGGGCGCGGCCGTCGACCTGCAATCAATGTTGACCACGATGCCGCGAAGGCCTATGCGCGGTGGTTATCGAAGAAAACAGCCAAGCGCTACCGTCTGCTTTCGGAAGCGGAGTGGGAGTACGCGGCCCGCGCTGGCACGGACACCGCGTGGTATTGGGGAAGTATCGAAGACGGCTTTGGCTTGCCGTCGGGTTGTCTCCATGCCAACACACACGATCAGTCGAGCAAGCTGAGCCGTCCGGACTACGCCTGGCTCGCCCATCCCTGCGATGATGGTTTTACCTATACGGCACCCGTGGGCTCGTTCAAGCCGAACGCGTTCGGCCTTTACGACATGCTTGGAAACGTCGCGGAGTGGGTGGAGGATTGCAACATTCACTACAAGGACGCGCCAACCGATGGTTCTGCCGGCACCTCAAACGACTGCGAGCAGCGCCTCACGCGGGGCGGTGCCTGGCTGGATGGGCCGACATGGGTCAGGTCAGCTTTTCGTCATCCGCGGACTCCTACCTATGCCAACTATACGGTCGGGTTTCGTGTTGCTCGGGAACTGCCGTGAGAATACGGTTACGGACCTGAGACAGTTCGCGAAAGATCAGGTGGGTCGAGTGCGCTTGCGGCGGCCGGCTGGCTTTGCGTTATCGGTCGCTAACGAGGCGTGGTGACAAAAGGCACACAACTCCGTAGAATTATTCCGATGAAGCCTTTTCGGTGGAACACCGAGAAAAATGACGCACTCAAGAGTGCTCGTGGATTATCATTTGAGAGCGTTGTTGTCGCTGTCGAGTCCGGCGGATTACTCGACATGGTGAACCACCCGAACCAAGCCAGATATCCAAAGCAGAAGGTGCTGGTAGTCGCGATCGAGAGCTACGCCTACTTGGTGCCATTCGTGGAGGAAGAAGACCACTACTTCCTGAAAACTGTTATTCCAAGCCGCAAGGCGACCAGAGATCATTTACATAAAGGCGAGTCAGATGTCGACGCTTGATGCTTACGAACTGAAAATATTGCGAGCCTTTGAGAAAGGCCAGCTCAAGTCGGTGGCCACTAAAGGTGAACTTGAGAAGCTTAAAGCCGCAGCGAGGGCGACCGCGATCAAAGATCGAAGGGTGAACATTCGCCTGTCGTCCATTGATCTGAGCGATATTCAGGTGAAGGCGCTGGAAGAGGGCATTCCGTACCAAACTCTAATCGCGAGCATTCTGCATAAGTACGCAACTGGTCGCCTGCTCGACAAGTCGCAACGTATTCCCAGTCGCCCAGCACGGACGTCGCGCAAGCGGGCTGCCGGTTAGCGACGGCGTTGAGCCGATTCGCACGCCATGCACATCTGTAACGCCTTCATCCTCGCGGCGAGTCCGGCGTTCGCATCGAGTTCGATGCGGGCGGCAAGCACGTTGATTCAGGCGAGCAGGGCTACTTCGAGGCTCGCGGTGGTTATCGTGTTGCCATCACAGTCGAGCCAGACCTGAAGGTTTCAGTGTCTTCGGATTTACGAAGTTACTGACATGACCATGTGGCCTAAACCATGAAGATCGAGACGGCCCGAAGAGTCGTTTCGATACGGTGTCCAAGAGACCCGTAGCAAGGGCGAAGGGCTGGCAGTTCGTTGAAGTTCGAATAATTCGTGGCCGAAATGTCACTCCCGCGAAAGCCCCGTAGGCTGGGGTGAGGTAGCGAACCCCAGCGCTTTCAGAACCGCATGCTGGGGTTCGTGACTCACCCCAGCCTACGACACTGGATTCACGTTCCCCGATCACATTATTCGGGGACAAAGTCTGCGGGACCTACTTTCTCAGTACAGCCATGCGAATTTCAACAAACTGCTAACCCATAAGAATTGAGGCGACTCGCAGGGTCGTTTAAATACGTTTTTCAAGCGGAATAGGAAAGAAGTTTCGCCGTATTTTTCGATGAGCGAAGGCTGCGCGGTCAGATTGACCGGCTCCTTGTCGAAGGAAACCCACTCGCTCACCACGTATCCACCCACCCCCGTTTTTTTTCGGCACGCGGCTCCACGGGCGGCAACGCACGCAGTGCCGCGACCACGCGTGCGCGCGTGTCCGCCGGGTCGATGACATCGTCGATCTCGAACAGCGAGGCGGCGTTCAGGGCTTTGCCGCGCTCGTAAGCCTGCGCCACCATCTCGTCGAATTTCGCCTTGCGCTCGGCAGGGTCCGCGATGGCTTCGAGTTCCTTGCGAAAGCCGAGCTTCACCGAGCCTTCCAGATTCATTGGCCCGAACTCGCCGGTGGGCCAGGCCACCGACAGGAACGGCAGGTGAAAGCTGCCGCCGACCATGCCTTGAGAACCCAGTCCGTAGGCTTTGCGCAGCACGACGGAGAAAATCGGCACGGTCATGTTGGCGCCGATGACATACAGGCGGCAGCAATGCCGCACGAGTGCCGTGCGCTCGGCTTCCGGGCCGACCATGTTG
>JANLTJ010000195.1:0-7620 GCA_031362885.1 Betaproteobacteria bacterium
ACCGAGTGGCCGAAGGTGGCGCCCTGCTAAGGCGTTATACGGGCTTAAACCTGTATCGAGGGTTCGAATCCCTCCCTCTCCGCCAATAATAAAGACCCTGAAAGGGTCTTTTTTATTGGCCACCGGTGCCAGGCTGACCGCGTGGATAGTGATCCTCGATGGGAGCGAAATATGGATTTTGAACACTCACAAAAAGTGAAGGATTTGCAGCAACGCCTTTGCGCCTTCATGGATAAACATATCTATCCGAACGAGGCAAGGTTTTTTCGCGAAGCTGAAGAAGTAGGACCCTGGAAGATCGCGCCGGTAATAGAAGAGATGAAAGTCCTGGGCAAAGCCGCGGGGCTGTGGAATCTATTCCTGCCCCATTCCGAGCATGGCGCGGGTTTGACCAATCTGGAATACGCGCCCCTGTGCGAGATCATGGGGCGCTCCTTGCTGGCGCCCGAGGCGTTCAATTGCGCCGCCCCCGATACCGGCAACATGGAAGTGCTGGCCCGTTACGGCACCGAGGAGCAAAAGAAGAAATGGCTGGTGCCGTTGCTTGCAGGAGAGATCCGGTCGTGCTTTGCCATGACCGAGCCGGCGGTTGCTTCCAGCGATGCCACCAATATCGAATCTTCGATCGTCCGCGATGGCGATGACTATGTAGTCAACGGGCGCAAATGGTATGCCACCGGTTCGGTCGATCCACGTTGCAGGATTTTCATATTCATGGGCAAGTCGGCGCCGAACCATCCGGACCGCCATCAGCAGCAATCGATGATCCTGGTGCCGCGAGATGCGCCCGGGGTCGATGTGCAGCGTGCGTTGCCCGTGCTGGGTTTTTACGGCATGCCGGACCGCACGGGCGAAGTGCTGTTCACCAATGTTCGTGTTCCGGCGGCTAATATGCTGCTGGGCGAAGGACGCGGTTTCGAGATCGCACAGGGGCGCCTTGGGCCGGGACGCATCCACCATTGCATGCGCCTGATCGGGCTCGCCGAGCGCGCGCTGGAAGCAATGTGCAAACGCACGCTGAACCGGGTCGCGTTCGGCAAGCCGGTGGCTGAACAAACTGTTACGCTGGAGCGCATTGCCGAGTCGCGGATTGCCATCGCGCAATGCCGGTTTCTCACCCTGCACGCCGCCTATATGATGGATACCGTGGGCAACAAGGCGGCCCGGGCGGAAATCGCCATGATCAAGGTGGCCGTGCCGAACATGGCTTGCAAGGTTACGGACTGGGCGATTCAGGCCTTCGGTGCCGCGGGCTTAAGCAATGATCACGGCATCGGCGTAGCCTACGCGCTCGCGCGGCTGCTGCGCATTGCCGATGGACCCGACGAAGTGCATCGCAACCAGATTGGCAAGCTGGAACTGTCCAAATACAAGCATCGATGATTGACCGCAGGATACGAACGGGGCGCATCAGAACATGAAAATCGGCATTCCAAGGGAAGTTCACGCAGGCGAGAAGCGCGTCGCCGCCACGCCGGAGACCGTCGGGCAGCTTGCGAAGCTGGGCTACACGGTGGCACTCGAAGCCGGGGCGGGTGAAGGCGCGCAGTTCGCAGACGAGGCATACGCTGCCGCTGGCGCCCAGATCGTCGCCGAGCCACGAGCACTATGGGCGCAGTCGGATATCGTGCTGAAAGTGCGCGCACCGGAGCAGCATCCGGCGCTCGGGCTGCACGAGACCGAGTTGTTGCGCGAAGGCAGCACGCTGATGAGTTTTATCTGGCCGGCGCAGAACCCGGAGTTGATGGAGAAGCTCAAGGCACGCCGGGCCACGGTCATCGCGATGGACGCGGTGCCGCGGATTTCACGCTCGCAGAAGCTTGATGCCTTGAGTTCCATGGCCAATATCGCCGGGTATCGCGCGGTGATTGAAGCGGCTCAGCATTTCGGTCGTTTCTTCACCGGTCAAATTACGGCCGCCGGCAAAGTGCCTCCGGCCAAGGTCATGATCATCGGAGCCGGCGTGGCCGGACTGGCGGCATTGGGCACGGCACGCAGCCTGGGCGCGATCGTGCGCGCATTTGACGTGCGCAAGGAAGTGCGCCAGCAGATCGAGAGTCTGGGCGGCGAATTTCTGGAACTGGATTTCAAGGAGGACGGTTCCGGCGCCGGCGGCTATGCCAAGCAGATGAGCCCGGAGTTCATCAAAGCGGAAATGGATCTGTTCGCGGCGCAGGCAAAAGAGGTGGACATCATCATTACCACCGCTCTGATTCCCGGCAGGCCAGCGCCCAAGTTGATTACCGCGGCGATGGTCGATTCAATGCGTCAGGGCAGTGTGGTTGTGGATCTGGCGGCGGAGCAAGGCGGCAATTGTGACTACACCAAACCCGGTGAGGTTGTGGTGCGCAATGGCGTTACGATCATCGGCTACACCGATCTGCCGAGCCGGCTGGCCACGCAGTCGAGCCAGCTCTATGGCACCAATTTGCGCCATTTTCTGACTGACCTTACCCCGCAAAAAGATGGCCAGATTGTGGTCAATATGGAAGACGAAGTGATCCGCGGAGCGACGGTCATCAATCAGGGCAGTGTGACCTGGCCACCACCGCCGATCAAAGCTCCGCCTCCTGCGGCGAAGCCTGCGACGGCTGCGACCGCGGACAAGGACAAAGTACCTTCCAAAGGGTATGGCTCGCTGATCACGATGGCGCTTGGCGCCCTGGCGCTGGCATTGGTAGGCGCCTATGCGCCACCGGCTTTCATGCAACATCTGACCGTGTTCGTTCTGGCCTGCTTCATTGGTTTCCATGTGATCTGGAACGTGGCGCCGGCCTTGCATACGCCCTTGATGAGTGTCACCAATGCGATCAGCGGCATTATCGTGATCGGCGCGCTGCTGCAAATCGGCAACCCGTCATGGATTGTCATGGTGCTGGCGGGGATTTCGGTATTGATTGCTACCATCAATATCGCGGGCGGTTTTTGGGTTACCCAGCGCATGCTCAAGATGTTCAGAAGAGATTAATGATTTTCAGAAGAAACTAAAGGATCAACATGGCAGCAGGATTCATTACAGTTTCCTATATTGGCGCGGCGATTCTGTTCATCCTGAGTCTGGCCGGTTTGAGCCAGCAGGAAACCGCGCGTCGCGGAAACGTTTACGGCTTCATCGGTATGCTCGTTGCCATTGTCGCCACGGTCATTGGCATTGAGACCGGCGGTTATGCCGTGTTGTTTCCGGCCATGATAGTGGGTGGGTTGATCGGCATATTCGTCGCCTCCCGGGTCGAAATGACGCAGATGCCGCAGCTGGTTGCCATGCTGCACAGTTTCGTCGGGCTCGCGGCGGTACTGGTCGGTATCGCCAGTTACCTGGATCCCGGATCGCATCTGGAAGGCACCGAAAAAACCATCCATGAGGTGGAAATTTTTCTGGGTGTTTTCATCGGTGCGATTACCTTTACCGGATCGATCATTGCCTTTGGAAAGCTGCAAGGGATGATCTCGGGAAAACCCTTGACGCTTCCGGGCCGGCATTGGCTGAATCTCGCCGCCATCCTGGGCTCGCTCTGGCTGGGCTACGTTTTCCTGGGCGCAGCTTCGACTCAAGACGGATTGGTACCGCTGTTGGTCATGGCGGCAATCGCTTTCCTGCTCGGCATGCATCTGGTCGCCGCCATTGGTGGCGCGGATATGCCGGTGGTGGTGTCGATGCTAAACAGCTACTCCGGGTGGGCCGCGGCTGCGACCGGTTTCATGCTGGCGAACGATTTGCTGATCGTCACCGGCGCACTGGTCGGATCGAGCGGCGCGATTCTTTCCTACATCATGTGCCGGGCGATGAACCGCAATTTCGTTGCCGTCATCATGGGCGGATTCGGGACCGGAGGCGGCACGGTTGCCGCAGTTCCCCAGGGAGAGGTGCTGGCCACCAGCTCGGAGGAGGTGGCCAACCTGCTGGACGATTCCAGGGAAGTGGTCATCGTGCCTGGCTACGGCATGGCGGTGTCGCAGGCGCAGGGGGTGGTCAGCGAGATTACGAAACGGCTTCGCGGCCGGAAGATCAACGTTCGTTTCGGTATCCATCCCGTGGCCGGGCGCCTGCCGGGACACATGAACGTGCTGCTCGCGGAGGCCAAGGTGCCTTACGACATCGTCCTGGAAATGGACGAGATCAACGAAGATTTGCAGCATACGGATGTTGTGCTTGTGATCGGCGCCAACGACATTGTCAATCCCGGTGCCCTGGAAGATCCAAACAGTCCGATTGCCGGCATGCCGGTACTGGAAGTATGGAAAGCCAAGACCGTGGTGGTGTTCAAGCGCAGCATGGCGACCGGCTATGCGGGCGTGGACAACGCGCTTTTCTACAAGGAAAACACGCGCATGTTGTTCGGGGACGCCAAGAAAATGCTTGACGGCATTCTTCAGCACCTGGCGCCATAGAGGGTAGCGCAGGAAATTCTTCGGCAATGACGGGCTGAATGTGCAACGGCCGGATGCGACGCGCATCCGGCCGTTCTGTTTGAGTGCGGCCCGATATCCTGGACCTTGAGTCGCGCCCTGGCCGGTGAGTCAGGCGCGTGGCAAGTCTTCAGATTTTGTTTCCGACTACCGACCCGGCATACTGCATGCATGCATCGATAAACGAAGCCGCGTGATCTTCCGGCGGCATCGGTTCGTCGAAAACCTTGTGCACCGCCTCGGTCAGAAGTTGCTCATCGCTCGCATCCTGGACAAACCACCGAAGTTGAGGTGGATACGATTGGATGACCAGCAGATCTTCTGCAAGTTTGTCGACAAAAAACCCGCGGGTAAGTCCGCCGTCCCGGGCAAGGGCCGCATTGTGAATAAATTCGCCACCCTCGACACATTCGGCTTGCGTCAGTGCATGAGCCATGCCCTGGATGGGCCAAACCAAACACAGGGAGTACAACACGATTGCGGACGCCAGTTTGCGGTTCATCGCGGCCTCCTTTATCAGCGCGCTGGTGGAAACACGGGTGCGAGCATCGCTTGCGGTAGAGCCTGTCGCCCGCCTGACTGATTCGCGCGAATCAGTCTGATTGCGATTGTAGGCCCTGCTTTTCGTTCTGATAAACTGTTTACGTGTTGCGCCGCAACCTGGTTATTCTTGTCAGGGAGTCAAAATGAGAAGATGTTTTTACCTGCTGCCTTTGTTATTTCTTTCAGCGACAGCGCATGCTGATCGGATCACTCAGATGAACCACAATGATTTGTGCACGTACACCGCCCAGCTTCAGGTGGCTGCCCAATACTATTTCGTGCAGGGTAAACCTCGTGCCGAAGTCAACATCAAGTGGCACGGCGATGAAACGCAGAATGAAATCGAATTTGTGAACAAGACCGTTGCCGAGGCTTACATCTGGCTGACCAAGTGGAAAGAAGTCAGCAATGAACCGCTGCCGGCGCAGTACTTCGGAGACATGGTGTATCAGTCGTGCATGACTCGAAAGGAATTGTGATCGTGGCGGCAATCGCCGCACTGGGATTTGCCGGTGGTGCCCAGGCCCAGCAGGATGCCGCGCAGAAAGTGCAGGAGGGCAACGTCAATCAATGGATCGAGTACTACCAAAATGAGCGGGCCAAGCCTGCCGCTCCGCTACCGCCCGAGCGCGCGAGTGGGCCCAACAGCCCGCCCGCGGCGAAGCCGGCCGAGTCAGCGAAGCCTGCCGAGTCAGCGCAGCCGGACAGGGTACAACCGGGGCAGAAGTGAAGAAGGGCGTGCACGGTCGCGCCTGGTTGAACATCTGCGATTGGTCCGGTCGAAATCAATGCGATTGATCCGCTGGTGCGGCACTTACCCGCAAAGACTGGCGCGATTTCCGACTTCCTGACCGCCGAATTCGAGAAGACCGCGGGCCCCGCAGACTTTGTTTTCTGGCCTTGCAGCCGGCGTACGCAGAGTTCAGGCGGGGGCGGTCTCGCCAGCCGCGAAATCCAGTTCTACACGAGCGCCGCTGGGATCAAAGCAGAATAGCTGCCAGATACCGGAGTCTGGCTGTTTGCGAAGATCGTATTTGATGCCGTTGGATTTCAGCCTGCCCGCTACGGCCGGCAGATCGGAGGCGGAAAATGCCATGTGGTCCAGCACACCGGCAGGCGGTTCCGGCAAAGGCCGGCCGGCGACGACATGCAATACCGGCTGCGTGCCGGCATACAGCCAAGTGCCGGGGAATCCGAGCGGCGGACGATAACCTTCCTTCAATCCGAGGATGCTGACGTAGAAATGCCGGGTGGCGTCCAAGTCTTTGGTCAGGACCGTGAAGTGATTCATTCCATCTATGGCCATTTTGCTCTCCGGCAGTGCTCCCCGCGCCAATATCGTAAATGTCGCGGCGGTCGTCAAGTCCGCGATCCTCTACTGACTGCATCGTCTGCCTGGCAGATGCGGGTATTTTTACGCCAGCGGGCGGGCGCTTCCGGCCGCGCCAGAGACAAAAAGGCCCGGCGAAGGCCGGGCCAGATAATGCTCGATGCAGCGCGAAGTTCTTGGATCGCGAGCTCTTTTTCGAGCTCCGCGGTCTTATAGCGAGCCATCGCCAGTTTTGCCTTGGCTTTGTCGGGGACCAGTTAGACAAACAGTCCGGGTTTGCTCTCGAGCGGTCGGATGACATGGCATTGCTTGCCGAGTGTGATCGGCATGTCTTCAATGGTGTTCGTTCCGGCAGACTCGCTCGCTGTGGGCGATTCAGAAATGATCGGGGCCGGGGAGGTCGTCATGGGTTATCGAACACCTGAGTCCGACAGGCTCCTAGAGTTTCGAAATCGCACGCGCCATGCGCTCGAGAGCCTGTTCCAGAAGTGCACGCGGACAGGCGAAATTCAGGCGCAGATAACCGGGTGCGCCGAACAGGGCGCCATCGTAGAGCCCGACTCCAGCTTCTTCGAAAAACCTCGTGGCGTTGTCAACCCGCAGCGCGCGCGCATCAATCCACGATAGATAAGTCGCTTCGGCGTGCCAGACACGCAAAAACGGCATGCGACCGACTTCGCGCTCCACCAGATCGTGGTTGCCGCGCAGGTAGTCGAGCAGAGCAAGCTGCCAGGATTTCCCGTCCCGATAGGCGGCCTGGGTGGCGATGTATCCCATCATGCCAACGTGGTGCACGATGCCCGCCATGGCTTTCCTGAGTTTTGCGCGCAGTTGCGCATTGGCGGCAATCGCGTATGCGCAGCCCAAAGCCGGCAGATTGAAGGTTTTGCTCGCGGACATCAGGGTCACGGTTTGCTGTGCGATATCGCCGCCGAGGGTTGCCGCGGGAACATGCCGCTTGCCGGCGTCGAGGATCAGGCCGCCATGGATTTCGTCCGAGCACAGCACCAGGTTGTGACGCACGCAGACATCGGCGATCTCCCGCAATTCGTCGCTCGTGAAGACGCGGCCAACCGGATTGTGCGGGTTGCACAACAGCAGAAGTCGCGAGCTGGGCGTGATGGCGCGTTCCAGGGCGTTAATGTCCCAGCGCCAGACGCCGTCCGATTCGATCATCTCGACTCGCACGACATGGCGTGCAGCGTTGACCGGTGCGGACAAAAAGGGTGGATAGATCGGCGTGGCCGTCAGAATCTCCCCGCCTTCGCGGCCAAAAGCGCGGCATACCACGTTCAAGCCGACAACCAGGCTTGGCAGCCAGATGATCCAGTCGGGCTGGA
>JANLTJ010000271.1:0-2099 GCA_031362885.1 Betaproteobacteria bacterium
AACGCGAAATACGCGAACGGCCGGCGGACCGGTATGAGACATATACGGCGCCATCGGTGACAAAGTCAGGCGAAAAGGCAAACCCGAGCAGGCCACCTTCCCCGAGAGTTAAGGGCGGATCAATCCGATTCCTGATATCCAGCGCAATTGTGGCGCTGGTCACATTGGCATCGGCCGCAAAACGCAGAAGGCGTCCGGCGCGATCGGCAACATACCAAAAGTCGTTGTTGCCTGGCAGTTGCTTGAGACCGGTTAATCGGTCGCCTGGGTCCAATCGCAAATCCAGCAACGGAAATGCAAGATCAACCGTCTGCGCGCCGGGCCTTGGCACTGCAAGGCATGTCGCATTTAAGGGTCTGCTGCCCAGCGCCGGACCTGGGTCCAGGCTGGGATCAGAACAGGCGACTAAAACATTGGTGATGTTCACGCCAGCCAGCGTGCCGCTGCCGTTGCTGACGCTGCAAACTTGTCCGGCAGGTTGTGTCAACACTGTGACGTTGTAGGCACTCAGGTCGTCAATGGGTGTAGTGAACGCGAAGCTGCCATTGGCGTTTCTGCTCAAGTCATTGCCCCCGTTATTGCGCAGAACTACGGTGCCGGAAAGCCCGGAGATCGTGCCGCCCACCGTAAAGTTGGTCACGCAGTTAACCGCGACGTTGGCGACGTTTGCGGTGGCGGTGCCACTGCCATTGGTCACGCTGCAAAATTTTCCGGCAGGCTGGGTCAATACCGTGACGGCATAAGCGGAAGAGACAGGTGTCGCAAAGGTGAAGACCCCATTAGCCGCGCGACTGAGGTTATCGCCGGCGTTGTTTTGCAGTACGACCGTGCCTGTCAATCCCGCTATGCTGCCGCTGATGCTGAAGGTCCCGGGTGTTGCGGGAGTGCCGTCGCCGGACGAACCTCCACCGCCACAGCTGACAAGGCAAATCAGAAGACAAATCTGTGACAAATCAATGACTATTTTTCTGATCATGGCCATTTACTCCCGAATGCGCTGTGCCGGTGAGTTCGAGTAAGAAACGCGAGGAATGTTCAAAAAGCCATGGGCAACGATTGCGCCAGGTCGCGATCAACCGGCCAAAGATTGATTATGCAGTGTTACGTGCTCTACCTATGCAAGGTCTGTGCCGGTGGTCCCAAGTTCGACGTCCACGACGTCATTGGCAGGAGCTTCTATCCCGTGCCCGGTGAGCCATCAAACGAGCGGCACGGGTCAAATTTCCTGGTGTGGCACAGGAAGCAATGCACACGACCTTCTCTGCCGGGTCAGGTCACACCGGCTCTGCGTAGCGCCTCTATCTCGACCGCGCCATAACCGGCCTCGCGCAAAATCTCCTCGCCGTGTTCTCCGGCCGCCGGCGCGGCGCGCTCAACCGCGAAATCGAATTCGCTGATTTTCCACGGTGGCGCGAATTGTGGCGTGCCCTGGTATTCGAGCATTATGTTGCGCGCCACGATCTGTGGATTTTCCACGCATTCGTCCAGCGGCAGCACCGGGGTCACGCAGCAGTCCTCGGTGGCGAACTTGTCGACCCAGTACGCCTGCGGGTGTGCTGCAAAAATGGCCGCGATCTCCCGTTTGGTCGAGCGCGCGTCTTTCGCGCGTATTTCCCAATGCGCACCCTTGAGATCGGGGCGCTCTAAAACCTCACACACGCGATCCCAGAATTTTTTCTCCAGCGCACCCACCGCCATGTGCTTGTTGTCAGCGGTGCGGTACACCGCATAGCAAGGTTCCCGGCCCGATAGAAAATCCTCGCCGCGCGGGTTGACTTTGCCGGTGGCCGCCATTGCGGCAAGCGCCTGATAGTTGTGTACCAGTACACCTTCGGTCATGGCCACATCGACGTAGCGGCCCTCGCCGCTGCGTTGCGCATCGAGCAGCGCAGCGAGCATGCCCAGCGCCGGCACCACCGCGCCGCCGAGAATGTCGGCGATCTGGATGTTGGGAATCGCCGGGTCGCCGCCCGCGGCCCCGACCTGATCGATGAATCCGGCATAGCCGCCGTAATTAACGTCATGTCCCGCCATTTCGCGGTATGGGCCGGTCTGCCCGTAACCGGAAATGGCGCAATACACGATCCGGCGATTGACCG
>JANLTJ010000274.1:0-24919 GCA_031362885.1 Betaproteobacteria bacterium
TCGGATGGCGCCAACAAGCCATATCGCGTGAAAATCCGCGCGCCCGGTTTCGCGCACCTCGCGGCGCTGGATGAAATGGTGCGTGGGCACATGATTTCGGACGTGGTGGCCATCATCGGCACGCAGGACATCGTGTTCGGCGAGGTGGATCGATGAACGCGGTCGAGCTCCAAACCGGATCCGCGGTGCTTTCGCCGGAATCGCTGACCCGAATGGACAAGGCCATTGCCAAATACCCTGCCGATCAGCGGCAGTCGGCGGTCATGGCCGCACTGACCATTGCGCAGACCGAGCAGGGCTGGCTCTCGACAGAGACCATGGATTTCGTCGCGCGGTATCTCGGCATGCCGGCGATCGCTGTTTACGAGGCGGCCAGTTTCTACGGCATGTATGACCTGCAACCGGTCGGACGCCACAAGATCACGATCTGCACCAATCTGCCCTGCGCACTGTCGGGCGCGACCATTGCCGCCGAGCATCTGAAAAAGAAACTCGGTGTCGGGTTCGGCGAGACCACGCCCGACGCGCAGTTCACCTTGAAGGAAGGTGAATGCCTGGGCGCCTGCGGCGATGCGCCGGTGTGCCTGCATAACGACAAGCACATGGTGTCTTTCATGACACCGGAAAAACTCGATGCCTGGGTCGAGGAGTTGCGCAAATGAACGCGCCTTTGCCGCCGTTCTCCCCGGACATCTACGGGCCCGATGCGGTCATCCTCAAGGGGCTGACCGGACTGAATTGGCGCCTTGCAGACTACGAGGCGCGCGGTGGATACCAGGCCCTGCGTAAAATTCTGACCGAGAAAATCACGCCCGAGCAGGTGATCGCCGAGATGAAAGCGTCCGCGCTGCGCGGTCGCGGCGGCGCCGGATTTCCCACCGGCCTCAAATGGAGCTTCATGCCCCGTACCTTCCCGGGGCAGAAGTACCTGGTCTGCAATTCCGATGAAGGCGAGCCCGGCACCTTCAAGGATCGCGACATCCTGCGCTACAACCCGCATATCGTCATCGAAGGCATGGCAATTGCGGCTTACGCGATGGGTATTACCGTGGGCTACAACTATATACATGGCGAGATCTGGGACACCTACGAACGCTTCGAGGAGGCGCTGGAGGAAGCGCGCGGCGCGGGCTTGCTCGGCGGCAATATCCTCGGCACGCCGTTCAGTTTCGAGTTACATGCACACCATGGGTGGGGCGCCTACATTTGCGGCGAGGAGACCGCGCTGCTGGAGTCCCTGGAGGGCAAGAAAGGCCAACCGCGTTTCAAGCCGCCGTTTCCGGCGAGCTACGGCTTGTACGGCAAACCCACGACCATCAATAATACGGAAACCTTCGCTGCCGTACCCTGGATCATCATCAACGGCGGGGACGCCTTCCTGAAACTGGGTCGACCCAACAATGGCGGGACCAAGGTTTTTTCAGTTTCCGGCCATGTTGCGCGTCCCGGCAACTACGAGGTCAGACTCGGCACGCCGTTCGCGAATCTGCTGGAGATGGCCGGCGGTATGCGCGAGGGCCGCAAGTTGAAGGCCGTGATCCCGGGGGGCTCGTCCATGCCGGTGTTGCCGGCGAATGTCATGCTCGACACCGACATGGATTACGACGCCATCGCCAAGGCCGGTTCGATGCTGGGCTCCGGCGCGGTCATCGTCATGGACGAAACCACCTGCATGGTGCGGGCGTTGCAGCGCCTGTCGTACTTCTATTTCGAGGAATCCTGCGGCCAGTGCACGCCGTGCCGCGAAGGTACCGGCTGGTTGTACCGCATGGTTCACCGCATCGAGCACGGTCAGGGTCGCGCGGAAGATCTCGACAAGCTTACTTCGGTGGCGGACAACATCGCGGGCCGCACGATCTGCGCGCTGGGCGATGCCGCCGCGCTGCCGGTGAAAAGTTTCATCAGGCATTTCCGGGGCGAGTTTCAGCATCACATCGACCACGGCAAGTGCCTCGTTCACGCACAACACTGACCGCGCGCCCAAACCCTCGCTCATGGCAAAGCTCGAAATAGACGGCCGGCCGGTGGAAGTTCCGGACAACAGCATGATCATGGATGCCACGGCCAAGCTCGGCATCTACGTGCCGCATTTTTGCTATCACCGCAAGCTCTCGATTGCCGCGAATTGCCGCATGTGCCTGGTGCAGGTGGAAAAGGCGCCCAAGCCGCTGCCGGCTTGCGCCACGCCGGTGACCGAAGGCATGAAGGTCTACACGCATTCCGAGATCGCGATCGCGGCGCAGAAAGGCGTGATGGAGTTTTTGCTGATCAATCATCCGCTCGATTGCCCGATCTGCGACCAGGGAGGCGAATGCCAGTTGCAGGATCTCGCCGTTGGCTATGGAGGCTCCAACTCGCGCTACGATGAACCAAAGCGCGTGGTTCCGAACAAGGACCTCGGGCCGCTGGTTTCGGCCGAGGAGATGACCCGTTGCATACACTGCACGCGTTGCGTGCGTTTTGGCCAGGAGATCGCTGGCGTCATGGAACTTGGCATGGCCGGACGCGGCGAGCATTCGGAAATCATGCCGTTCGTGGCGCGTACGGTGGACTCGGAACTGTCCGGAAACATGATCGACGTGTGCCCGGTCGGGGCGCTGACCTCGAAGCCGTTTCGCTACAGCGCGCGCACCTGGGAACTGGCGCGGCGCAAATCCATTGCGCCACATGACGGCCTTGGCTCCAATCTGGTGGTGCAGGTAAAAGGCGACCGGGTGATGCGCGTGCTGCCGCTGGACAATGAAGACGTCAACGAATGCTGGCTGTCGGATCGCGACCGGTTTTCCTACGAAGCGCTCAATAGCACCGAGCGGCTGACCACACCGATGTTGAAGCGCGATGGAAAGTGGGAGCAAACCGACTGGAGCACGGCGCTGAAATTTATCGCCGGTGAGTTGCGCCGCATCCGCGGTCGCGATAGCGATTCGGCCATCGGCATGCTGGCTACTCCGCAGGCAACCCTCGAAGAGCTCTATCTGCTGGGCAAACTGGCTCGCGCAATCGGCGGCGGCAATGTTGATTTTAGACTGCGCCAGTCGGATTTCTCCACGGATGGACAGTTGCCTGGCGTGCCCTGGCTGGGCATGACAATCGCGGATATCCCCAGCCTTGATCGCATCCTGGTAATCGGCGCCACCTTGCGCAAGGAGCAGCCCCTGCTGGCGCAGCGATTGCGTCAGGCCGTCAAGAAGGGCGCCCAGTTCAACCTGATTAATCCGGTCGACGACGACCTGCTGATGCGCGTGGCAAACAAGGCGATCGTGGCCCCCTCCGCGTTGCCGGGAATCCTGGCGCAGATCATCAAGGCGGCGGCCGGGATCAAGTCGGTTGCCGCGCCGGCGGCAGTGGCGGGGGTGGCCGTTGAGGCGGCAGCTCGAAAGATTGCGCAAAGCCTGACCGACGGGCGTCAGCGCGCGATCTTTCTGGGCAATCTGGCCCAGCATCATCCTCAGGCGGGAGAGGTGCATCGACTGGCGCAGGAACTCGCGCGCATTGTCGAAGCGAAAGTCGGGTTTTTCGGCGAAGGAGCCAACAGCGTCGGCGGCTATCTCGCGGGGGCAACGCCGAACGCGGGTGGCATTGACGGCATGAACGCCCGGCAAATGCTGGCGCAGCCGCGCAAAGCCTATCTCTTGCTGCATGCGGAGGTGGATCTTGACGGTATCGAAGCGCGAATCGCACGCAGCGCGATGCAGTCGGCGGAGCTGGTAGTCACGATGTCGCCGTTCCGGCATACCCTGGAGCACGCGCACGTGTTGCTGCCGGTAGCGCCCTTCACCGAAACCGGCGGCAGTTTCGTCAGCATGGAAGGCCGGTTGCAGAGTTTCCAGGGAGTCGTCAGGCCATTGGATGAAACGCGGCCGGCGTGGAAGGTGTTGCGTGTGCTCGGTAACTTGCTTGATCTGCCCGGCTTCGACTACGACAGCGTCGATGCCGTTCGCAATGATTGCATCGACACTTCCGGCGCTATCGCGACCCGGCTGGGCAACGACTTGCAGGGTCCGCTTGCAACGACGAATGCTTCCACAGCACCTCGTGCAGGTCTCGAAAGAATCGGAGAGATACCGATCTATCACACGGACGGTATCGTGCGACGGGCGAACTCCCTGCAACTCACGCGCGATGCGCAGGTTTCCGTGGCGTCCATTCCGGGCGTTCTGGCGGATCGGATCGGACTGCGCGAAGGCGACCACGTGCGAATTGTTCAGAATGGCGGCGCGGCGGTATTGCCATTCCGGCGCGACGACAGTTTGCCGGCGAATTGCGCGCGCATTCCGGCGGGTTGCCACGAAACCGAAGCATTGGGTGCGTTGTTTGGCGAGATTGATCTGGAGCGCGTGGCCAGCCAGATGGCGGCGGGCGTGGAACAGGTGCGGGCATGAACCTCCTTTTTCTCGACGAATGGATCGGAATCGAAGGCGTTGCAGCGCTGTCGGCGTTGCTGTGGACGCTCGCCAAGATTCTCGCTATCGTCATACCCATTACGCTTTGCGTGGCCTACCTGACCCTTGCCGAGCGCAAAGTGATCGGCTACATGCAGGTGCGAATCGGACCGAATCGGGTCGGTTACTGGGGCTTGCTGCAACCCTTCGCCGATGTGCTCAAGCTGCTCGCCAAGGAAATCATCATTCCATCGGGAGCCAACAAGTTTCTGTTCATACTGGCCCCGGTTTTGTCCATCATGCCGGCGCTCGCCGCTTGGGCTGTCGTGCCGTTCACGCCGGAACTGGTCCTGGCCAATGTGGATGCCGGATTGCTTTATGTGATGGCGATCACGTCGATGGGCGTCTATGGCGTCATTATTGCGGGCTGGGCATCCAATTCGAAGTACGCATTCATCGGCGCGATGCGATCCGCAGCGCAGATCGTATCCTACGAGATTGCCATGGGCTTCGCGCTGGTGTGCGTGCTCATGATGTCGAGCAGCCTGAATCTAACCACCATCGTCATGGCGCAGAGCACCGGCTGGGGTTTGCTGGGCTGGAACCTGATTCCGCTGCTGCCGATGTTTTTGGTCTACTTCATTGCCGGTGTGGCCGAAACCAATCGCGCTCCTTTCGACGTCGCCGAAGGCGAATCGGAAATCGTGGCCGGCTTTCATGTCGAATACTCCGGTACGGCGTTCGCCGTATTCTTTCTTGCCGAATATGCAAACATGATTCTGGTCGCGGCTCTGGCGGCGATCATGTTTCTGGGCGGCTGGTTGTCGCCGCTGCCCGCGGCGTTGGCGGATCAGGCGGGCCTGCCCTGGCTGGCGGCGAGTGGATTCGTCTGGTTGCTGCTGAAGATTTCCGTGTTGCTGTTTTGTTTTCTGTGGTTTCGCGCCACGTTTCCGCGCTATCGCTATGATCAAATCATGCGGCTGGGCTGGAAAGTTTTTATTCCAATGACGATTGTCTGGCTGGTGCTGATCGGCTGCCTGATGCGATTGTCGTGGTGGCCATGGTAAGCACACGAAACATGGAGAATTCACGAAATCTGGCGGCTACAGAAAACCCGTCGAGGGCAGGCACATGATCGAACGTCTGGGCGAATTTTTCCGCACTTTTCTTCTCATCGAACTGTTCAAAGGGATGGCATTGACCGGACGCTATTTCTTCGCGCGCAAGATCACCGTTCAGTTTCCGGAAGAGAAGACTCCACAATCGGGCCGCTTTCGCGGCCTGCATGCGTTGCGCCGCTATCCGAATGGCGAGGAACGCTGCATCGCCTGCAAATTATGCGAAGCGGTATGCCCCGCGTTAGCCATCACCATCGAGTCCGAGCAGCGCGCGGACGGCACGCGTCGTACCACGCGCTACGACATCGACCTGACGAAGTGCATATTCTGCGGTTTTTGCGAGGAATCCTGCCCGGTCGATTCCATCGTCGAAACTCGCATTCTCGAGTATCACGGCGAGAAACGCGGCGATCTGCTCTACACCAAGGAGATGTTGCTGGCGATCGGCGATCGTTATGAAGAGCAGATTGCGAAGGACAGGGCCGATGATGCGGCGTTCAGGTAAGCCGGTGAACCGTGACTAGCGAGCGGCGAACAGCGAGGGAGCGCGGAATTTTAACCGTTCACCATTCACCGTTCTCCGCTTGCGCATAAAAACATGGATTTCAAAACAGGCGTTTTTTACTTCTTTGCGACGGTGCTGGTGCTGGCTGCGTTGCGCGTGATTACCGCGCGAAATCCGGTGCACTCGGCATTGTTTCTGGTGCTCGCCTTTTTTACGGCAGCCGGGCTGTGGATGCTGCTGGAAGCGGAATTCCTGGCTATCGCGCTGGTGTTGGTTTACGTGGGCGCCGTGATGGTGTTGTTCCTGTTCGTGGTCATGATGCTGGACATCAATCTCGACCGTTTGCGCGAAGGCTATTGGGATTACCTGGTGCCGGCCCTGATCGTGTCCGGGGTAATGGTGGTGGAAATGGCTCTCGTACTTGGAGGGCGCTATTTCGATCTGGAGGGGATGCCGCAGCCGGAAGCGCGCGAGGCTGATTACAGCAATACGCGCGAATTGGGCCTGCTGCTTTACACGGACTACGTTTATCCGTTCGAAATCGCGGCCGTCATCCTTCTGGTTGCCATCGTGGCGGCCATAGCGCTGACCCTGCGCCAGCGCAAAGACACCAAATACATCGATCCCGCGCAACAGGTGAAAGTCCGCCGCCGGGACCGCGTACGCATGGTGAAGATGAAATCGGAGAAGCGGGCGGGGGAGGATTCTAAATGATCTCTCTGTCGCACTACTTAATACTCGGCGCGATACTGTTCGCGATCAGCGTGGTCGGGATATTTCTGAATCGCAAGAACGTCATCATTCTGCTCATGGCGATTGAGCTGATGCTGCTGGCAGTCAATATGAATTTCATCGCGTTTTCTCACTTCCTGGACGATACGGCCGGACAGATCTTCGTGTTCTTCATCCTGACTGTCGCGGCGGCGGAATCCGCGATCGGACTGGCCATTCTTGTGGTGCTGTTCCGAAACGTGCGCAGCATCAACGTCGATGATTTGGACCAACTGAAAGGGTGAGCAGCGTGAGTAGTCAGTGGTCAGGAGTAAGGAGCGCGGATTTGGCGTCGGGTCTTCCCCGACGCGCCGACGCGTCGCCCTTTACTCCGGGCGCCTCACCCCCAAGGCTTTTTTGGATATGAATTCTCTCTACCTGATCGTCCCTCTCGCCCCGCTTGCCGGTGCACTGATCTCGGGCCTGCTGGGCCGGGTCATCGGCCGGCGCGCATCGCACATCGTGACCATCGCCGGCATGGTGATCTCCACCATCGCCGCTTTTCTGGTGTTCCGGGACGTGCTGGCGGGACACACTTTCAATGGGTCGCTTTATACCTGGATCACGATTGGCGACGTCACCCTTGAGGTCGGATTCCTGATCGACAGGCTGTCGGCGACGATGATGGTCGTGGTGACCTTTGTGTCGCTCATGGTGCATATCTACACCATCGGGTACATGGCCGACGATCCCGGTTACCAGCGATTTTTCAGTTACATCTCACTGTTCACGTTTTCGATGCTCATGCTGGTGATGAGCAACAACTTCCTGCAACTGTTTTTCGGATGGGAAGCGGTCGGGTTGGTGTCCTATCTGCTCATCGGTTTCTGGTACACCAGGCCGAGCGCGATCTATGCCAATCTGAAGGCATTCATGGTCAACCGGGTCGGGGATCTTGGATTCCTGCTTGGCATTGCCCTGGTGCTCGCCTACTTCGGTTCGCTCGATTACGCCCAGGTGTTCGCAATGGCGCCGGATTTGGCAAACCAGAGTCTTGACGTGGGATTTGGCAATTGGCCGCTCATGACCACCATCTGCATACTGTTGTTCATCGGGGCAATGGGAAAGTCGGCGCAATTTCCGCTGCATGTCTGGCTGCCGGATTCAATGGAAGGCCCTACGCCCATTTCCGCGTTAATCCATGCCGCAACTATGGTGACGGCCGGTATTTTCATGGTCGCGCGCATGTCGCATTTATTCGAGCTCTCGGAGGTGGCACTTTCTTTCGTCATGGTGATCGGTGCGATCACGGCATTGTTCATGGCGCTGGTGGCAATCGTGCAGACCGATATCAAGCGCGTGGTGGCCTACTCGACGCTTTCTCAGTTGGGTTACATGACCGTGGCGCTGGGCGCCTCGGCCTATGCGGCCGGAATGTTCCATCTGGTCACGCATGCTTTCTTCAAGGCGCTGCTGTTCCTCGGCGCCGGTTCGGTCATCATCGCCATGCATCACGAACAGGATATGCGCAGGATGGGTGGTCTGCGAAAGTACATGCCGATTACCTATGCCACGATGATGATCGGGGCACTGGCAAGCGCGGGCGTTCCCGGTTTCTCCGGCTTCTTTTCCAAGGACGCGATTATCGAGGCTGTCGCTTTGTCGCACCTGCCGGGCAGCGGGTTTGCCTACTTCTGCGTGCTTGCCTGCGTCTTTGTCACCGCTTTCTATACCTTCCGGCTGATGTTCATGACCTTTCATGGCGCGCCACGATTCGCCATCGCCGACGCGCACGGCCGGCACGGCGATGCGCACGGGCAAGATCACGACCACGTACCCCATGAATCGCCTGCCGTCGTAACCGTGCCGCTGGTGCTGCTGTCGATACCGGCGGTCGGTGCCGGATGGTGGATCGGTTCAATCCTGTTTGGCGGTTATTTCGGCGATGCGATTGTGGTTGGCGCATCGCACGATGTGCTGGCTGAACTCGGGCACGATTTCCACGGCGTGATGGCAATGATGCTGCATGCGCTTACCACCTGGCCATTCTGGCTGTCGACAGGCGGCATCGCGACAGCCGCGTTTCTTTATCTGCTGCGCACCGATCTGCCGGAGAAATTTCGCGGCGTTTTCGGCCCGATTACCACGCTGCTGGACAACAAGTACTATTTCGATCGCTTCAACGACTGGTTTTTCTCCGGAGGGGCGCGACTGCTTGGCCGCGGCTTGTGGAAAGGCGGCGACGTGGCCGTGATCGACGGCGTGTTCGTCAACGGTTTGGCGCGACTGGTGGGATGGTTCGCCGTCCTCGCGCGCAAACTGCAATCAGGCCTGGTGTACCACTACGCCTTCACCATGATCATCGGTGTATTCGTGCTGCTCACACTCTGGTTCGCAAGAAGCTAGGAACATGACCGGACCAACACTGCTCAGCACGGTCATCTGGCTTCCCATATTTGCCGGCGTTGCCGTGCTTCTGACCGGGCCAGACCGCAACGCCGCGCTTGCGCGCTGGCTGGCGCTGGCTGGCGCGCTGGCCGGATTTGTCGTGGCGCTGCCGCTGTATTTCGAATTCGACACGGCCGCTCAAGGCATGCAATTCGTCGAACTCTTGCCCTGGATCGAGTCCTACAACATCAACTATCACCTCGGTATCGACGGCATTTCGTTGCTGCTGATACTTTTGAACACCTTTACCACGGTGCTGGTCGTGCTGGCCGGCTGGAAAGTCATCGAAAGCCGTGTCGCGCAGTATATGGCGGCCTTTCTGGTGCTGTCGGGGCTGATGAATGGCGTGTTCTGCGCCCTGGATGCGGCGTTGTTTTACGTATTCTTCGAGGCCACTCTGATACCCATGTTTATTGTTATCGGCGTTTGGGGCGGACCGAATCGCGTTTACGCCGCGCTGAAGTTCTTTCTCTACACCCTGCTCGGATCGTTGTTGACTCTGGTCGCGCTCATTTATCTGTATTCGGTCTCGGAAGGCAGTTTCGCCTTGCAGGATTACTATCAACTGCCGATCCCGTTAACCGCGCAACTGTTCCTGTTTGCCGCATTTTTTGCCGCCTTCGCGGTCAAGGTTCCGATGTTCCCGGTGCATACCTGGCTTCCGGACGCGCACGTGGAGGCGCCCACGGGCGGCTCCGTGGTCCTGGCAGCGGTGATGCTGAAACTCGGGGCCTACGGTTTCATCCGATTGTCGCTGCCGATACTTCCGGATGCCAGTCACGTGCTGGCGCCGATGGTCATCGGCCTGTCCCTGATTGCCGTGGTTTACATCGGACTGGTTGCGCTGGTTCAGACCGACATGAAGAAGCTGATCGCCTATTCGTCGATCTCCCATATGGGATTCGTCACGCTGGGCATTTTTCTGTTCAATCAGATCGGCATGGAAGGCGCGGTCATTCAGATGGTGTCGCATGGATTTGTGTCCGGCGCGCTGTTCTTTTGCGTTGGTGTGCTCTACGATCGCATGCACTCGCGCTCCATCGCGGATTATGGCGGCGTGGTCAACAAGATGCCGGTGTTCGCCACCTTCTTCATGTTGTTCGCAATGGCTAACGCCGGTCTGCCTGGAACCAGCGGATTCGTCGGCGAATTTCTGGTGGTGATGGGTGCCATGCAGGAGAACTTCTGGTATGCGGCAATCGCAGCGACCACGTTGCTGTTCGGCGCTGCCTACACGCTGTGGATGTACAAGCGCGTGGTGTTCGGCGCCGTTGCCAACAGCCACGTCGAGGCCTTGTCGGATATCGGCATGCGCGAAGCGATTGTGCTGACGCTGTTCGCGGTCGCGGTACTCGGCATGGGCTTGTATCCGCAAGCCTTTGCTTCGTTGCTGCAAACGTCGGTGGGCGAAGTGCTGGCGCTGGCAATGAAGAGCAAGCTATGAAAACAGGGACTGGGCAACAGGGATTAGGGGTTAGGGCAGGAAGAATCCCGACGCAGCGTTTTCCGCTCGCGCCTAGCCCCTCGCCTCTCATCCCTCGCCCCTCGCCCCACATTCCTCGCCCCTAGGATCATGGACTACGAACTCCCCGATTTCCTGCTCGCCGCCCCCGAGATTTTCGTGCTGACGATGGTCCTGGTGATCCTCATGGTCGATCTGTTCCTCCCCGACCGGTTGCGGGTTTGGACCTACATCGCAACCCAGATCACCCTCATCGTCACGGCGGGGATTCTGCTGGTGATCGGCGGTGAAGACGTGGCCTACACGTTCAATGGCATGTATGTCGGTGATCCCATGTCGGACGTGCTGAAGATCGCCGTTTGCTTGAGCGTGGCGGTGATGCTTGCGTATTCGCGAACCTATATTTCGTTTCGCGGGATTTACCGCGGCGAGTTCTTCGCGCTCGCGCTGTTTGCCACGCTGGGGATGATGGTCATGATTTCGGCGAATCACTTCCTTGTGCTCTATCTCGGCCTCGAGCTGATGTCGCTGTCGCTCTACGCCATGGTTGCCCTGCCGCGCGACTCGGCAGTCAGCACCGAAGCGGCGATGAAGTACTTCGTACTCGGTGCGCTTGCGTCGGGCATGTTGCTCTACGGCATGTCGATGATTTACGGCGCGACCGGTTCGCTGGAATTGACCGAGGTGGCCCAGCGCATTGCCGACAGCGACGCCAACGGGACCATCCTGATCTTCGGCCTTGTGTTCGTGGTGGCGGGTCTGGGCTTCAAGCTCGGCGCCGTTCCCTTTCATATGTGGGTGCCCGATGTCTACCACGGTGCGCCAACGGCGGTAACCCTGCTCATCGGTACCGCACCGAAGCTGGCCACGTTCGCCTTCGTGATGCGCATGCTGGTGGAAGCATTGGGCGCGCAGGAATTGGTCGTGGAGTGGCAACAGATGCTGGTCATTCTCGCCGTCGCCTCGCTGGTGATCGGCAATATCACGGCGGTCGCGCAGACCAACCTGAAGCGCATGCTGGCCTACTCGACCATCTCGCACATGGGCTTTCTTCTGCTGGGCATTCTCAGCGGTACGGTGGAAGGTTTCGGCGCGGCGATGTTCTATACGATCATCTATGTGTTAATGGGTCTGGGCAGTTTCGGCATGATCCTGCTGCTCTCGCGCGAAGGGTTCGAGGCGGAGAACCTGGAGGACTTCAGGGGATTGAACCAGCGCCATCCCTGGTACGCTTTCATGATGATGCTGCTCATGTTTTCCATGGCCGGCATACCGCCGACCGCGGGATTCTGGGCCAAACTGTTCGTGTTGCAGGCGATATTGCCGGCGGGTTATCTCTGGCTGGCGGTGACGGCGGTGCTGTTTTCGGTCGTCGGCGCCTTCTACTATCTGCGCGTGGTCAAGCTCATGTATTTCGACGCGCCGACCGACATGCATCCGATCGCGCCGAGCGTGGAGGTGCGCGCACTGATGTCCGTCAATGGCCTGGCAATGATCGGCCTTGGACTGATGCCCGGGGCGCTGCTGGTGATCTGCCAGCGCGCGATCGACTTGTCGCTATGAGTTCCGATTTCACGGAACAGAAAATAAGCTCGCGCGCGGCCTATCGCGGCAAGCTGCTATCGGTCAACGAGGATGAGGTCAGGCTGCCCGATGGCAGCACGGCTTGGCGTGAATACGTCCTGCATCCCGGCGCGGCGATCATCCTGCCATTGTTCGACGATGGCTGCGTATTGCTCGAGCGCCAGTTTCGCTATCCGGTGGACAGCCACTTCTACGAATTGCCGGCCGGAAAACTCGAACCCGGTGAACCGTCCCTCGAGACCGCGAAGCGGGAACTTCTCGAGGAAACCGGATACGTGGCGGCCGACTGGCGCGAACTGGGCTGCCTGCACCCCTGCATCGGTTACTCGAACGAGCGTATCAATTTTTTTCTGGCGCGGAAACTGGAGTTCAAGGGCGCGCAACTCGACGCCGGTGAATTTCTGGAAACTCTGCGCATGCCGCTGGCTGACTGTGTGGAGTGGATCCGGCGCGGACGCATTACCGACACCAAGACCATCATCGGCCTGTTCTGGGCTGAGAAGCTGCTCAAGAACAACTGGTAGCCGCCCGACCACCCGGGGGCTTCAAGCGCGCATGCCGGCTTGAAGCAGTTGCTGTTCCTGCGGCGCGGGAAACGGAAGCGGACGGCCAAACAGGAATCCCTGGCCAAATTTGACATCCATCTCCATCAGGATATCGGCGACGGACTGATCTTCGACCCATTCCGCGATGACCTGCTTGTTCAGACCGCGGGCTACGTCGCACAATGCGCGCACGAACAGCCGGCTGGCATTATCCGAAGCCAGTTCGCGCACAAAACTGCCGTCGATCTTCAGGTAATCGACGTTGAAGCGTCTGAGGAAATAGAACGAACTGAAACCGGCGCCGAAATCGTCCAGTGCAAAACGGCAACCCATTTCTTTCATTTGTGCGATGAAATCCTGCGTCACGTCCACGCTGGACATCGCCGCAGTTTCCGTGATCTCGAACACCAGTTGCGAGGGATCGATGGGCGCGGCGGCAATCATGCCATGAAAGCGCCGCACCCACTGGGGATCGGAAATACTGGTTCGCGACAGGTTCACAAAAAAACGCTTCTTCTGCCCGCGCACGTCCGCACCCTGCAATACTTCAAGCACTTTGCTGACCACGCGCAAGTCGATCGCCTGCGCCATTCCGAGAGATTCGGCCACTTCGATGAAGTGCCCCGGCAATATCAGACCGCCATTGCGATCGAGGATGCGCACCAGAATCTCCTGATGGACTGATGTGCGATCAGATAGTCGTACCACCGGCTGCGAGTACAACACGACCCGGTTGTCGTCCAGAACTTCGCGCAGTTCGCGCGCCCAGTGCACCCGCTTGTGGGTGCCACGCAAATCGTCCGGATTCTGGTCGTGCACGCGCACACGGTTGCGGCCGTTGTCCTTGGCTTGGTACATCGCAATATCGACGTTAGCAAGCAGCGTTGCAACCTCCGCGCCGTGGAAAGGGTAGGAAGCCACGCCGATGGACCCGGTCAGCGTCGACACGCAAATCTGCCCGGGTATCTGGAACTTGTAGTGGCGCAGTTGAGCCAGTGCGCGCTCGCTGACCTGCGCGGCATCGCCTCGCAAAGCGTCCGGCAGATGCAAGGCGAACTCGTCTCCGCCGAGGCGGAACACCTGCACGTTTTCGTCCTTGACCAGATCCTTCAGCAGACCGCCGATGGCGATCAGCAGATTGTCGCCGGCGCGATGACCGACATTGTCGTTGATGTACTTGAAGTGGTCGAGATCGAGCAGTGCCACCGAACCCTTCTTGCCCTCGGCCAGTGCCGCTTCCAGGATTTTTTGCAGGGATACGCGATTGGGCAGACCGGTCAGCCCGTCGTGCGTAGCCAGTCTCTGGATCTCCAGCGCCGCGAGATGTTGCTCGGTGATATTGCGCGCGGTCCCGCGCAAGCCGACGATGCGGCCATCATCGTCAAACGAAACGCGCGCATTGATGCCGACCCAGCGTGTCGATCCGTCCGTGGAAATCAGATGCGTGAGATAGTTCTTGACCTCGCCCTTGCTGCGAAGTGCTGACAGGAAACGGCGATTCGACACATGCTGCGGACCCGCCTCGAATTCAAAGAAGCAACTTCCGATCATATCCTTTGGCGCCAAACCGAAAATATCGGTACAGGCATTATTGAGGTAGGTAAAGCGACCCTGCGCATCGGTCGCCCAGATCAGGTCGTGCGAAGTCTCGACCAGATCGCGATAGCGCGATTCACTTTCCAGGAGCAACTGAATGATCCGGCGCTTCTCCTTCAAGGCGCGGCGTGCGGCCGCCAGTTGATCTTCCACGCGACCAGTTTCGGCGTCTCGCTTTTCGGCCACCGCGCCGCCCGACCGGGCCAGGCCGTCGACAATTTCGCGAGAATAACGCCGGTGACCACCGCCCGTGCGACGGGCGACCAGTACGCCCTGGGTATCCCAGCGTCGCAACTTCTGCAGCGCGATACCCAGTAGCGCGGCCGCTTCCTGGATCGTGTATTCGTCAAAGGTTTCAGCCATGGCGTGCCTCATTGCGTTTCGTTGCCGCTCGGTCTGCTGGCCGGCTATGCGCCTGATTCAGTGCACCTGCTCAAGCTGGCCGCCCACATTCTCTCGGGCCTGGTCCTGACGAACCGACGGGCGCAGATCGGTCTGACGGGAAACCAGGCGCTGCATGAGCTTCAGATCGCGCACGGTCAAGCCCATGGCGGTATCCACCCATATTTCGACCACCTCCAGCAGCTCCTCATACTTGAGCTTTTGGACGCAACGCCGTGCCGCCGCTATGCCGGCCAACGCATTGCGATTCCTGCTTCTGGACTTGATGAAGTTTTCCACCCCGGCCTCGCCACAACCCTCATCCACGACCAAATCCACCACACCTAACGCCAGCATATCATCGGCGCTATAGATTTTGCCACTGGTGATCAGGTCTTCGGTGGTGCGCTTGCCCACTTTGCGCTCCAGGAAGGAATAGGCCCCCATCCCGGGAAACAGGTTGAACAGTATTTCCGGAAATCCGAAACGCGCCTGACGCTCCGCGATCAGCACGTCGGAGGACAAGGCCGCCTCGAAGCCACCGCCCAGGCATTCTCCCTGAATCAAAGAAATGGTCGTGATCGGAAGTCCGTGGCCGATGTAGTTTTGATACAGGACTTCGACGCAAGCGCGACCGTAGGCGAGCAATGCGTCGCGATCTTTTGCCTCGATCAGGCGCATGAATAAATTCAGATCCCCACCCAGATTGAAAATACCTGGTACCTTCGACGCCAGCACCGCGTATTCCACCGGGGCGGTTTCCCCCATTAATTCGATTGAGCCACCACTGCGGGTCATGAACTGGCAATAGCGATTGAGATCGCGCAGGAGTTCCGGATTGAAGTTTGGTCGCGGACTCGGATTCCATCGCAGCCACATCGCGCATTGTTTGCTTTCAAATATGGCCGAAAGTTGTTCGGAGAAAAAGTACTCCGTGGAAAGATTGCTTGACTGGGCTCCAGGTGTCGCGAGAGCGCGTAGTTCCTGCGGGACATGCATATCCATTTCGATTCCCCCGTGCGAGTGGATTGACGATGCGAATGACTGGCCTGCTTGTTGTTCGAAGTACGAAATGCGCACTGACTCTAGACCAAGCGGCAATCACAAAGCAAATCTAACACTTTGATAGATTTGATTTTTGTGCTTTGTAGTCAATGTGTTGCATTAGCACGTCACTGTAAAGAGACAAAAATTTCACAGATTAATTTCTGAAGCGATTTACCTTCAAATTTGTGTAATTAAATTAGCATTGGCTCACAAGATACTGATTTTATTTATCTAGTTTAGAATTTTTTGTAGCGAACATAGTTTACTGCTGATCGCTTGTTTCGAGCCTTTCTGTTGGCCACGCTCTGGTGTCATCAGCGCTATTCCGACTTCTGCGAAATTGATTTAATATGGCGGCCCAAGTTATGGATTTAATTTGGGTTGTGGGCAGTAACACTGCCCCAATGCCATAACCAGTCACTATTTCCTGATTGACCTGCTGCCGATGTTGTCGCTGATCCGCTATCTGCTTGGTGCTCTCCTGCGTGTGCGGGTTGTTGGCGATCTGGCGCCCTTCGCCCACGACGAGCGCCTGCTGATCGTCGCGAATCATCATTCACGTCTGGATGCCCTGGTGCTGGCGCTTTTTCTGCCACGCAATCCTGTGGTCATCGTGCCTCCCGGTGAGGCCAGCAGTTTTCTGTCGCGCTGGCTGCACGTGCATCGTCGCCACGAAGCGCTGGACCTGGGCAATCCTGTGAGCATGAAACGCGTGCTGCGTCTGCTGCGTTCGGGGCGCCCGGTTGTGTTGTTTCCAGAGGGACGTATTGTCAACAACGGTGCCGTGATGAAGATCTACCCGGTACCCGCGCTGGTTGCGCTGAAAAGCGGTGCCCGAGTGCTGCCGGTGCATGTCGAAGGGGCGGGGCAATGGTTCAGTCGCTCCGGATCGACGTCGTGGTTGGGCCGGTGGTGGCCATCCACTACGCTGAGAATCATGTCGCCCACACGCATTGACGGCGGTCCTGCGGGCAGTGCGCGAAGGCGGCGTGCGTTCGCCACGCGCAAGCTTGGCGCCGTCATGCAAACAATGGCAGCGCAGTGCCATGTCTGCAAGCCGCTGTTCGAGTGTTTCCTGGACGCCGTCTCGATGCACGGGCGCAGGACCCTGCTCATGGAAGACCAGGGCGACAAGGCGCACAGCTACGGCGATATCCTGCGCATGAGTCTCGCGCTGTCGCGTCTGTTGCGACGACACACGGACGATCGGGAAAATGTCGGCGTACTGCTGCCGAACATGGTGGGTTCAGTGGCGGTGATCATGGCGTTGTCGGCGGCGCGCCGGGTGCCGGCGATTTTTAATTATTCGGCCGGCCCGCTGGCGGTGGAAAGTGCGCGTGTTGCGGCGTGCGTACGCACGGTCATCACCTCGCGCAGGTTCATCGAACAAGGGCATTTGCAGCCATTGCTGGAAGCGTTGCCTGGCTGCACCATCCTTTATCTTGAAGACTTACGCAGCCAGTTTGGACTGGTGGATAAATTCTGGCTGTATGCGATTGCGCTGCGTGTCCCGCGATTCGTCATCGCGAAGCAATCCACGCTCGACCCGGCGGTGGTGCTGTTTACCTCCGGTTCGGAGGATCGGCCCAAGGGGGTCGTGCTCTCGCATAGCGCCATCGTCGCCAACGTCGCGCAAATCCGCACCGTGTTCGATTTTTCGCCTTCGGACAAGGTGCTCAATCCATTGCCGCTATATCATGCCTACAGTTTTACCGCGGGCGTGGTGCTGCCGCTCATTACCGGAACCCGCGTCCATCTGTTTGTTTCTCCACTGCGCTATCGCGCCATTCCGGAAGTGTCCTACAAGCGCGACTGCACCATCCTGTTCGGAACCAGCACCTTTCTTTCCTTCTATGCGCGCTATGCCAACCCGATGGATTTCAGCCGGTTGCGGCACGTGATCTCGGGCGGCGAGAAACTGTCTGCGGAAGTGGCCCGGGTGTGGATGGAAAAGTTTGGCGTGCGCATCATGGAAGGGTATGGTTCAACGGAATGTGCACCGGTGGTTTCGCTGGCAACACCTGCGTCGTTTCGCCGCGGGGCAGTGGGCTGCTTCCTGCCCGGCGTTGAGCATCAAATCGAGCCGGTCCATGGCATTGCCAAAGGCGGCGTGCTGCATGTGCGTGGCCCCAATCTGATGCTGGGTTATTACCGCTATCAGAATCCGGGCGTGATCGAGGCGCCGAAATCCTCGGTTGGCGAAGGCTGGTACGACACCGGCGACATCGTTGATCTTGATCCTGACGGCCTGGTGTCGATATCCGGGCGTGTCCGGCGTTTCGCCAAAATAGCGGGCGAAATGGTGTCGCTGGACATGATCGAGCATGTCGCCCGCGAAGCCTCGCCGGATTTTCATCATGCGGCGGTCCTCAACATGGAAAATCCCGGTGGCGAGACCACGGTCTTGTTCACCACCGATCCGCACCTCACGCGCGCCCGCCTGCTGGAAGCGGCCAAGCAACTGGGAACGCACGATCTCTCGGTTGCCCGCCGCCTGGTACCGTTAAAGGAGCTGCCGCTTCTGGCGTCCGGGAAGATCAACTATATTGGCTTGAAGAGCCTGATCGAGGGCGACGCGGTGAAACGTATGCTGGCTGCCGCCATGAGTGCGCCGGAGCAGGCGCGGTAGTTCGCTCCCGCGGGTTTCGTTGCCGGCGGACAATGCGCCGGCGCTAGCTTCCATAACTGATCCGATACACCGCGTTCGCGGCGTCGTCGGAAACCAGTAACGCGCCGTCCGGCATCACCATCAGATCCACCGGGCGGCCCCAGGCCCGTTCGTTTTCCATCCAGCCGGTGGCGAACTCCTGAACTTTGTCCACCGTCCGGCGGTCGTCCTTCAGAGTGACCATCATCACCCGGTAACCGCTCTTGCGGCTGCGATTCCAGGAGCCGTGCTGGGCGATGAATATCCGGTTCCTGTATTCGACCGGGAACATCGTGCCGGTGTAAAAGCGCAGGCCATTTGGCGCAACATGGCCACCCTGGTTCAATGCCGGCGCGCTGAACTCACTGCATGCGCGCCTCGCCCCGTATTCCGGATCGGGCGTGTCGCCCTGATGGCAGTAGGGAAAGCCGAAGTGAAGTCCGGCTTTCGGTGCGTGATTCAGCTCGCAGGACGGCAGATCGTCGCCCATCATGTCGCGGCCGTGATCGTTGAACCACAGATCCTTCGTTTGCGGATCCCAATCGAAGCCGACCGTGTTGCGGATGCCGCGGGCAAACACCTCGAACTGACTGCCGTCGGGATTGAGCCGATGGATAGCGGCGTACACATCGGGATTTGCCGCGCAAACATTGCAGGGTGCCCCGACCGGGACATAGAGCCGGTCATCCGGACCGAAGGCAATGAACTTCCAGCCGTGATGGCCGTCTCTGGGCAACTTATCGAAGACGACAACCGGCTTTGGCGGCGCCTTGAGATTTGTTTCGATCCGGTCGAAGCGCAGGATGCGGCTGATTTCGGCAACATAGAGCGCGCCGTCGCGAAAGGCCACGCCGCTGGGCGCATTCAGACCCCGGGCGATAGTAAGAACTTCCTCCGCCTTGCCGTCGCGATTCGCATCCACCAGCGCGTAGACCGAGCCCTCGGAGCGCGAGCCGACGAATACCGTGCCGTTGGCGCCCAGCGTCAGCGAGCGGGCGTCTTCGACGCCGTCCGCGTAGACCTCGATTTTGAAACCCGGAGGCAGCTTGAGGCGCTCAATTGGCGGGGCGGCCACCGCTACGTCGACGGCCAGCGTGGTGGCCAGGACGGTAAGAAAAATGCTGATTTTCATGGTTTGACTCCTGGTAACAATGTTGCGGGACTGACGCAGAGACACGCAAACGCCGTTCGAGGTTCCGGTGCAACCCTTGAACGCATAAGATAGCGCCCTTATTTCACCAACGCTGCAAGAAATTCTCAACAATATTCTCAAGGAGAACACCGCCATGGCCGAAGCCGCCACCAAAGAGACACTCAAAGAGACACTTGGTTTCCAGACCGAAGTCAAGCAACTGCTGCAATTGATGATCCATTCCTTGTACAGCAACAAGGAGATTTTCCTGCGGGAACTGATATCAAACGCATCGGATGCCTGCGATAAGCTGCGCTTCGAGTCCTTGAGCAACGCCGCCTTGTTCGGCGACGACAGTGAACTGAAAATCCGCGTTGCTTTCGATCGCCCTGCGCGCACGATAACGATTTCTGATAACGGCATCGGCATGTCACGCCAGGAAGTCATCGACAACATCGGCACCATCGCCAAATCCGGCACTCGAGAATTTTTCGGCCAACTCACCGGCGATCAGGCCAGGGACGCCAGCCTGATCGGCCAGTTCGGCGTGGGCTTCTATTCCTCGTTCATCATCGCCGACAAAGTGACACTCCTCACCCGGCGCGCCGGTCTGGGCCAAGACCAGGCCGTGCGCTGGGAGTCCCGTGGCGAAGGCGACTACACCATCGAGGCGGCTGAAAAGCCGGGCCGGGGCACCGAAGTCACCCTGCATCTGCGCGAGGGTGAAGACGACCTGCTGGAAGGTTTCCGCCTGCAATCCATCATCAAAAAATACTCCGATCACATCTCCCTGCCGATTCTGATGAACAAGCAGGAATGGGATAAGGACAAGGGCGAGCATGTCACCCGCGACGAACTGGAAAAAATCAACCAGGCCTCCGCATTGTGGGCGCGGCCCAAGTCCGAAATCAGCGACGAGCAGTACCGTGAATTCTACAAACACGTCGGCCACGATTTCAATGCGCCGCTGGCCTGGGTGCATGCCAAAGTCGAAGGCAAATCCGAATACACCGAGTTGCTCTACCTGCCCGAGCGCGCGCCCTTCGACTTATGGGATCGCGAGCATCGCCATGGCATCAAGCTCTACGTGCGCCGCGTATTTATCATGGACGATGCCGAACAACTGCTGCCGGCCTACCTGCGTTTCGTGCGCGGCGTGGTCGATTCAAATGATCTGCCGCTTAACGTGTCGCGAGAAATCCTGCAAGAGTCCAGGGACGTTGAGGTGATACGCAAAGGCTGCGTTCACAAAGTGCTCGGCCTGCTCGAAGACCTGGCGGAAAATCAAAAAGAAAAATACACCACCTTCTGGAAAGAATTCGGCCGCGTACTGAAAGAGGGCGTCGGCGAGGACTTTGCCAACAAAGAGCGCATTGCCAAGTTACTGCGCTTCGCATCCACGCAAGCCGATACCGAAGAACAGAATGTCGCGCTGGCCGATTACGTGACGCGCATGAAAGACGGGCAGGACAAGATCTACTACATCACCGCCGACACCTTCGCGGCGGCGAAGAACAGCCCGCATCTGGAAGTATTCCGCAAGAAAGGCATCGAAGTATTGCTGCTATCGGACCGCGTGGATGAATGGGTCGGCTCCAATCTGCCCGAATTTGACGGCAAGCCGCTCGTCTCCGTGGCCAAGGGCGATCTTGACTTGGGCAAGCTCGCCGACGATGACAAAAAAGAGCAGGAAAAGGCGGCTGGCGAGCACAAGGACCTGGTCGAAAAAATCACAAAGCACCTGGGCGACAGAGTGAAACTCGTGCGCGTTACCCTCCGGCTCACCGCTTCCCCGGCCTGTCTGGTTGCCGACGAACACGGCATGAGCGCCAATCTGGAGCGCATGCTCAAGGCATCGGGACAAAAAGTGCCGGGCAGCAAACCGATTCTCGAAATAAACCCGCACCATCCGCTGGTGCAGCGATTGAAATATGAAGCAGAGGAAGCCCGCTTTGACGACTGGAGCCATATCCTGTTCGATCAGGCCTTGCTCGCCGAGGGCGGGCAGCTCGAAGATCCGGCAGCGTTTGTCAAACGGCTCAATGAACTGATGCTGGCGATGACGGGCGGCAAGGCTTGAATCCTTGCGAGGACAATCTGCCCAACATCCTGACGGCTTATAGTGCGGCACTGAAAGCGAGGAGACCCTGATACCTCAATCCGATCAATGTGTGAGCTGCGTTCGATATCGCCTCGGTCAGGGTGCATGCGAGGCGTTCCCGGATCGGATCCCCGATGCGATCATGACCGGTGAGTTCGATCATTCGATGCCGTATCCCGGAGATCGCGGTCTGCGCTTCATCGAGTACACCGAGAAGGCGGCGCAGGTGGGTCATACCGGAGACCTCCCGTAGCTGGCATTTCCGAACAATTCCACGCCCCATGCCGGGATTTTTTCGAGCGTACCTCCACGGCAAACGGTTCATCCCCGCGCGTGCGGGGAACACACTTCCTCCACTTCGTTGATTTGCCGACGAAAATAAACGGGCAGTTTTTCTACCGAATTTACGCATAAGCTGAATCAGCTTAAGAGTATCGCGGAAAATCGGCCAATCCAGATTGTTAACGATCGTCACCCGCAGTCTCGGGTAGAAACGACACCAGCTTTGCTCCATCCAGTTCCACCGGAATCCGGCGATTTGTGCCCAGTGTCACGAAGTCGAATCCTGCTTCATTACTTGTTCGCCACGCCATCACCGCATTGCCCTGTTCGATGCCGGCTTCGACCTGCTTCCAGACGTGTTCGCGCACCTTTGCTGAGTAGTTGCCTATATAGACGCCTGCGCGCACTTCGAGTAGCCAAATGGCAAGCCGACCGCGCAGACGAGGGGGTGCGTTTTCAAGAACGATGACCAGCATCGCCGATTGACTCTGGATTGGGGATCGCGGGGCCGATCGCATCTTCCGGCGCTTCCGGAGGCACTATCCCGTCCGCTGAAAGCATTTCCTCAATGCCGGGAATGATGCGACTGAGAAGGTTGGTTTCGCGAAAAACGTCCCGGCAGGCGAGTCGCACCTGCTGCTCGGGATTTCCTGGACTACGGGACGCGATCCGGAAGGCGACCGGCACCACTGTTTCGAACTTGTAAACATCGGCCACGTCGTAGACGAACGAAAACGGCTTCCCGGTATGAATGAAGCCGACGGCCGGCGCGTAACCCGCCGCCAGCACGGCAGCTTCGGATACTCCGTAAAGACACGAGGTCGCGGACGACAGGCATCGATTGGGCAAGTCGCCCTTGTCCCAGTCTTGGGTATCGTAATTGCGGGCCTTCCAGTCGACGCCGTATTGGGCAGCAATCCGCTTGTACATTTCGCGTACCCGCACGCCCTCGATGCCGCTCGACCGAACGTCGCTGCGGTGGCTCCTCACCGAAACGCATCGCGTACATATTGCGCACGACCTTGAGTCTGAGATCGGGGTCAAGGGCGAGTTTCGCTAGATATAGCAATCTATCCGCGCGTGCTCCCCCGGGTTGTCCGGCGGAATAAAGCCGCACCCCCGCTTCCCCGATCCAGACCAAAAGCGTGCCCACTCTCGCTGCCAGCGCGCAGGCAGCGTGCGATACACGTGTGCCCGGTTCCAGCATCAGGCAGGCAACACCGCCGATCGGAATGTGCGTGCGCACACCGGTTTTGTCGACAACCACGAACGCGCTATCGAGTACGTCCAATTGACCCTTTTCGATGTAAAGAACCGAGAGCCGGTCCTTGATCGGGATGGGTTTGAGCGGCGGGAGCAGTTCAGCCAAGAAGACTCAGCTTGACGAGTGGGATGGACGGGCAGCTATCGGCGAGCCACCCATGATGCTCCCACAGGTGGCTCTCACTGCCATGAATTAGAGGAATACGCGATGCCTTCGCTGGACCCATGTGTCGCCTCGACAGACCTGGTTCATCAATCCGCATGTCGCTAGGAGCTTGTCGGACTTAGGATGAATCGGTTGCGGGAGAGCGGTGCATATTTCGCCGATTTCTCCTTTCCTATTCCCGATATGCGCGTCGAAATCGTTAAAATCTGTCCCTGTTTTTCCACCGTTTCGCTATCGAACACCAAAAGTCCGACAGGCTCCTAGCGGGCAATTCTGGACTTCCAGTATCCGGGCTTGCGATGCTGGCTCTCAACGACCAGGATGTACACCAAGTCGTCACCTTCGGCGTAGCGAAGGTTGTAAGGGAAGGTGGCAGCACCAGTTTGCGAAAGCCTTCCTCGTCAATCGCGCCGATCTTCGGATGCCTGAGCAATTGCTCGATCCCTTCCCTGACTTCCGCCGCGAATCGCTCTCCCAACCCCGGCACCTGGGATTCGTAATAGAGGATCGTCTCCACAAAATCCACCTCGGCTTCGGGGTGGAACTCATATCTCATCGCGCCAGGAGCGCCCGGATATTTTCGAACACCCGCTTGCCGGGTACGCCCTTCACGCGCCCGTCGAGGAGTTCCTGGTGCCGCCTTTTCGCTTCGGCAATCCAAGCCTGCTCGACGACGGATTCCGGCAGTCCATCCAGTTCGCCGATCAGAACGCGAATCAGGGCGGCCTTGTCGCTCTGACTGAGCGTCCGGACTTTCTCCTCCAACTCCGCCAGGGCAGTTGCCATGGGAAACCCTCCGTGGAAATCAGAACAGTTTTCAGTTTACATCTCTGGCCGCAGTGACGAAATGGCCTGTCGTCGCGGTTATAAGGCGCCTTTACCTCGCGAAACTGGGGAAGCGTCAGACACGGCGTACGAGCAACAGGCCGCAGCTGAAGGCTTTGGCGGGGCCGATGCCAAAATGTCCTCATGAAATCGGTACCACCGACAAAAGCCCAAGCCCCATGACTTTGCCATGGCCGATGCCGGATTGCAGCGCAGTCCTGAATTGTTCCGCGTCGGTAACCGTCACGATCCCATCGTACAGAATCGAATAAATCTGAATCCCATTGCCCGCATGTTGCTTCCCTCGAAGTGTCTGCTCCTGAGAAATTCGTACATCGATACGCTCCTGCGGCGATGCTGAGAGATCGAAGGATGCCAGTTGCGGAAGCGAAAACCCATGCCGCACCCCTTTTCTCTCAATCCAATTTTCTTGCTCCTCCAGCCGTAGCAATCCCAGGCGCTTGCCATTGCGGGTCACGCAAGGGTTGGCGCGCAGTTTGAAGCGAAAGCGCTGCCCGACCTTGAGGGAATTGAGCTTGAGCCGGTCGTTCAAATCGACAGCCGCAATCCTCGCCCGCGCGTGAGCGCGGGCGCAACAACCAACTCATCATGCGCACCGCGTCCAGGCTTTAAGATCGTTCCCCCAGCCGAACACGAGCGTTACCTGACCGAGAAAAAGTTCAAGCGGCCGGTGATTTTGTACGACTACCCCAAGACCATCAAA
>JANLTJ010000284.1:0-8047 GCA_031362885.1 Betaproteobacteria bacterium
CGGCCGGCATCGTTGTTCTGGGCCAGGTCGGGTATCGCATCCTGACACCGGGCATTCCGCAGTTTGAAATCATGGGCGCGGTCAGCCTGCTCGCCCTGGGCGCCAACGCCGCCTGTTTGTTCCTGCTGATGAAGCACCGGCACGAAGACATCAACATGAGTTCGGTATGGGAGTGCTCGCGCAACGATATTGCCTCCAACCTCGCTGTGTTTGCTGCCGCAGGCGTCGTCTGGCTTACGGCATCGGGCTGGCCGGATTGGGCGGTCGGCCTGGGTCTGGCGAGTCTTTTTCTTGTGTCAGCCGTGCGCGTACTGCGCGGGGCAATCTCCGAGTTGCGTCATCCGGTTGAGGCCAGAGTGGTCATACTGAACGCGAGCGCGAAACAGAGTTGATTTTTGCTTCCCTTCCTCGATACCGCTTGCCCGCTACCCTGCCCTGGCCAGCGTTTGCTGCTAGACTCCGGCGCGAAATGAAACACGTCGTGCTCATCTTCCTGCTTTGCATTCTTCCGCTGCACGCCTCGCTCGTGGCCGCGGTGGAGTGTTGCGGCCACGAATCCGCGGAAAGGCCTATACTGACCGCATGAAGCGCTGGAAATCTTTCATCTGTGTGCTCATTGCGCTGTGGCTGCCGCTACAGGGCTATGGCGCAGTGGCCATGCCGTTCTGTCAGCACGATATGGCAGGCGCTTCCGTCAGCCCGGAGTCCGCTTCCCAGCATCATGACGGGCACGCCGGCATGCAGCATGATGATTCCGGTGCTTCGCCGTCTGGCGCAACAGACCAGGCCGGCGGTCTCGGCTGCAACAACTGCGGTGCCTGCCATCTGGCTTGTGCGCCGGCCATTTCCGCGATGGCTACGGTTTGCCTGTTGATCGCGCGCCCCGTTCTGCAATCAACGCGCGCTGATTCGGCGATTTTTTTCTACCCCGAACAACCGCAACACCCTCCTCTGTCCGCGCTCATCCGGAGCGCGGGTTGAAGCACTGAGCGTCCGGTCCGTCTGCCGGGACGCTCTACTCCTCCCGCAATAAAAAATCGGGCTGTCTGCCTGAGGCCCGAACGCGACACGTCATGTCGCGGCGTTCCCGGCTCGCTGCAGAACCCGGAATGCCCGGCTGCAAACAGAATGAGGATTGCCATGAATTCACCATTACTCCCTGCACTGTGCGGGCTGACAGTGGCTTTGCTGCTGCCGGCCTGCACCACGTTACCCGCGCCGGACTACCCGGTGCAGCACCCGGCCAACCCCGATGCCCTGCACACCCCGGCACCGGCGGTGAGCAGCGCGCTCGACGGCTACCGGCCGTCCCGTGCCGGAAAAGCGCCATCCGGCCCGTCTGTCGATCCGGCACAGGAGAATTACCATGACCACCGTTAATCGAGGCTTACGCATCGCCGTCGTTTCCGGCGTGCTTGCGCTGAGCAGTTGTGCCAGCGTGCAACAGGATGCGCGCTTCCCGCAGGTGCAGAACACGGTGTCGGAGCGGCTCGGTCAGAACGTCGAATGGCATCGCGATGGCGCAGGCGATGCGCACGCGCGCAAAGCCGTGAACACGCTTGTGCGGCAGGAGCTCTCCGCCGAGACCGCGGTGAAGCTCGCCTTGCTCAACAATCGCCGGCTGCAAGCCCGGTTTGAAAATCTGGGTATTGCCCAGGCCGAACTGGTCGAAGCCGGTCTGCTGGAAAATCCGGTACTCAGTGCTGGCGCGTTGTTCACCAACGCCGGCACCGAAATCGGTCTCGACATCGTGCAGAACTTTCTCGATGTGTTCACCGTGTCCGCGCGCCGGAAAATCGGACAGGCGGCCACTGATCGGGTAACGCTGGAAGTCTCCGGTGATGTGCTCGATCTCGCGCTTCAGGTGCAGGCGCAGTACTACCGCGTGGTGGGTGATGCCGAGGCGCTGGTCCTCGCGCATCAAGTGGTGAGCGCCACGCAAGCCGCTGCGGAACTCGCGCAGCGTCAATACGATGCCGGCAATCTGAGCCGGCGCGAACAAAGTCTGCACGAGGCGTTCTACGCGCAGCATGTTCTGGATCTGGAGCAAGCCCAGGCGCAGCTGGAAGCGGACCGGGAAAAACTTACGCGCCTGATGGGGTTGTGGGGTGCGGATACCGCTTGGAAAACGCCCGCCCGCCTGCCCGACATTCCCGCCAGTCTGCCGGCGCTGGAGCAGATTGAGAAGCTGGCGATCTCCCGGCGCACGGACCTGGCCGCCGCAAAGAAAGAAGCGCTGGGGCTGACCCACGCCGTCCAGCTTGCGCGCAATTTGCGCTGGCTGGCACCACTGGGCATCGGTGTGCAATTCCAGCGTGGCGGCGACGGAGAAAAATCCTACGGTCCCAGAGTCGAACTCGGTCTGCCGATTTTCAATCACGGCCAGACGCGGATCGCACGACTGGAATCCGAACGCCAGCGCGCCGAGAACCAGGTCGCGGCGCTGGCGGTGGATATTCGCTCCGAAGCACGCGAGAGCCGCGCCCGCGTCGGGGCAACAGCCCGCACCGCAAGGCACTACCGCAACGCGCTGCTGCCGCTGCAAAAAATTATCGTGGACGAAACCCTCAAGTTCTACAACGGCATGCTGATCGGCGTGTACGACTTGCTGCTCGCCTCGCAGAATCAGGTGCAGACCGCACGCCAGTACGTCGCCGCGAACCGCGATTTCTGGTTGGCCTGGACCGAACTCGAGCGCGCGACCGGCGGACGCATTGCCTTCCCCACATCCACAGACGCAGCCGAGCCACCAGCGCCGTCGCCCGGCACAACACCGGCGCCAACCGGCAACCCACATCAACACGGAGATCCGCAATCATGACCACTCGTCGCGACATTCTCAGAGGCACAGCCGCACTGCTCGCCGGAGGCGCAGTTGCCGCCAGCTTCCGTCCGGCCAACGCCGCCGAAAAATCCGCCGCCGCAACCAGGGCGCCATTGCCCGCGCCGCAGGGCAGCCATTACACGCCGGTGGTCACGCTCAACGGCAGCACCCTGCCGTGGAAAATGGACAACGGTGTCAAGGTATTTCACCTCACCGCTGAGCCGGTCACGCGCGAGTTCGCGCCCGGCATGGTGGTCAACTGCTGGGGCTACAACGGTCAGACGCCGGGGCCCACCATCGAGTGCATCGAAGGCGACCGGATACGTATTCTGGTCACCAATAAATTGCCCGAGCACACGACTATCCATTGGCATGGGATTTTTCTGCCCAACGGCATGGACGGCGTCGGCGGCCTGAATCAGCCGCACATCAGACCGGGCGAGACCTACGTCTACGAATTCACCCTGCGTCAGAATGGCACTTACATGTATCACCCGCACGCCGACGAAATGGTGCAGATGGCGCTGGGCATGATGGGCTTGTTCATTGTTCATCCGAAGATACCCGAGGATCCGCGCATCGACCGCGACTACGGCATCATCCTGCACAACTTCGCAGTCCGGCCCGGCACCGCCCGGCCGGATGCCTCGGTCATGACGGACTTCAACATGTGGGCTTTCAATAGCCGCGTCTTCCCCGGCATCGATGCGCTGGTCGCCCGCCTGGGCGAGCGCGTGCGCATCCGGGTGGCGAATCTGTCGATGCACGAGCACCCGATCCATATCCACGGCACGGCATTCGAAGTCACCGGCACCGACGCGGGCTGGATTCCACACACGGCGCGCTACCGAGAAACCACCATGCTGGTGCCGGTGGGCAATATCCGTGTCGGCGAGTTCATTGCCGATGCGCCCGGAGACTGGGCACTGCATTGCCATAAATCGCACCACACCATGAACGCCATGGGCCACGATGTTCCCAACATGGTGGGGGTCAAGCACGATGACATCGCGGAAAAAATAAGCGATCTGATTCCCGGCTACATGGCCATGGGCGAACGCGGCATGGCAGAGATGACCGAAATGGTGGAAATGGGCATGCCGCTGCCGGAAAACACGCTGCCGATGATGATGGGCGAAGGCCCGTTCGGGCCGCTGGAAATGGGCGGCATGTTCACCGTCGTCAAGATTCGCGCGGACATTGCCCCCGGTGACTACCACGACCCGGGCTGGTACAAACACCCTCCGGGCAGCGTGGCCTGGAAGTTGGACGAGGGCGCATCCGTACCGCCCGATAATCACGACCAACACAAAGATCACTTGCGATGAATTTTCATACCGCGCCACTGCCTGATCTACCGGCGCCAATCGCTTTATCTTGAAATTTGACAACCCGCTGAACTTTTCACAAATGGAGACTCACATGAAAGCATTCCTTCTCGCTGTTTCGCTCGCATTGACGATCACCGCCCTGCCGCCCGCTATCGCGGAAGAAGGCAATCAGGCACAGACCACTGCTGCCGCAACCCACGCCGGGCGCGGCAAGATCGTTTCCGTAGACAGACAAGCGGGCAGCGTAAAACTCACGCACGATCCGATCAAGAGCCTCAAATGGCCGAAGATGACCATGGACTTCAAGGCACATGATGCGGCAATGCTGAAGGGCCTGAAGCCCGGCGATCAAGTGGACTTCGAGATCATGAAGATGGGTGGCGGTTACCACATCATGAAGATTTCACCCCTGGCTGCGCAGAAAGACGCCGGCCACGGCACACACAATCATGGCACGCACGATCAAGGTGGTGCCACGGCTGGACAACCTGGCGACCCCAATAAGATCACCCGCACTGTCGCGATCACCGCGCTGGACATCAAATACGACAAACCCGAAATCGCGATCAAGGCAGGCGAAACCGTCAAATTCGTCGTCACCAATGCGGGCAAGCTCAAGCATGAATTCATCATCGGCAACGCCGAAGAACAACGCCAGCACGCGGAAATGATGAAGCAGATGCCCGGCATGGTTCATGAAGACGCCAACGCTCTCACGCTCGAACCGGGGGAAACGAAAAGCCTGGTCTGGCAGTTCACCAAGACTGGCACGCTGGAAATTGCCTGCCATGTTCCGGGTCATTACGAAGCTGGAATGAGGGGCAAAGTAACCGTGACAAATTAATGCGTTGCTGCGTCTTTTCTGGTGCCAGAAGGGGGAAGGGAAGGATTCGGAGGCGACCACGGTAGCGTGAACCGCAACGGGTGGCTGGCAGCGCGATCGAACCAGATGCTGCGAGATCGCGCTCTTACTTGAGGTAAGAGCGCAGCACACCAACCACTTGCTCCAAATCGTCTCTCCGCTCTTTGGGTGAAAGCGCTTCCGCGCCCAGGTGCTCCCGAATATGCCCCTCCAAAACTTCAGCCATCAAGCCATTGACCGCGCCCCGGATCGCGGCGATTTGCTGAAGAACGGCCGCGCACTCTGTTCCCCGCCCCAGGGCCTGCTCCAGGGCCTGCGCCTGTCCCGTGATGCGGCGAACGCGGAGCAACAGTTTCTTCTGGTCACGCACGGTATGCGGCATGTAAGCCTTCCTCGGTATTAATATATACTCGGGTATAGTATAGCCTTGCTGATCTGAACACGCTCTCCATGTCGAATTTCGTCACCGCCGATCCCGGAAAACACTCTCACCACTTCGATGAAGGCAATCCCCTTGGGGAGAAAAACACCGCCCGGGTCGTGGCACTGACCACGCTGATGATGGTCGTCGAGATCGCCGGTGGCTATAGATTCAATTCGATGGCTCTGCTTGCTGACGGGTGGCACATGAGTTCGCACGCGTTGGCGCTCGGTTTGTCGTTGTTCGCCTATATCTTTGCCAGACGATTTGCGCTCAATCCCAGGTTTGCCTTTGGCACCTGGAAAATCGAAGTATTGGGCGGATACACGAGCGCGATATTTCTGATGTTGGTGGCCGGACTCATGTTGTTCCAGTCCATCGAACGCTTGCTTTCGCCTTCGCCCATCCGCTACGACCCGGCCATCGCTATTGCGATAGCCGGGCTGGTGGTCAATCTCGTTTGCGCCTGGCTGCTAAGAGACGGGCACGAAGCCGGTCACCATCATCGTGCCGATCATGGCCATGATCCACATCACGGCGATCTGAATCTGCGCTCGGCGTATTTGCACGTTATCGCCGATGCGGCTACCTCAGTGCTGGCAATCGTTGCCCTGATTGGCGGAAAATTCTGGAGCGCAAGCTGGCTTGACCCGGTGATGGGAATTGTCGGCGCGGGATTGGTCGCCGTGTGGGCTTATGGGTTGCTGCGCGATTCCGGGCGCGTACTGCTCGATGCTGAAATGAACGCGCCTGTCGTGACAGAAATCCGGGAGGTAATTGACGCAAGCCCAATCAAGGCCGAAATCAGCGATCTGCATGTCTGGCGAGTTGGCAAGGACAAATACGCTTGCATAATCGGCCTGATTACGACCGAGGCAGCCTCTCCAGAATACTTTCGGCGCCAATTAAGCATCCTTGAAGAGCTCGCGCATGTCACAGTCGAAGTAAACCGTCTTGCCGCGAATTAGTCCCGCAGTCTACTCAGCGTGCTAATCCGAGCATCAACTATGTCAGAGGCCCTGGAATGAAGCGTCTTTGCAGCCGCCAGCCTGCCCATCTGTTGTTCTTGCTCCTGATCGCATGGCTCGCGAGCAGCGCAGAAGTTTTCGCCCATGCCGTAACGGATGGCGACAAGGGCTATATTCAGGAGATTTCGGGCATCAATATATTGCCCTTTATCTATCTGGGCGCCAAGCACATGATGACCGGATACGACCACATCCTGTTCCTGTTCGGGGTCATCTTCTTCCTGTATCGGATGAAGCACATCGCCTTCTATGTGAGCTTGTTCGCTCTTGGACACTCCACGACGATGCTGCTGGGTGTGTACTTCAACATCGCTATAAACAGCTACATCATTGATGCAATCATTGGTCTCTCGGTCGTCTACAAGGCACTCGATAATCTCGGCGCCTTTCAGCGCTGGTTGGGTTTCCAGCCCAACACAAAGATGGCGACTCTGATATTCGGCTTTTGCCACGGCTTCGGACTTGCGACGAAGATCATCGAATACGAAATCTCACCGGATGGGCTGGTGCCCAATCTGCTGGCGTTCAATGTCGGCGTCGAGATCGGTCAGATGCTCGCGCTCGTGGCCATACTGATTGCCATGAGCTACTGGCGTCGCACCGCCAGCTTCGGGCGCCATGCCTACACCGCCAACGTCGTCATGATGAGCGCCGGGTTCGTGCTCATCGGATATCAGTTAACCGGCCTCTTCGTTTCTTGAATTTCTAACGGGATTTTCATCCATGTACAACAGCGACACACCCTCGCACGCGCAACTGCCCACCTCACGGCAACTGCTCCGCTCCACCATCATCGCGGCCGTGGTTGCCGCAGTGATCCTTGCAACCATCGTTCTGCCATCCGAATACGCCATTGACCCGACGGGTATCGGGCGCGTTCTCGGGTTGACAAAAATGGGTGAGATCAAAGCCCAACTTGCCGCCGAGGCAGCCGCGGACGCAGTGGCAGGAAGTACATCCATCGCTCAGCGTCCAGTCGCTGCCGCATCGCCCAGCGCCGTTGCCGCCCCACCCACGATTAAGGCAAAAAATGTTGTCCAATGGAGAAACGAGACAAAAGTGAAGCTGGCAGCAGGGCAAGGCGCCGAGGTAAAGCTAAGGATGGCTGGCAGAGCCAAGGCCAGTTTCTCTTGGACAGTGCAGGGCGGCGTCGTGAATTTCGATACCCACGGCGATGGCCTTGGAAAGTCGATCAGCTATGAGAAAGGCCGTGGTGTTCCCGCCGATGAAGGCGAACTTGAAGCCGCATTTGACGGCAACCATGGTTGGTTCTGGCGCAACCGGGGACGGTCTGACGTGACGGTAGTGCTGCGCACTCGCGGGGATTATGCAGAGATCAAGCGGGCGCTTTAACGGTTAACTCGCCGACGCAGCGCGTTGGCGTTGCCGAATGCGGAGTGTCATTCCTGTGAAAACGGGAATCCAGGTTTTCCAGGAAAACGATCTCCCCGCTCCCCGATTAAATCATTCGAGGACAAGCTTCACGGGGAAGACACTTGTTCAGAGCTTCCCCGGTTCAATCCAGTTTTCAAACCCAGTCTTCTTGAACTGGATAGAGGCGGGCGCCTTGATCTGGATCAA
>JANLTJ010000076.1:0-2274 GCA_031362885.1 Betaproteobacteria bacterium
TTGAGCGTTACGTATCTGCGTGACAGCTTTTCCCTCATCCCTGACCCTTCTGCTGCGCTTCAAGTGTGCCCTTGTCCCGGGAGGAGAAGGGCTTTAACTTCCCTCTCCCTCCGGGAGAGGGATTGAGGGTGAGGGAAAGAAGCGCCGTGTTTAAATTTGTCACGAGGATATGCAATTCTCAATAATGGCGCCACCTGAATATTGATCACACGGATTCGACTTTCATTGATCGGCCAAGAGCCTGTCGGACTTAAGTGTTCGATAGCGAAACGGTGGGAGAGCGAGGACAGATTTTGACGATTTCGACGCGCATATCGGGAATATGTAAGGAGAAATCGGCGAAATATGGCCTCCTCTCCCACTGCACACGGCGAGACTCACTTGCTGTAAACCGACTGCATCATGTTGGTATTTGCCTTGTTGCCCGCCTGCCCGACGACGCTTATTTTCGAAAGTAGGTAATGACAAGCCGGGGGTCCTCCGAGACAGACCGCCCGATGTCTTTGTCGCAACACCGCGCGCGGTAGTAATGCAGCCCCGTCTGATCCTCCTCCCGCCCGGTGTACTTCATGTGATAAGGAAAGACCTGACCCTTGTCCTTGTCTTGAATGACACGCGCTCCGCCCGCAACGGCCTGAGTGACCGCCTCGATCAGGCGCGTGTCGTCTAGATATTGGGTGTCGGCGATGGCGTAGAGCCCAACGATACGCAGCCCAGTTTTCATCCGGTGGGCGATGTGGCAGGGGGTTGAAAGATCACAGCCGATCCAAGGGGCTGACCACCCCCTTGCCGCCGCGATTGAGCACGTGCGTGTAAATCATCGTGGTCGACACGTCGGAATGCCCGAGCAATTCCTGCACGGTGCGGATATCGTAACCGCCCAATAACAGATGGGTGGCGAACGAATGGCGCAAACTGTGCGGGGTCGCCGGCTTGACGATCTTGGCGTCACGCACCGCCTGCTTCATCGCGCGCTGGATGCCTTTCTCGTCCACGTGGTGCCGGCGCGTGACGCCGGAGCGTGGATCGACCGAAAGCTTGGCGGACGGAAAAACATATTGCCAACCCCACTCACGTGCGGCATTCGGATATTTCTTGTCCAGCGCAAACGGCAGATAAACCTCGCCGAAACCCGACGCCAGGTCTTCCTCATGCAGCGCCTTCACTTTGGTCAGATGGCGCCGGAGCGCTTCGATCGCCGATTCGGGCAACATCGTCACGCGGTCTTTCGCGCCCTTGCCCTCGCGCACGATAATTTCATGCTGGGTAAACTCCACGTCCTTCACGCGCAGCCGCACGGCTTCCATCAGCCGCAGGCCGGCGCCGTACAACAGGCTCGCAATCAGCCAATGGGTTCCCGACAACCGCTTCAGCACCGCCTGCACCTCGGCCACCGTCAGCACCACCGGCAGGCGCGTCGGCGCTTTGGCCTGTGTCACCTTGTCGAGCCACGGTAGCACCTGCTCCAGTACCTCGCGGTACAGAAACAGCAGCGCGCTCTTGGCCTGATTCTGCGTTGAGGCCGACACCTTGCCCTTGACCGCCAGATGGGTCAGAAACGCCTCGACTTCCTGCGCGCCCATGTCCCGCGGGTGACGCTTGTCATGAAACCAGATGAAGCGTTTAATCCAGTCTACATAGACCTGCTCGGTACGGATGCTGTAATGCTTCACGCGCAGCCGGTCGCGCACTTGATCAAGCAATTTGGGCGGCTGTACAACCGTGGGGTGTTTCGCTAACATTTTCGGGTGTTCATATTTAAAAAAACCCTTAAGAACAAAGGTAATATTTACATGCGCAAGATTATACACCTCAAAGGTGTTTTTTCACCCGAAATTTCGGGTGTCTACTTTTAGTTAGGTGCTCCCGGAGGATACACATGGCTTTTGAATTCGGTTCCATTGAAGGCGCACACCACATCACTTCTTTCCGAGCTTTTGTCCACGACAATGGGATGCCTGGCGTCCGCTTGGAGAAAGACGACGGCTCTTTCTTGGTCGTAGTGTTTTCGGTTCCCGGTATTCAGGAGCTACAAAAACAACTAGCGAAGGCCCAATCTCTGGCTGGCTCTTTCGGTGAAAAACACTAGGCTTAGCCATGAGCGCTCCTAACCATCAGTTGAACCAGACGCGCCGGAAGCAACATCGCTCTTGGCCGTCGTTCCCGGTGGCGCGCTGGTTAACTGCACGTTAGAGGTTTCTATGAATAGCGACTCAACGCCAGCCATTGCAGCAATGCAGTTCATGATCATTGCTCTCATAGCTTCCCACCACG
>JANLTJ010000025.1:0-87468 GCA_031362885.1 Betaproteobacteria bacterium
TTTGTAATCAAAAGGTCGCGGGTTCGATTCCTGCTGTCGGCACCATAAATTCCTTTCTCAATCCCGGACGAGTTGTCGTTCCGGATGCGACAACAAAATGCGCAAAACCATCGTTGCAATTGTACTGAGCGTGCTTGCCGCAGGCGTTCTGGCGCAGTCCGGCGATCCACCTCTGCCGCTTGACGTGGCCCAGCAGCACGCTCGGCATGCGCGCGAGGAGTTGATTGTGGCGGAGCGAAAGGTCCTGGCGGCCCGAAAAAAAGACAAGTCGGCGCAAGAGCGCCTTGCACAGGCCAAATCTGATGCAGAGAAGGCGGCGGCCTTGGCGCAGGAAGCCCAGGCCGAATTCGACAAAGCCAAGGAGCGTCACGACTTGGCATACGGAAACCTCCGGCGCGCCCACGAAGCGCTTCAGGAATCGAACAAGCAGCGCTGAGCATTTCCTAGTCACGCGCGGGTTTTTTCCCGAGTTTTCGTTGCAAGGTACGTCGATGCATGTTGAGTGCGCGTGCCGTGGCGGATACGTTTCCGGTATTTTCCGTCAGGACCTTCTGGATATGCTCCCACTCGAGCCGATCCACCGACAGCGGCAGCGTTTTGACGGGCGCGCCCGCATCAGCTTGATCGCGACCGAAGGCCACGACCACTTCGTCCGCGTCCGCCGGTTTCGTCAGGTAGTGAATCGCACCCGATTTGATCGCTTCCACAGCAGTGGCCACGCTGGCGAATCCGGTCAGCACGACAATGCGAATGCCGGGATTGCGCAGCTTTAGCCGTTCGACCAAAATCGCGTGCCGATTCCACCGCGAATCCACGACTGGTGAGCGCGCGTCCCAGCACCTCGACAAATACCGCGGCGTCGTCCACGAGCAGCAGACACCCATCGTTTGCAGGCGCTTCGCTCATATGGGCCGGCCATCTGCGCCAGCGGAATGGTGACGCGGGTGCAGCCGCCACCACCGTCGCGGTTTAGCAGCACAACGCTGCCACCCAAGCGCTCAACGGTGGCGTTTGCCAGGAACAACCCGATGCCTCGACCTGCCGCCTTGGTGCTGAAAAAGCCGCGGCCCGCTTCTTGTGCCAGTGCCTCGGTGATGCCGGGGTCACGATCGCGCACTTCGACAATGAGCTCCGTGTTGCTCCAGCTGCCCTCCATTTCCACCGCATGAGGAGAGGCATCGGCGGCATTGTTCAGAATGTTGATCAGGGTCTGGTGCACAGTTTCATCGCCGGCGATGCGCGGCGCCGCGCCGCTGCCGTGGCAGTGCAGATCAACGCTCACTTGCGGGCAGATCAGCGCCAATTTATCGCGCACGCTGGCGAGGAACTCCTCGATGCTTTGCCGGCTTGTCTGATCGGCGCGCGCCACTCCGGCGGAGTGGGTCAGGCTGGTGATGATGTGCTTGCAGTTGTCCACTTGTGTGCGCAACAGTTGCAAGTCCGTGCGCAGTGCCGGGTTGCCGGCATGCTGGCGCTCCAGCTCCCGGGTGACCACAGCGATGGTGGAAAGCGGTGTGCTCAATTCATGTGCCGCACCGGCGGCGAATGTGCCCAGCGCAACGATTTGCTCGTCGCGCAACGAGCGCTCGCGCGCGATCGCGTCCGCGAATGGATGCCGACATGGTGGCTACAAATCCGGCGATCAGAAGCGCGCTGACCAGAAAATTCGCCCACATTCCCATCAGGTGCAGATTGAACGCGCTCGAATGCATCGCGTGTTCCTGATCCAGAGGAACAAAATAGAACATCAATGCCGAATAGCAGGCGATGGTCAGCGCGGCCATCCCCAGGCATACCGGGCGCCGAGCGCGGTTGCGCTGATGGTAAGCGGCAGCAGATACAGGGACACAAACGGGTTGCTCGATCCCCCGCTCAGGTAGAGCAGCCCGGTGAGGACCGCGACATCAGTGAGCAACTCGATAAACAGATCGGCGTCGCTCACCGGCGCGGGCTTGCGCAAACGCAGCCAGGTGCGCGCGTGGACTGCGGATTAAAGTGCGACGACCGCGGCCAGCGCCGGGAGCGGCAGGGGCATGTCGAATATCAGCATGGCGACGGCAATCGCCAGCAACTGGCCGGCGATTGCAAGGCTGCGCAGAAGAAACAGGCGGCGCAGAGTGGAATGCACCTTGACGCTGGCGTGCAATGCGTTGGCATGTATGGCGCTGGTGTTCATAGCGATGGGCGAGACGGGAGACGCCGCCGATTCTATCCTTTTCCCCATCCATTCCGGGCCTGCGGCAAATCGCCGCGCGGCAACGCGTCGCATTTTCCCCGCGCGCCGGCGTCGCTAGCATGGCAACACTTCAGCGAAGTTGATCAACCCGAAAGAAATTGAAAAGGAAACTGGAAAATGGCATTCAAGAATATTCGACCCTGGCCACTGGTCCTGCTGGCCGCTTGCTGCCACTACCGGCGTGGGCCGGGTGCGGGTGCGTCGGTGTGTTCTATCAATACCGACTGGGATGCGCAGGGCACCTGGACTGAGCCCGGCGCAAGTATCGATCTGCGCTACAAGTTCATCAATCAAGACCAATTGATGGCTGGGAGTTCGCGCGTCGCGGCGAGCGAAGTTCACTGCCACCATGACGAGATCCGTACCATCAATCGCAACTGGATTGCGACGCTGAATTACGCCTTAAGCGAACGGCTCGGTGTTTCAATCAGCCTGCCGGTTGTTGATCGCGGCCATGAACATATTCACCATCATGAGGACGAGGAGATTCTGCAAAATTGGAGCTTTACCGATCTCGGCGATGCCCGCGTACTTGGGCGTTACCATGTCTGGGTACCGCACCGGCGCCGCGTTCTTGCGGCGGCGGCCCTGGTCCTTTGCGGTATACTTCGCGCGCTTTTCCCGAGCGGCGACCAATAGTTTGCCGAACTCCTGCTGGCTACCCGGTTAAAATGTTTCGGTGTGATGTCGGTATCCAGTTTGGGTCCAGACAAAGCGGCGGATCCATCAAAAGCAAAGGCCAGCGATGAAAATTCACGAATACCAGGCAAAAGAAATTCTCAAGCGCTACGGCGTGACGACGCCACGAAGCGTCGCCTGCTTCAGCGTAGATGAAGCGGTAGACGCAACACGCACACTCGGCGGCAAGGTCTGGGTGGTCAAAGCCCAGATTCACGCCGGCGGGCGCGGCAAAGGCGGCGGAGTCAAGGTCGCCAAGTCGGTCGATGAAGTGCGCGCATGGGCGGGCAAAATCCTCGGGATGCAGTTAAAGACGCATCAGACCGGACCTGAAGGCCAGAAGGTGCGTCGCCTGCTGATCGAAGAGGGTGCGGATATCCGCAAGGAGTTGTACATCGGTCTGGTGGTGGATCGCGGCACCCAGCAAGTCTGCGTCATGGCGTCTTCCGAAGGTGGCATGGACATCGAGGAAGTCGCCGCCCACACTCCGGAAAAAATTCACAAGGTGCTCGTCAATCCTCAGCAAGGGTTGACCGACACCCAGGCCGACGAGTTATCGCGCAGGATCGGCATTCCCGATGCCAGCGTGGCGAAAGCGCGCGCGATTCTCAAGAGTCTGTACCAGGCTTTCTGGGAAACCGACGCGACGCTGGTGGAGATCAATCCGCTGATCCTCACCGGCGGCGGCGAGGTGATCGCGCTGGACGCGAAAATGAACTTCGACGACAACGCGCTCTATCGGCACGAAGACATCGTGGCGCTGCGCGATCTTGACGAGGAAGATGCGGCCGAGATCGAAGCCTCGAAACACGGCTTGTCCTATATTTCCCTCGACGGCAACATCGGCTGCCTGGTCAATGGCGCCGGGTTGGCCATGGCGACCATGGACACGATCAAGTTGTTCGGCGGGGAGCCGGCCAATTTTCTCGACGTGGGCGGCGGCGCCACCACGGAGAAAGTCACCGAGGCCTTCAAGCTCATGTTGCGCAACCCGAATCTGCGTGCCATTTTGGTGAATATATTCGGCGGCATCATGAAGTGCGACGTAATCGCCACCGGCGTAGTCGAGGCGGCGAAGCAGGTCAAGTTGGGGGTGCCGTTGGTGGTGCGCATGAAAGGCACCAACGAGGATCTCGGCAAGAAAATCCTCGCTGAATCCGGTTTGCCAATCATTCAGGCCGGCAACATGGCGGAGGCTGCGGAAAAAGTTGTTACGGCGGCCGGAAGTGCTGCCGCCAGGGCCGGGGGAGTCCACTGATGTCCATACTCGTCAATAAGAACACCAGGGTCATCACCCAGGGTATCACCGGAAAAACCGGCCAGTTTCACACCCGCGCCTGCCGCGATTACGCCAATGGCAAGGAATGTTTCGTCGCCGGCGTTCATCCGACCAAGGCTGGCCAGAATTTCGAAGGCATTCCAGTTTTTGCCTCGGTGCGCGAAGCCAAACAGCAGACCGGCGCCAATGCCTCCGTGATTTATGTGCCGCCGCCCGGCGCCGCGGCGGCGATCTGGGAGGCGGTGGAAGCCGATCTGGATCTGGTGATCTGCATTACCGAAGGTATCCCGGTACGCGACATGATTGAAGTGCGCGATCGCATGCGCAAGCAGAACCGGAAGACCTTGTTGCTCGGCCCGAATTGTCCTGGCGCCATCACGCCCGACGAAATCAAGATCGGCATCATGCCAGGGCACATTCATCGCAAAGGCCCGATCGGCGTAGTGTCGCGCTCCGGCACACTGACTTACGAGGCGGTCGGCCAGCTCACCGAGATCGGCCTCGGACAATCTTCCGCCGTGGGCATCGGCGGCGATCCGGTGAACGGACTCAAGCACATCGATGTGCTGAAACTGTTCAATGACGATCCGGCGACCGAAGCGGTGGTCATGATCGGTGAAATAGGCGGGTCCGATGAAGAAGACGCAGCGCGCTGGGCCAAACAGCATATGAAAAAACCCGTGGTCGGGTTCATTGCCGGGGTCACCGCCCCGCCCGGCAAACGCATGGGTCATGCCGGCGCCATTGTTTCCGGCGGCAAAGGCACGGCCGCGGAGAAGCTCGAAATCATGGCCGCTTGCGGCATCAGGGTCACCAGGAATCCGGCGGAAATGGGCAAGCTGCTCAAGTCCGTGCTGCGCTGATGGCGCGAACGCTCCGATAACACGTCAATGGATATCAGCAGCCCGCAGTTCTGGATCGCCGTCGCGCAGATTGTTCTCATCGATATTCTGCTATCGGGCGACAACGCCGTGGTGATCGCGCTGGCCTGCCGCAATCTGCCGGAACGCCAGCGCAAGCTGGGCATATTCTGGGGCGTCGCAGGCGCGATTATCCTGCGCGTCGCACTGACGTTTTTCGCGGTCAGTCTGCTCTCGATTCCCTATCTGAAAATCATCGGCGCCGCCCTGCTGCTGTGGATTGGCGTCAAGCTGGTGCAACCCCAGTCCGATGAAAACGGCCACGACATCAAGGCGGCCGGGAATTTGTTCGACGCGGTGCGCACCATCATCATCGCCGATTTGGTCATGAGTCTGGACAATGTGATCGCGGTGGCTGCCGCCGCGCACGGCAGTCTGGGTCTGCTGATCTTCGGCCTCGCCTTGAGCATCCCGTTGATGGTATGGGCGAGCAAGATCATCCTGCGGCTGATGGATCGCTATCCGTCCATCATCGTGGCGGGCGCGGCGCTGCTGGGTTGGGTGGGTTTGTCCATGGCGGTGCATGACCCGATTATCAAGGACTGGGTGGCGGCGCAGGCGCCCTGGCTCAATTACGCCGGGCCTGCGGCCGGGGCGGCGTTCGTCGTCGCAGTCGGGAAATGGCTTGCGCGCGGCGCGCGCGCCGCGCCGGCCGCAGGCATCGTCGATCTGGCGCGTGATGAACCGCGAAGCGCCGACTTGCTGGAAAAGGAAAAAACATGAACATCCTGCTGCCGGTGGACGGCTCGGAAAATGCACTGCATGCGGTGCATCAGGTCATCGCCATGAAAAATCAGTATCGCGAGCCGTTTTCGGTGCATCTGCTCAATGTCCAGTCGCAAGTCGTATCCGGCGCGGTAAAGATGTTCATCGGCCAGCAGCAGATTAACGATTACTACCGCGAGGAAGGCAATACGGCGCTGGCGGCGGCGCGCGCGTTGCTCGATAAAGCCGGAATCGCATATCAGCACCACATTGGCGTGGGCGAAATCGCCGCCACCATCGTCAACTACGCCAGGGACAAAAACTGCCAGCAGATCGTCATGGGCAGCCGCGGCAGCGGTGGATTAACCCATGTCCTGCTCGGTTCCTCCGCGACGCGGGTGGTTCAACTCGCCGACGTGCCGGTCTTGCTGGTCAAGTAGCGCTGTTTTCCTGGGGGCGAGGGGCTGCTGCGATCAGTGCCGCCAGGCACTGCCTGCAATAGCAAGCGCTTCCCGCCGCCGGCAGTGGTATCGCGGCTGGAAACTCGACGCTGCACCAGCATGGGTCAGAGCGACCTATTCCGCACTGGAAAGATTGGCCGCAACTGATGCAATCCTGGCGCGCGGTATCCATGCTCATGATGCAGGCGTGAACGGATTCCAGATTGTGAAGATACCGACAATGATAAACAAGGATGCGGCGACGATGCGCACCGCGTTCATCGGAATTTTCTGCGCCAGCTTCGCCCCCATCCAGACTGCCGGCACGTTGGCGAGCATCATGCCGGCGGTGGTGCCCAGAATCACCGGCAAAAGCTGATCGAAGCGCGCGGCCAGCGCGATGGTCGCGAACTGGGTCTTGTCGCCCATCTCGGCCAGAAAGAAGGCGACGAAGGCGGTGACAAAGACACCCGCTTTGTGTAGTTGCGGGGAATCGTCGAGTGCATCGGGATGCAGGGCCCACAATCCGAAACCGATGAAAGACAGGCCGACCATCCAGACTAATATCGACTGCGGTACCAGGCCGCCGAGCAGGCTTCCGACCCAGGCCGCTGCGGCATGGTTGAGGATGGTTGCCGCGAATATGCCGGCGATGATCGGGCCGGGCTTGCGCAGCCGCGCCGCGAGTACGAATGACAATAGTTGTGTCTTGTCGCCAATTTCCGCTACCGCGACCAGCAGCGCGGACGTGAGAAGTGCTTCCAAACGCCTACTGGCCTGCCGATGCGGCGGGATGCACAGCGCCTTGCGCAATGGTCGCGGAATCGCCCGCTTGCGCATTGGTGGAACGATGCTGACGGTAAGCCGGCCGGTTGATGAGTACCCGCAGGAAAGCCTGATTGAATTGTTTCTGACAGGTGTCGCTGGCCTTCTGCAGGGCGAGAGCCCTGATCTCGATGACCGTCAGCGGCGTGATTGACGATATTGTGGTGGCACGCCTGGCCTTGGTGTCCTCGAAGTACAGAATTTCCCCAAAACAATCGCCCGCATCCAGGCTATTGAGTGTTTGCCCGTCCTTGGCAACCTGCGCCTGCCCGCTGGCGATCACATAAAAGCTCTCGCCAACGTCGCCCTCGCGAATAACGATTTTCCCCGGAAGAATGCGACGAAAGGAGGCGATCCTCATGGTTTCCCACACTTCGACATCGCGAAAACCACGAAAGAATCCCAGAGCCTTAATGGCGTTGAATTTCTCGGTGTCCGAAATGGAATCCCGCGGCAGTTCGAGATGGCGGTAGGTTTGTGTGAGGTCATGGCTGAATTCTCCCCAAGACTGGTAGCGTTGCGCAGGGTCCTTGTTCATCGCCCGCATGACCAGCCTATCGAGCGCCGGCGGAACGTCCGTGCGATGCGTGGACGGTGGCGAAGGGTCGATATTCAGTATCTGGTAGAGCAGGCTGGTCTTGTTCGACCCGACGAACGGCAGTTTGCCCGTCAACAACTGATACAACACCACACCGAGAGAATAAATGTCGGTCTGATGAGTCAACTCCTTGTCCTGGACTTGTTCCGGGGACATGTAGGCCGGAGTGCCGACGCCTTGCAGGTGTGTGTGTTGACCGCCAGCGTGCAAGGCCACGCCGAAATCGCTGACCTTGATGTCGTCGTGTGCTCCGGTCAGGACGTTTGCCGGTTTGATATCGCGGTGAATGATGCCGTGACGATGAGCAAACTCCAGAGCCAGGCTGCACTTGAATGCGATTTCGACCACGCGATCCATCGTCAGCAGGCTGGTCACATTGCAGAAATCCGACAACGTCGAGCCCATCACGTACTCCATCACGATGTAGCTGTATTCGTCGGACACGTCCGCATCGTAAATCGCCATGATGTGCGGATGAGTCAGTTTCCCCACCAGCGAGGCTTCGTTCAGAAATACCTTGTGGTAGCGCCGCCGCAGGTCCGTGTCGACCCCATCCGCCGCGTTCACGACTTTAATGGCGACTTCCCGGTTGGCGAACGGATCGCGGCCCAGATAAACGCGGCTGGTGCCGCCACGGGCAATCTCACGGATTACCGGATATTTTCCGATCTTGGCAGGCAGCGGGTCATTCATATTCTTTGAGCTACCGCCTCAACGCAGGGCGGGAACGTTCATGCCGCGCTGCACCGCCGGCCGCGCGCCAATAGTGTCGTACCAGCGCTTGACGTTGGGGAAGTCCGTCAGCTCCACTTTGTGCCATTCATGGCGCGCAACCCAAGGGTAAGTCGCCATATCCGCGACCGAATATTCGGAAGCCAGCCAGTCGCGGTTTGCCAGATGCTGATCCATCACCCCATAAAGCCGGCGGGTTTCCATGCCGTAGCGCTCGATCGCGTACTCGACCGGATGCGGCGCGGCGCGCAGAAAGTGGTGCACCTGACCGAACATCGGTCCCACGCCGCCCATCTGGAACATCAGCCACTGAATCGCTTCGAAGCGTTGCGTTTTTTTCTGTGGCAGGAAGCGCCCGGTTTTTTCCGCCAGGTACAACAGGATGGCGCCGGACTCGAATAAGGCAAAAGGTTTGCCGTCCGGACCGTCGCTATCGACAATCGCCGGGATCTTGCTGTTCGGATTAATGGCAACGAAAGCGGGCTTGAACTGATCGCCCTTGCCGATATCGACAGCATGCGCGGTATAGGCCAGCCCCAGTTCCTCAAGCATGATCGAGACCTTGCGTCCGTTCGGCGTGCTCCACGTGTACAGATCAATCAACCAAGTCTCCCGATGGCTGTAAGCAGAGCGGATTCTAATCGATCAATGCAGCTGCGCCGGTATAATCCGGCGCTTGTTTCATGCGGGCCATGTTGCGCGCAATCATTGCGCTGGAGAAATCGTCTTGATGAAATGGCTGCTGACCCTCGGGATTACCGTGCTGATCGTGGGAGTCATGGCGCCGTGGCTGCGCCGGCGCGGTTTCAGACAGATGCCTGGCGACATCACCATAAAGCGCAACGGCAGCCGATACGTCTTCCCGATCGTATCCACCATCATGTTTTCGCTGCTGGCCAGCCTGATTTTCTGGATGCTGCGATAACAAGCGCGCCAGTCTCGCAGTGCGCCGGGCGTCAGCCGGCCCTTACGTGATCTCTTCGCCTCGCATCCCCGCAAGCGCTCCTGACACCGCCTCCAGCCGCGCCGCCTCGATCGCGGCGACTATGCGGCCGGGGTCACCATTCGTGCGTTGCGCGATGGCGCCGGCGTCAACTGCGCGGGCGGCCGCTGCTGCGGCGCGCAGCCAATCGGCTTGCGGATAGGCGCGATTCTCCATGCCGCCCCGGCCCTGAAAATCGCATTTGCATGCGGCCAGCAACTCGTCGAAGCGGCCGGGCCGGCGAAACAGGTCTGCCGCCGATAACAGCTTGAGCACGGTTGCCGGTCGCAGTTCGTGAGCGCGATGCACGTCACCGTGATAGCGCGCGGTCAGCACCGCCAGGTCGCGGCATTCGGCCGGAACGCGCAGGCGTTCGCACAGTTGCTCGACCAGCTCCACGCTCTTGTGCTCATGGCCGTGGTGCTTCGGCCACTGCTCGCGTGGCGTGACGCCTTTGCCCAGATCGTGAGTCAGCGCGGCGAAACGCACGGTCAGGGGGTAGTTCTGTGCCGCCGCATAGTCCACAACCATCTGCATATGCAGGCCGGTATCGACCTCCGGGTGGTGCTGCGCCGGCTGCGGTACGCCGAACAGGGCATCGACTTCCGGAAACACGCGCGCGAGCGCGCCGCATTCACGCAGTGCCAGCAGCATGCGCGAAGGTTTGCTTTCCATCAGGCCGCGCGACAATTCCTGCCAGACGCGCTCTGCCACCAGATGATCGACTTCACCGTTATTCACTATTGCGCGCATCAGGGCGAGCGTTTCCGGCGCGATGGCGAAGCCGAATCGCGCGCTGAAGCGCGCCACGCGCAGGACACGTACCGGGTCTTCCTCGAACGCGGGTCCGACATGGCGCAGGATGCCGGCCTTCAGATCGGAAACGCCGTTGTGTGGATCAATGATCGAGCCGTCTTCGTCGCGCGCGATGGCGTTGATGGTGAGGTCGCGGCGCGCCAGATCCTGTTCCAGCGTGACTTCGGGCGCGGCGTAAATCTCGAATCCGCGGTAGCCACGCGCGGTCTTGCGCTCGGTGCGCGCCAGCGCATATTCCTCGTGCGTGCGCGGGTGCAGGAACACCGGAAAGTCTCTGCCCACCGGGCGATAGCCCAGTTGGGTCATTTGTTCCGGTGTTGCGCCGACCACGACGTAATCCTGGTCGGCAACCGGCCGGCCGAGAAGCCGGTCGCGCACCGCGCCTCCGACCGTGTAGATTTTCATTCGTATCGTGGATGGACTTCGGTTTCGGCGTGCGCGCCCGCGATCCATTCCTGCATGGATGGCAAGGTGTAAATCGCATTGGCGTATTGCGCTGCCGCGCCGGCAAGGATTACGCCGTAGGTGCGGAACCGGGTGACCACCGGCGCATACATGGCGTCAGCAATGGAAAATGTGCCGAACAGAAACGGCCCTTGCGCGCCGAACCGGGTGCGGCAGTCGGTCCAGATGGTGTCGATGCGGGCAATGTCCGCGTCTGCGTCGGCGGTGCGCGCGCGGCCGGGGAGTTCGCGCCGCACATTCATCGGCATCTGGCTGCGCAGCGCGCTGAATCCGGAATGCATTTCCGCGCTCACCGCCCGTGCGCAGGCGCGTGCCGCCGTCTCGGCCGGCCAGAGTTTTTTCAGTGGATATTTTTCGGCCAGATATTCGCAGATCGCCAGAGAATCCCAGACCGTGCGATCACCGTCCTTGAGCACGGGAACTTTGCCCGAGGGCGAGTGGCGCAGGAGGTTCTGTTTGGAACTCGCTTCATACAGCGACACGCGAATCTCGGCAAAATCGATCGCAGCCTGCTTCATCAGCAGCCACGGGCGCAACGACCATGAAGAGTAAGCTTTGTTGCCGATGACCAGACTGAGGTTCGACATCGAGTCCTCGCGGGTGTGGACGGACAAAAGCTAACGGCCGGCGCGAAACCGGAGCCAGCGATAGCGCGATCGCGGCGTATCGTGCGCCAGATAGGCCGGTAACACGGACTCCAGCGGCGTCGGGCGGAACCCGAAAACCTCGGGAAAAGCGTCATCGCAGACACTGTCGATTTTCATCGAGCGATAATTATCGCGGGTCATCAGTTTGACCGGCAACAGTTGCAGTAGCGAGGCTTGCAGGTAGGACAGCGAATCGTTCAGCGGGATGATCGGCCGCTCCACCCTCAGCAATGCGCAGACGTACTCCATCAACTCCAGCAAGGTGTAGACCGTCGGGCCGCCCAAATCATAGCTTTGTTCGAAGGTCTGGGGCGCGTCCAGACTTTCCACGATGGCGCGTGCAACATCTTCCACGTACACCGGTTGGAAGCGCGCTTTCGGGCAGGCCAATGCAATAACCGGCAGCATGCGCGCCAGTTGGGCGAACAAGTTCAGGAAATGGTCTTCGCGGCCAAAGATCACCGACGGGCGAAAAATGGTGGTGCGAATGGCGCTGACCCTGGCGACACGAATCTGCTGTTCGCCGCCGGCCTTCGAGCGCAGATAAGAGCTTGGCGCATCGTGCGCCGCCTTGAGCGCCGATACGTGCAGGAGCCGGCGCACGCCGGTTTCGCGGCAGGCATCAACGATTTTTCGCGGCAAATCCGTATGTACGCGGGCGAAGTCCCCGCGGCGGCGCTGGTGCAGGATACCCGCCAGGCTGATGACGGCGTCGCTGCCGGTGATCAGTGCGGACAGCGTCGCCGCATCGTGTACGTCGGCGTTCACCACATCCACGGTCGGCAGCACGATTAATTCCTTGGCGCGTTCGCGGTGCCTGGTCGGCACCTTGACGCGGATCCCCCGCGCGGCAAGCTGGTGCACCACATGACGGCCGACAAATCCGGCGCCGCCAATAATGCAAACTGATCGGGTTCTCATAAATTCAATCTTTTTCGGGACGGGCGCATGCCGGCTCGCATGTCCGACCGCGAGGCGCGCTGTGCTGTGCTCAATTGGTCTGTCGCGATTTGGCCGGCACGACGCCCAGACGATCGCGCAGGCTCAGCGTGGGCTGGCGAAACAGCTTCGCGTAATACAGCGTATTGCTCATGACTTTCTTGACATACTCCCGCGTCTCGGAGAAAGGAATGGTCTCGACGTAGATCGCGCCTTCCAGGGGCCGCGTGGCGGCCCACTCGCGCGCGCGACCCGGCCCGGCATTGTAGCCAGCCGAAGCCAGCGCGACGTGACTGTCGAGAGAATCCAGAACATGACGCAGGTAGTAGGTGCCCAGTCCGAGGTTGGTGTCCGCCGCTTCGGTCAATGTCCGGTGGTGGGCGTTGAGCCCCATGCGCTTGGCGACCCAGCGCGCCGTGGCCGGCATCAGTTGCATCAGACCGCTGGCCCCTGCGCTTGAGCGTGCGGTATGCACGAATCGGCTTTCCTGGCGCACCAATCCATAGACCCAGGCTTCGTCAAGGCCGAGTTGCTGCGTGTAGTCCTGCACCACCTTGCGGTAGGGCGCGGGGTAACGCAGCGAGAAATCGTGCAGGATAACGGTACGACCGGCGGTGTCGATGGCGCGCTCGTACCAGTCATTGCGCACCGCGAGCATCGCCGCCGCGAGTAACCGCTTGTCGTCAAAATCCTTGATGGACCATTGCCATTCCAGAGCGGCTTCGTAGCGCAGGCCGGAACGGTACAGGCTCAGGGCGCGTTGCAGACCGGCATCGGCTGCGATTGCATCGACTTCCTCGCTGGATGGATGGTAGGTTTGCGGCACGGTACTGATTGAGGTGCCCAGTTCTTCCGCGGCAAGCTGTCCGTAGAAGTTGTATTCGTTGGAAAGCGAGGCCAGCAACACCCGGGCCTCGGCAGGCTGTCCGAGCGCCATCAAGGCGCGCGCGCGCCAGAATCGCCATTGCGCGCGCAGGCGTTCGGTTTTCGACATCGCGCCAATCGCCGACAGCGTGGCGCTCCAGTCGCCTTCGCGCAGTGCGGCGCGCGCGTACCAGGAGAGCTGGCGATCATTCATGCCATTGCCGGAATGGCTGAACCAGACCAGTGCGTCAGGGTAAAGATTGCGTGCCGCGACCGAGGCGACTTGTGCCCACGCATACTCTCGATCCGGCTCGGGCAATTTGTCTTCGATCCGGCGCAGGTGTTCAACTGCGATCTGCGGCCAGGATTCCGCCGTCTTGTACAAAGCAAATATGGCCAATTCGCGCTGGGCGCGCGTCTTCAGCGCCAACGGGGCCTTGCCCAGATATTTCTGCGGTCGCATGGAGATCGATTCCAATGTTGCCGCATTGGGACGCTCACTGGCGGGCAGGTAGGTCAGCAGCATGATCGCGCTGGTGACACTGCCCGATTCCAGCGCCAGACGGACTCGGGTCCAGCTATCGTTCTCCGTGAGAATCTGGGTGTCGAACATCGCCTTGAACAAAGGCAGGCAGCTTTCCGGCAGAACTTGCGGGGTGAACCAAAGGGTCCGGGTCGCGCTCAACACACCCGACTCCCCGCGCCCCAACCGGGTGTTCGCGGCAAAGCACGCCAGGTCGGTATCGGCGGTGCCGAGCTTCGGATATTCGTCCAGAAAAGCGTCCCAGTCTGCGTTCCTGGCCAATTGCCGCAGCCAGTCGGCGCGCAGCCGGTCGGCCACCAGAGTGTCTTCGTGGCGGGCCAGAAAACTCTGAACTTCGTCCGCGCGCGCTTCGGCAATCCGGGATTTCAGTTGCCAGTAGCGTACGTAGGGGATCAGCACATGCTCCTCGGGCATCATCGATGCCCGTGCATCGAGCTTGTCGATGTCGCCACGCTGAAAGGCGGCTCTCGCTTCGAGAAAAAGGTTGTCCTGCGACGCGGCGAATACCGGGCAGGAAACGCAGAACAACAGTGCAAACAGGGTTTTCAAAGGGTTTTGGGCGAACGCACGGTTGATCAAAAACTTTCAGCCGGTATTATAGGCTGGCGCCGCATACGCCGGGAGTCGAAAGGGCGGACGCGGAGCCTTTCAGGCACGGGATGGTTGCCTGACGCCAGAGTGGAAGGGCGTTCGATGAATTCACCGATTTCGACCTGCCTTTTCCTGAATTGGGCGGCGTATTGGTCAAAGTCGGTCCTCGTTCCGCTTTCGGATTGCTGTCGAACACACCAGTCCACCACGCCGCTAGTGCAGAAACAGGGCGCTCGCCGGATTACCGGTTTCGTCCCAGTTGGGGTAACCGAGTTGCGCGAGAAAACGCCGAAACGCGGGCTTGTCGCGCCTGGGTACCTGCATGCCGACCAGCACACGCCCGAAATCAGCGCCGTGATTGCGATAGTGAAACAGCGTAATGTTCCAGTCGTGCCCCATTTGCTTCAGGAACTTCATCAGCGCGCCGGGTCGTTCCGGAAATTCGAAGCGGTAAAACAATTCGTTCTTCGCCGAAGGCGCATGACCGCCAACCAGATGGCGCAAGTGAAGTTTGGCCATTTCGTTGTCGCTCAAGTCCTGGGTGGGCAAGCCTTGCTTGCGCAGCCGGGTGACCAGATCGCGAATTTCGCCGCGGCCGCGCACTTGCACGCCAACGAACACATGCGCTTGTCGCGGATCGAAATAGCGGTAATTGAACTCGGTGACGTTGCGGGCACCGAGCAGGGCACAGAATTGCCGAAAACTGCCGGGCTGCTCGGGTATGGTCACGGCCAGAATCGCCTCACGCTGCTCGCCCAGTTCGGCGCGCTCGGCAACGAAACGCAGGCGATCGAAATTCATGTTGGCGCCGCAGGCAATCGCGATGAGCGTGCGACCGGCCGTTTTGTGGCGCTCGACCCAGGCTTTGGCACCGGCAATGGCCAGCGCGCCGGCGGGCTCCAGAATTGAGCGGGTATCCTCGAACACATCTTTGATCGCGGCGCAGATCGCGTCGTTGTCCACCAGGATCATTTCATCCACCACTTCGCGGCACAGCCTCAGGGTTTCCGAGCCGACCTGTTTGACGGCCACGCCGTCGGCGAACAGTCCCACTTGCGCGAGTTTTATGCGTCGCCCGGCCGCCAGTGAACGGGTCATCGCGTCGGAATCGACCGGTTGCACGCCGATCAACCGGATCTCCGGCCGCAGCCGCTTGATGTAGGCACCAATACCGGAGATCAAGCCACCGCCACCCACGGCGGCAAAAATGGCCTCGATCGGACCGGCGTGCTGGCGCAGAATCTCCATGCCGATGGTGCCCTGACCCGCGATCACGTCGGGATCATCATAGGGGTGTACGAACGTGAGCTTTTCGCGTTTGGCGATCTTCAGGGAATGAGCATAGGCGTCATCGTAGGAATCGCCGAACAACACCACGCGCGCGCCACGGGCGAGCACGGCGGATACCTTGATCTGCGGCGTCGTGGCGGGCATGACGATGGTGGCGCGGCAGCCGAGCCGCTGCGCGGCCAGCGCCACGCCTTGGGCATGGTTGCCGGCCGAGGCTGCGATGACGCCCTGCCTGAGCTGCGCGGCACCCAGATGGGCCATCTTGTTGTAAGCGCCACGCAGTTTGAAAGAAAACACCGGTTGCATGTCTTCGCGCTTGAGCAGCACGATGTTACCGAGCCGTTTCGACAGCGCCGGAGCAATCTCCAGCGGCGATTCGATGGCCACATCGTAGACGCGGGCTTTCAGTATCTTTTCCAGGTAATCGATTTTCTTCAAAGGTTTCTCCGTGCCAAGCCGAGGGTAGCAGTCCGCGGGTAGGTCGTGCAAACGTCGGGTTTGTACGGGCTCGGCGTTGACGCTATGCTTATGCGAACCAGAGCAATGACCGCCATGAATCAAGATCAGCTCAAGCAAGCCGTGGCAAAAGCCGCAATCGCCTATGTGCCGGACAATTGCATAGTCGGCGTCGGAACCGGGTCGACTGCCAATTGTTTCATCGATGAACTGGCCGCAATCAGGAGCCGCATCGAGGGCGCGGTAGCGAGTTCCGACGCAACCGCGACGCGCTTGAAGGCAGTCGGAATTCGGGTATTCGACCTGAACGTGGTGAACGAACTGCCGGTTTATGTCGACGGCGCCGACGAGGTGAACCGTCAGTTGCAAATGATCAAGGGCGGTGGCGGGGCGCTTACGCGTGAGAAGATCGTTGCGGCGGTGGCGCTGAAATTTATCTGCATCGCCGACAAATCCAAGCTTAAGGACGTCCTGGGCACCTTCCCGCTGCCAGTGGAAGTCATCCCGATGGCGCGCTCCCATGTCGGCCGGGAGTTGGCGCACCTGGGCGGGAAGCCGCAATTACGGCCGGGCTTCAAGACCGACAACGGTAATCTGATCCTGGATGTCTATGGGTTGAACATCGTCGATCCGGTGGGCCTGGAGTCTGCAATCAACCAGATCACCGGTGTAGTCACCAACGGGCTGTTCGCCCGGCGCGCGGCCAACATACTGTTGCTGGGCACCGAGGAAGGGGTTCAGACCCTGGTCATTTGAAACTTTCATGTAACCTGCGAGACCTATACTCGCCATAATTGCCGGATTGTCGCGGGTTTCGGGGGGGGTCAAGAATCATGAACAACGAACACACATCAAAGCAGTTTGAATCTGAACTCGAGGCAGTACGGGCTCGGGTGCTACAGATGGGCGGCCTTGTCGAGGAGCAGATCAAGATGGCGCTGGATGCGCTGACTTCCGGCGACCTTGACTTATGCGCGAAGGTCGAAAAGAACGACCATCTGGTGAACGCGCAGGAAGTCGGAATTGACGAGGACTGTAGCAGCATCATCGCGCGCCGCCAACCCGCAGCCAGTGACCTGCGCATGCTGATGATGGTGGTGAAAACCATCACCGATCTGGAACGCATTGGTGACGAAGCCGCCAAGATTGCACGCATGGCCCATTTGATCTATTCCAAGGAACGCCTGCAGCAGCCGCGCACGATGGAAATCATCCGTATGTCCGCCATCGCGCTGGAAATGCTGCGCAAATCGCTGGATGCTTTTGCGCGCCTCGACGTATCCGCTTCCGCCGAGGTCGTGCGCCGCGACCAGCATGTCGACGATGAGTTTCGCGGCGTACTGCGCCAATTGATTACGTTCATGATGGAAGACCCCCGCACCATCTCGGTTTCAATTGAAATTCTGTTCATCGCCAAAGCCATCGAACGCATTGGCGACCACGCCAAGAATATCTCCGAGTACGTGATTTACATGGTCAAGGGCAAGGATGTGCGCCATGTAACGATCGAGGAGATTGAGCGCGAAGTCATGAGCTGAGTAGTCATGATCTGAGTGTGGCGCGGATCGTCCGTCACTTCATTCCCGGAAGCGGGCAGGCGCAGTCGCGCTTAACCAAACAAGACCAGCACCCATACCGCGACCACATTGGCCAGGGACATCATCACGGCTGCGCTGCCAATATCTTTTGCACGCTTCGCCAGTCGATGATGCTCCAGCGACACCCGGTCCACCGTCGCTTCCACCGCTGAATTGAGCAATTCGACAATCAGCACCAGAAATACCGACGCAATCATCAAAGCCTTGCCCAATCCGGAGGCCGGCAAAAACAAGGCCAGCGGCATGAGCACAATGGCCAGCAGAACCTCCTGCCGGAATGCATCTTCGTGCCGGTAGGCCGCGCGCAGGCCTTCCATCGAGTAAAACATCGCGTTCCAGACCCGTTTGAGTCCGGTCTTGCCCTTGTGCGGGCTTTCTCCATCCGGGGAATTCACTCGCAGGCCATGTCCTTAATCTTGCGTCGAAAACATCATCATTGCCGATCTGAATACGACTGGTGGAGCCGCGAATTCAGTGTGGTCACTTCAGCGCTTCCAGTGCCGCATGGTAGTTTGGCTCATTGGCGATCTCGGGCACCAGTTCCGAATGCAGAACTTTGTTGTTCTCGTCGAGCACCACGACCGCGCGGGCAGTGAGTCCTTTGAGCGGGCCGTCCGTGATGTCGACGCCGTACTTGCCGTGAAATTCCTTGGCGCGGAAAGTGGATAAGGTGACCACGTTGTTGAGGCCCTCGGTGCTGCAAAAGCGCGACATGGCGAAAGGCAGGTCGGCGGAGATGACCAGTACTACCGAGTTGGCCGCGCCGGACGCTTTCTGGTTGAACGCCCGGGTGGACTGCTGGCAGGTGGGCGTATCCAGACTGGGCACGATATTGAGTATCTTGCGTTTTCCGGCGTAAGTCTTGAGCGATACGTCGCCCAGATCCTTGCCTGTGAGGGTGAAGTCGGATGCGACATCGCCGGTTTTGGGCAGATTGCCGGACACGCCTACCGGACTGCCTTTCAATGTTACGGTTGCCATGAAAATGCTCTCCCAGGGAATGGTCAATAAAACATCACGATTCGCGCGCTTCCAGTGGCCGGGTGAGTCGTATGGATAGTTCGATCCAGTCCTTACGACGGTTCAAGGATTGGCGCCTTGCTTTCACGGATAGAACAGGTACAGGCGATAGCCTGCCGCGCGCAGTGTACCGGTATCGAGAAACAACTGAATCTGTATTTCACTGCCTGCCTGAAGCCCCGGAGCCCTCGTGACGGAGGGCAGATAGTCCGCGGGCAGGAAGACGCGACGCGCAATGCTCTGTTCCATGGAATTGGTCAGCGTCAACTCGAATGCCGGATAAGCCATTTCAATTTGCGCCCGGTTTCGCACCAACGCCAGCAACTGAACTTCGCCCGGATGTTGTGCGTCGACGGCTTTCAGGTCGGAGGACTCAACGTGCAGATAGTTCGACAATTCAGGCAGTCCGATCCTGCATCCCAATGATTCGCAAACCTGAATGTAGTACTCGCGTGTCTGCGGAACAGACATCATCATTTCGGTGCGAAAAGCATAAGCGGCCTGGGCGACAAGGGCAATTGACAGCAACCCAATCAGAACCGCCCAACCGACAGTATGCCGTGGAGCTTCCGGCACTTTGAATTCCCATTCATAAAGGTTGATCGCCGGATCCGGCCGCAGTGTGAGATCGGAGGAGTCATCCGGGACTGGAGGCGGCATCGCGCCCGCAACCGGAGCGCCGGACGATGGGGCCGGTCGAGTTTCCATCGACTGAGCAGGCGCGCCCGATTGACGTGCAGGCGCAATCGGCCCCTGGGCGGTCAGTGTTGCGAAAGCGTCGAAAACCGTCTGACATTGGCCGCAGCGGACTTTTCCGACCGAGGCCTGCAACTGATCCGTGGAGACCCGAAAGGTGGTATCGCAGGCCGGACAACGGGTATACAAGTCCATGCGATTAGCCTTAGCCCAGACGAGTTCCGCTCAGGCGCACCCAGCCCTCTTTGATGACCGGCGCATCCATCTCGAACCATTGCCGATAGGCGTCCACCACATCCGCTGCCTGCGGCGGAAGAATGCCGGAAAGCACCAGCGTGCCGGCAGGGAGAGTAAGACCCGCCAGCAGGGGCGCGAGTGCTTTCAGTGGATTGGACAGTATGTTGGCCAAAACAACTTGGGCCGGGGCGGGCGGGGTGTCATCGACGTTGGAAAATACGACGCTCACATGGTTGCGTTGGGCATTGTAGCGGCTCGTAACAACGGCCTGGGCGTCGATGTCGACGCCGTGCACGCGCGCTGCGCCCAGCTTTGCCGCGGCGATGGCTAATATGCCCGAGCCGCAGCCGTAGTCGATGACGCTGCACGCGGGCGGCAAGTGCCGATCCAGCCAGTCGAGACACAAGCGCGTCGTGGGATGACTGCCGGTGCCGAATGCCAGACCCGGGTCGAGCACGATATTGATGGCGGCAGGGTCCGGACTTTCGTGCCAGCCTGGCACGATCCACATCCGGTGGGAAACGCGGATTGGCGTGAACTGGCTCTGGGTCAACCGAACCCAATCCTGTTCCGCGACTTCGGTGATCTTGAACGCCGGTAACGCGGACAGACCGGCTGCCGTGCGCACCAACTCGAGGGCAGAAGACAGGTCGGTTTCCGGATTGAACAGCGCCAAGACCAGATTCGAGGCAAAAGCCAAATCGAGATCCGCGCCAGGTTCGCCAAAAATCGGCGTTTCCCGATCGGTCCCGGCTTGCGCGTCGGCGACATCAACCGAAAGCGCGCCCGCCTCAAAGAACGCATCCGATACCGCAGATACATCCGCACCGGACACCCTCATTTCAATTGCAACCCAGGCGATGGGGCGCCTCCCCGGTGTTCGTGGTTACTCTGACTTTCCGTACTTGGCGAGCTTCTCTTCCAGGTAATGAATACTGGTAGCGCCGCGCATGAACGAGGTATCGAGCATGAGTTCCTGATGCAGAGGCAGATTGGTTTGAATACCTTCCACGATCATCTCCGAGAGCGCGATGCGCATGCGCGCGATCGCTTGCTCCCGGGTCTCGCCGTAAGCGATTACTTTGGCTATCAGCGAGTCATAATAAGGCGGCACAAAGTAACCTTGGAAGACATGCGAGTCAACCCGGATGCCGGGGCCACCCGGAACATGCCAGGACGTGATGCGCCCTGGTGAAGGCGTGAACTTGAACGGATGTTCCGCGTTGATCCGGCATTCGATGGCATGGCCGCGAAAATTAATGTCCTTTTGCCGGAACGGCAGCTTTTCTCCGGCCGCGACCAGGATTTGGGTTTTCACGATATCAATCCCGGTGATCATTTCGGTGACCGGATGCTCGACCTGCACGCGCGTATTCATTTCAATGAAAAAGAACTCGCCTTTTTCATACAGGAATTCGAAAGTGCCCGCGCCGCGGTAGCCGATCTTGCGGCAGGCTTCGGCACAGCGTTCGCCGATGCGCACGCGTTCTCTTGCGGGAATCAGCGGTGCCGGCGCTTCTTCGAGCACTTTCTGATGGCGGCGCTGCATCGAGCAGTCGCGATCGCCAAGATAAACGGCATTGCGATGCTCGTCGGCCAGGATCTGGATCTCGACATGGCGCGGGGTTTCGAGAAACTTTTCCATATACACGGTGGGGTTGGCGAACGCAGTATTGGCTTCCTGGCGCGTCATGGCCACGGCATTAATCAACGCCGCCTCGGTATGAACCACGCGCATGCCGCGGCCGCCCCCGCCGCCCGCCGCTTTGATAATGACCGGGTAGCCGACCTTGCGTGCAATCCTGACAACCTCCTGCGGATCGTCCGGCAATGCACCTTCGCTGCCCGGCACCACGGGGACACCGGCCTTGATCATGGTGTTTTTGGCGGAGACCTTGTCGCCCATGAGGCGGATGGTGTCGGGGCGCGGTCCAATAAATACAAATCCGCTTTTCTCGACGCGCTCGGCAAAATCCGCGTTTTCGGACAAAAAACCATAGCCGGGGTGAATGGCTTCGGCGTCGGTGACTTCGGCCGCACTGATAATCGCAGGAATATTGAGATAGCTGTCAATCGAGGCGGCCGGGCCGATGCAAACCGATTCATCGGCAAGCCGAACGTACTTGGCTTCCGCGTCGGCGACCGAATGCACGGCAACGGTCTTGATTCCCATCTCGCGGCAGGCGCGCTGGACGCGGAGCGCTATTTCGCCGCGATTGGCTATGAGTATTTTTTCAAACATGCAAGGATCTGTTGAATGGGCCCGGCCCTGATCGGGCGGGGCAGGCCGCTAGCCGATTATGAACAGGGGTTGACCGTATTCGACCGGCTGGCCGCTTTCGACCAGCACTTTTTTCACCACACCGCTCTGGTCGGCTTCAATCTCGTTGAGCAATTTCATCGCCTCGATAATGCAGAGCGTTTCGCCCGCGTTGATGTTCTGACCGATTTCAACAAAGGCTTTCGATCCCGGCGCCGAGGACCGGTAGAACGTTCCCACCATCGGCGACTTTACGATATGCCCCTCGGGCTCCGAGGGGGCCGGCGCTGCGGCGGGAGCAAGGATTGTGGCGACGGGGGCCGGCGCGGTTGGGGCCGGTTGCATCTGCATGTTGATCATGCCCGGATGGCCGGGACTGCCGACCCGGTTGATCCTAACTTTTTCCTCACCCTCCGTGATTTCCAGTTCGGCGATGCCGGATTCCTGCACCAGATCGATGAGTTTCTTGAGTTTTCTAAGGTCCATTGGGCAACCCCCTATTTCTTGGCCGCAAGCTTTTTTGGCGATGGTTGGGCAATCGCAAAGGCTAGGGCAAAATCGTAGCCTTTGGAACCCAGTCCGCAAATCGTGCCCACCGCCAGGTCGCTAAAGTAGGAATGGCGCCGAAACGCCTCGCGGGAATGCACATTTGAGAGATGCACTTCGATAAACGGGATGCGAACGGCTGCCAACGCATCTCTCAGGGCTACGCTGGTATGGGTAAACGCCGCCGGATTGATGACGATGAAATCAACACCAGTCCGATGGGCATCGTGTATCCGTGCAATGAGTTCGGATTCGGAATTGCTTTGGAAACTGTCGAACCTGATACCAGCGCTGGCCGCGTGGGCCGCCAATCGCGTGTTGATGTCGCCCAAGGTCTCGCTTCCATAGATCTGCGGCTCACGTGTGCCGAGCAGATTCAGGTTCGGGCCATTCAATATCCATACTTCTTGGAGGCGGGAGGCGGCGGAATTGAGCCTCTTGTCACCCTTCAAAGTGGTTTTCATGTTGGCCAGTTTGCCGTAGTTCGAGGGTTTTTGTCCAGATTTTCACCAAATTGACTGAAGAAGCTCAGTCTGGGATACGTACTCAGGTGGCGCGGCTAGGGAATAAGCGGGTCCATTAGAGGCCGCTGCCGCAAATGATATTGAATAAATGGCAGTGAAGCATTGGTTATTGCGTTTTTCGTGGAAGTTGTCGCTTCTTGACAGCGTTCTTAGGCAACCACCCGGTACTCGAGGGTAACCTGGGCAAATGAGGGTCCGAGCACCCGATCCCGCTGTGCGCTAACTCTTATGGTGCGCCAGTCGCGTGCTCAAGAACGGTGAGAAATCGTTCCACCGACTGATATCCGATAACCCGCAAATCTTTGATTTCCCGACCTGTCCGATCAAAGAAAACAATCCCCGGTGGTCCGAACAGGCCGAAGCGCTTCAGAAGCGCCGCATCTTGAGCCGTGTTGGCCGTCACGTCCGCCTGCAGCAACAGCATGGATCCCATGCGTTTTTTCACTTCTTCGTGGCGAAACGTGAATCGCTCCATTTCCTTGCAGGACACGCACCAGTCCGCATAGAAATCAAGCATGACCGGCTTCGTGGTTGCAGCCAGAGCCTGATCCAGCTCCGAAACCGATGTTACCGGGATGAAAGGCGGATGCGGATCGCTGGCCTGCGCCCGCATGCCGAAACCGGACAGGGGCTGGAACAGATCGCGACCACCGGAAAGGCCGCCAATCAACAACGCAATGCCGACCAGCAGCGCGATGACGCCGATGCCTTTCCAGAGCTTGCGAAATCCCGACGCCGCTATGGGTAAGGGATCGATCGCATGCAGATAGATTCCGGAGATGATCAGCAGGGCTGACCAGAGCAGCATCTGGGCAAGGACCGGAATCAGGGGAGAAATCATCCACACCGCCGCACCGAGCAACAGGACGCCAAAGAAATTCTTTACTCCCTGCATCCATGCGCCGGTCCTGGGCAGCAATGCTCCCGCAGAAGCTCCGATGACCATCAGCGGCACGCCCATCCCGAGAGCCATCGCGAACAGCGCCGCGCCGCCCAGTAGCACATCGCGCGACTGGCTGACATAAAGCAATGCGCCGGCAAGTGGCGCTGCCACGCATGGCCCCACGATGACCGCCGACAAAGCGCCCATCAGGAATACGCCGGCAAAGTTGCCACCACTGAGGCGGTTGCTGGTGGCGCTCGCGCGGGTCTGCCAGGATACCGGCAATTGCAATTCGTAGAATCCGAACATGGACAGCGACAGCAGCACAAATATTCCCGCGAATGAACCCAGCACCCAGGCGTTCTGCAAAGCGGCGGAGAGTAAGTTCCCGGACAATCCTGCGAGGACTCCCGCGATCGCGTAAGCGACCGCCATGCCAAGAACATAGGTTGCGGACAGCGCCAATCCGCGTTTCTTGGTCAGCTTTTTCCCCTGACCGGCGATCAACGCGGAGAGAATCGGAATCATCGGAAGTAAGCAGGGCGTAAACGAGAGCAATAGCCCGAACCCGACAAAACTGACCATGATCAGCCAGAAGTTGCCAGCCTTCATCAGCCCAGCAATTCGTGCATCTTCCGCGTCGCCGGTAAGCGGCTGGGCCGCGTTATCCATTGTTAGCGGCAACGCGGCATTGGCAATCGACGTTCCGACGGAAACAGGCGCCGCAAGGGCCGCAAGGGAAATCGCATGTTGCTGGGTGGCCGGCGGGTAGCACAACCCCTTCTCACTACAACCCTGAAAACCGACGGTCAATGTCAGGTCGGAGGCTGGCGCCGGGCCGCTCCTGCGCAGTTGGATGCGCACTTGCACCGGCGCATGAAATATCTCGGAAAGGCCGAAATTCGGATCCTGTTTCGATTCGCCGCGCGGCAATTGCACTTTCTCAATAACCGCCTGATCCTGGGGGACCAGCGAAAACTTTATTTTGTCGCGATACAAATAATATCCGTCTGCGGGACTAAGGCGCACCAGCAGCGTACGCGCATCCACCGCTTTGACATCGACAACAAAGGCCTTGTCCACCGGCAGAAATTCTTCTTCGTCCTCGGCCAGTGTGACAGCTCCTTGCAAGCGGGCAAGCAGGCCCGTAGACGTGCGAGTTGCCTTCGGAATCGCATTTGAAGAAGTCGCGGGGAGCAGTTGCGCGGTCTGAGTCAGCGGTATGTAGCAGACACCGACCTCGGCGCAACCCTGGGAAACAACACTCAGCGAGACTCCCGCAGGAGGGATCGGCGCTTCGAGCGGCAAATCAATCAGCAACTCACCGCGATAGATCTCCGTCTTGCCGAAGAACTCGTCCTCGGTGATTTCCCCCGCGGGCAAACGCGGCGCGCCGATCTTGACCGCTGCCGGCAGGACCGAAAACTGGAAACGATCGCGATACAGGTAATAACCCGGGGCAATCTGGTAGCGCACCCGGATGGTTTGCGCGCTGATCACTTGCGCGGAAAAACGGAACGCCACCTCGGGATCGAGAAGCTCTTCCTCCGCATTGACCAACGAGGCGGTGAGCGCAGCCAAAACGGCCAGCATCAGCGCGATAAATCGAACGGGAGAATACATTGTGGTCATGAAATGAAAATTGGCCAGCTTTTATCTGGCGGCGGTTTCGGCTGCCACCCAATCCAGGTACGCGGGCAGTCCGGCCGACACAGGGACACTGATGATTTCGGGAAGTTCATAGGGATGATGGGCAAGTATCTCCTGTTCGACGCGTGCATAAGCACTCCGAGTGGTCTTGATCAACATCGGTACCTCCGTGGATGATTCAATGCTGCCTTCCCAGCGATATACGGACGTACACCCGGCAAGGATGTTCACACACGCGGCGAGTCGGCCCTCGATCAGCACGTCCGCCAGTCGTTTCGCCGCCGCTTCTGCGGGCAGATTGGTCAATACAAGAATAATTTCGCGGTTGTCGATGGTCACGCGAGTCTCCTCTGGTCGTGGGTTACCGGCGGAGCGCCCTTCGATCAAGGCAGTTTGCTGGCTGCCCATGCTGCGGCAACACCCTGCCGTACGGATGGATAGCGCAATCGCACACGCAGTTCTTTCTTCAATCTCCCGTTGTAGAGCCGCCGCGATTCGCGCATGAATGACAACAGTGTTTCCGGCAGTTGCGCTTGCGCCGCTTCCCAGCTAACTCGTGGCGGACGAGGCAGGTTGAACTGTTCTGCCACCATATCGAAATACTGTCCCATCTTCATTGAGCCATCGTCCGAAGCGTTATAGGCCCGTCCGCCGCGCCCGCGGGTCAGGGCCGCCCAAACCGACCTGGCCAGATCATCGGCATGTATGTGGTTGGTATAAGGATCGCGCTCCGTCACCAATGCGGGCGTGCCCGCCTTCAGACGCGCGATCGGAAGCCGTCCGGCGGAATAAATTCCCGGCACGCGAAGAATGCTGACCTGCACACCGCTCTCTGCACCCCAGCCGCGCAACAGTTGTTCCGCATTGAGCCGTCGCCTCGCACGCTCGCTCAGTGGCCTCGCGCGCCGCGTTTCGTCGATCTCTTCGCCGCCGCAATCGCCGTATACGCCGCTGGTACTGATGTACACCAGACGCTGTGGTAGACTCCCGCGCTTCGCGAGCGCCCGAATGAGGTTGGCCGTTCGCGTATCGCGGGCGCCCGAAGCTGGCGGGGGCGCAAGATGCACGACGTCGTTGGCCAGGCCGGCAATTCGATTCAAAGTGGCTGCGCGATCCAGGTCTCCGAACACCGGCATGATCCCCTGCGCACGCAGTGTCGGGAAACGGTCCTGCGAGTGGGTCAGTGCGTAGATACGCCCGCGGCCTTTCAGTATTTTGACCAGCCGCAAGCCGACGTCGCCGCAACCGATGATTAGCAATCGTCTCATGGACGCATTTTAACCCGGAGCATGATCGACTCCGGCAGAGTATCGACCTTATGTCATTTCAGGTAACCATCAAGCCAAGCAACCATGCCTTCCAATGCGGTGAAGGCGAGACGGTGCTCGCGGCCGCACTGCAAGCCGGTATTACTCTGCCCTACGGATGCCGCAACGGCGCCTGCGGTGCCTGCAAGGGCAAAGTTCTCGAGGGCCGCGTGGACTACGGTAATCCGCAGCCTTATGTATTGGCCGAATTTGAGAAGAAGCTGGGATCGGCATTGTTTTGCCAGGCCAAGCCCCTGTCCGACCTCGTCATTGAAGCGCGCGAAATACGCGGCGTTGGCCAACTCGATATCCGCAAGCTGCCCTGCCGCGTTCAGGAGATGCACCGGATGGCACCCGACGTCATGGTGCTGAAGCTGAAGTTGCCGGCCAACGAACGGCTTCAGTTTCTCGCCGGCCAGTACATCGACATCCTGCTCAAAGACGGCAAGCGCAGGTCGTATTCCATGGCCAATCCGCCGCACGACGACGAGTACGTCGAGTTGCACGTGCGCAGCATGGTCAACGGCGCTTTCACCGAAACCGTCTTCAACAAGATGAAGGAAAAGGACATCCTGCGCTTCGAAGGACCGCTGGGCACGTTCTTCCTGCGCGAGGACTCCGACAAACCCATGATTCTGGTCGCCAGCGGCACCGGATTCGCGCCCATCAAAAGCATCATCGAGCACGCGTTCCATATGGGGACCACCCGGCAAATGGTGCTTTATTGGGGTGGCCGTCGTCCGGCGGACTTGTATATGGCCGAACGGGTGGGGAAATGGCAGCAGGAACACGACAATTTCAGTTTCATTCCGGTGGTTTCAGATGCGCTCACTGAAGACCACTGGCATGGACGCACCGGATTCGTTCACAGGGCCGTGATGGCGGACTTGCCCGATCTGTCGGGTTATCAGGTTTACACCTGTGGCGCGCCGATCGTGGTTGAATCCGCGCGTAAGGATTTCACCACCCATTGCCGGTTGCCGGAAGACGAGTTCTTCTCGGACGCCTTTACGCCTTCCGTAGATCCCAGGCCAGCGACGGCATAGCCAGCCTTTGGTTGGAAAGCTTCAGTAAAAGTTAGCGTTCAAGCACGAACGCAGACACCAGACACGTCGTTTTGCCTCCGGTACTACGTCGGCCTCGTCCGAGTGGCTACGCTGTAGCCATACCTTGCCGGTCGAACTCTCCAGTTATGAATTTTTCCTGGCGCGGTGCGCGGATTACATTGCCTGAAATGTTTTTAGGGCAGAATGGTCGTGATGGAAACTTTTCCGACAATTGCCGCCGTTGATCTCGGTTCCAATTCCTTCCGGCTTCAAGTTGGCCGCGTGGTCGATGACCAAATCTATCCCCTTGACTCCCTGCGCGATCCAGTCAGGCTTGCCGCGGGACTCACTTCGGACAAGCAGCTCGACCAGGTTGCGCAGAGCCGCGCCATTGACTGCCTGAAGCGTTTCGGCGAACGCTTGCGCGGCATGCCGGCCGGGGCGGTGCGCGCGGTTGGCACCAACACTCTACGGGTGGCCAAGAACGCGCGGGAATTCCTGCCACGGTTCGAGGCGGCGCTCGGTTTCCCGATCGAGGTTGTCGCCGGGCGCGAAGAGGCGCGGCTGATCTATCTCGGCGTTTCTCACAGCCTGCCCGCCAGCGCGGAAAAGCGCCTGGTTGTGGATATCGGAGGCGGTTCGACGGAAATTATTGTCGGATCCGGCAACCAGCCCCACCGTCTGGAAAGTCTCTACATGGGTTGTGTGAGCTATAGCCTGCGCTTCTTCGCCGACGGGATCATAACCAGGACCAACCTGCGGCAGGCGGAAACCGCGGCCCGCATTGAACTGGAAACCATCCGCAGGCAGTTCGCAGCCAGGTACTGGCAGCACGCCGTTGGGTCTTCAGGCACCGCACGAGCGATTGCCGACATCATTGAGGGTTGCGGCTGGAGCGTTTCCGGGATCACGCGCGAAGGCATGGAGCGATTGCGTCAGGCGTTGCTGAAGGCGGGCGACATGACTCGAATGGATCTGCCGGGATTAAAGGAAGACCGCGTCGCGGTGCTGCCCGGTGGTTTTGCCATCATGAGCGCGATTTTTTCGGAGCTTGAGATCGAGCACATGTCCCTCGCCGCCGGTGCCATGCGCCAGGGCATCCTTTGGGACATGATCGGACGGGCACACCGGCGCGACATGCGGGAACTGACCGTGCGCCAGTTCATGAAACGCTATCACGTGGACGCCGCTCAGGCGCATCGGGTCGAACGCCTTGCGCTCCTGTTGTACGATCAACTGATCGCCGGCGCCACCGCCGATCACGCATACCCAAAGCAGGTGTTGTCGTGGGCCGCGCGTTTGCACGAGATCGGCCTCATGGTGGCGCATAGCGGATATCACAAGCATTCGTCTTATTTCGTCGCTCACGCGGACATGCCCGGTTTTTCCAGGATGGAGCAAGGGCAGCTTTCGATGTTGGTACTGGCACACCGTGGCTCGCTCGGCAAGCTGCAGGGACTGTTCGGCACGGGCCACGACTGGTCCTTGCTGATCGCGCTGCGGCTGGCGGCTCTTTTTCATCGAAGCCGGTCGGAAGTTCGCCTGCCGACGATCCGGGCTGCGCGCAGGCAATCCACATTTACCGTGGAGGTGGATGAAAAATGGCTGGCGGCCAATCCGCTGACCGCCGCCGAACTGCGCGACGAAATCAGGGCTTGGAAGGGTCTCGGCATCCATCTTGAAGTTCCGCAACTGGCACAGATTGAAGCGGCGGATATCCCGGCGAACGAGTGAAATCCATCTGGATCGAACCGTCGATCAGTCGTCGTTGCCAGGGCCGGATATCTAAATAAGCTCGGGCGAGACGACAGCCCGTAAAACCACTTGTGGTTGTTCGCCACGAACGCGGTGGGACAGCCACCAGACCCCGCCTTTCCTGATGCTCCAGGGAATCGGCTCGCCCGCAATCAACATCGCGGCCAGCATTCCGAGCGTGGGTTGATGGCCGACGAGCAGCACCGCACCCTTGTCCTCCGGCCAGCGCGCCGCCGCGAGCGCGGCGGCCGGCGATTCTCCGGGGGCAAGGTCGCGCACGATCTCGAAGTTCTCCGTCAACGCCATGGCGGTTTGCCGGGCACGTTGCGCCGGACTGACAATAATGCGCGTTTGTTTCGGCAAGCGCGCACGCAGCCAGCCAGCCACGTCCTGCGCTTGCCGTTGGCCCTTGATGGTCAGTTGCCGTGCCAGATCGGGCGTGCCGTCAACGGCGTCCGCGTGACGCCACAAGATCAGATCCATTCCATCATCCTTATCATGGGTGGGTCAAGACGGCCTGCGCCATGCTTTTGAATGACCGAAGCGTTTCCACGCATCTTCGATCCGGCCGTGGAGTAGCTGCGCTTCGTGCGCGCACCAGCCGCGCACGAAGCCCACACCCTGCTGGTAGTTGATTGACGAATCCTCCTGAGCGAGCTCATCGAGCAGATTCCATGCGACCGCATCGTCATTGAATTTCCCCAACAGGGTCTGCAAATCAAGCAGCGAACGCAGACCGTGACGCGCCCGGCCTTCGAAAAGAGGCATGAAGAATTCGATTGCATAGCGCAGGCGCTTGATGTGGATGCGCAGCCGGTGAAGATCCGTCAAACCAAGCCAAGAAATGTCGTGTCCGCGTTTGGCCATGCGCGCGAACCCGTTCGATATGAAACTGGCTGCGAACTTGCGCAATGGCGTGTCCGCGGCGGCGCGCGGCAATTGTTCGTCATGCCACTGGCCCTGCGTAATTTGCTGCGCGAGTCGCAGCAGCAACGTGGTATATGCGCCAGCGGCGACACTCGCACGCGCGGCCTGGTTTGCGCGGCGGCGGGCGATTTGCGTTTGCCGGCGCAGCGCGGCGAGCCCGGCATGCTCCGCGCATCCTGCCTGCGGCAAGGTTTCGGCGGCAAACACGTCCAGATCGCGCGCCGCGCCCAGCAGACGCGAAAGCGCCTTCAGGTGTTCCGAAACCTGCGTCCAATGCGTCCTGGGTATCGCGGCATCGAACACGTGAAACGACGAGTGCAGACGCCGCAGGGCGATGCGGGCCTGATGCAAAAACTCAGGATCGCTACCGGCGAGAAGACCCGGCTCGTTGTCCTGAAGCTGGGCGATGCAATGGAATGCGACGGCGACAAAGGCATCCTCAACGGACATGTCCGCAGACAGCGGCGGCGGCGTGGCCTTCACCGGCGCGTATGGCAGGCCTTGCGCAAGCGCATAGCCGCGTTGCGCCTTGCTGCGATGACCGAGTCTCGCCGACGGCAGTGCGCCCGCGATTTCGAGCGCCAGATCGAAGAGTGCGCCGGTGTTTCCCGCTTTTAGCTCCAGTTCGACTTCGCAAATCGGCTCGCTTCGCCCACCGGCGGCAATGCTGCCGCGATCCAGACTGACTTCGATGACGGTGTCAGCACGCGGTCTGATCAAGGTCGAGCTGCGCCGGAAATCGGTGGTGAATGCAACCTGAAGTGCGGCGCGCATTTCCTTGTTGGCCACCAGTTTCCCAAAGCCAGCTTCGATGATTGCCGGAAAACTCGGGATCTGGGCGGCGACCACGGTTTCGTGCTCGGTGCGCCGATGCAGCCCCGCGGCGGCAACCCCGCCACCCTTGACGCACTGAATCCAGCGCTTGCCCTGGCGCCGCAGCCGCAGTGCCACGCCACCGCTCTTCAGACGGTGATCCGGGGTATCGTAGTAAACGGAAAATAACCGGCGCGATGCAGGCTTGGGATGCGGATGCCCTGCCAGAATGCTCCAAAGGCGATGTGCCTGACCTGGTTCCACCGACAGTTTTATCTCGATCTCCAAGGCCATTGGGAACCAAACCCGCGTACGCCGATCAGGCCGTTGCCGGGCCGGACGCAAGCTTGGCGAGCAGGGAAGCCTGGGCCGCGGCGCGCTTTCCGTGCGCGGATTTCCTGCGGGAATAATGGCCGTCGCTGTCCATCTCCCAGGCTTCGCCAACGTCCGACAGATAGCACTTGAGCGACTCGTCGATAACCCGCTTTTTGAGCGCCTCGTCGAGCACCGGAAAACATACTTCGACACGCCGGAAAAAATTCCGGTCCATCCAGTCCGCGCTCGACAGACGAACGCTTTCGGAACTTCTGAAATAGAAAACGCGGTGATGTTCGAGAAATCGGCCGATGACCGAGCGCACGCGGATGTTCTCCGACAGTCCGGCAATACCCGGTCGCAGCGCGCAGACTCCGCGGACGATGAGGTCGATTTGCACACCGGCCATCGAAGCTTCATACAACGCGGAAATAATATCGGGCTCGAGCAGCGCATTCATCTTGGCAATGATGCCGCCCGTCTTTCCGGCTCGCGCCTGATCGGCCTCGTGACGGATTGACGCCAGGATTTGCGCGTGCAGGGTAAATGGCGATTGCCATAGATGCCTGAGCTTGCCGGCCTTGCCCAGGCCGGTGAGCTGCATGAATACTTCGTTTACGTCGGCGCCGATTTCTTCGTTGCAGGTAAATAAACCGAAGTCGGTATACGACATGGCGGTGCGGGCGTGATAATTGCCGGTACCCAGATGCACATAGCGGCGCAGTCCGTCCTCCTCGCGGCGCAGGACCATCGACATCTTGGCGTGGGTCTTGTGCCCGACGATACCGTACATCACGTGGGCGCCGACTTCCTCGAGCTTCGACGCCCATTTGATGTTGGCCTCTTCGTCAAAGCGGGCCATCAGCTCAACCACAACCGTGACTTCCTTACCGTTGCGGGCGGCCTCAAGCAGGGCCTGCATCAGTTCGGAATTGGCGCCGGTGCGATAAACCGTCTGCTTGATCGCGACGACATTCGGGTCGCTGGCCGCCTGCTGGATGAAACCGATCACAGGCCTGAAGGACTGATACGGGTGGTGCAGCAGAATATCGCCGGCACGGATGGCGGGGAAAATGTCCGGGTCGTCGGCCAGCGCGGCCGGGAGGCCCGCCGCAAACTGCGGGAACTTGAGATCGGGCCGGTCTACCGCATCAGGCACCTGCATGAGACGCACCAGATTGACCGGTCCAGTCACCTGATAGAGGTCATCCGGACCCAGGTTGAATTGTTGCAGCAGAAAGTCCGAAATTTCCGAAGAGCACAGATCGGCGACCTCAAGACGAACCGCATCGCCGAAATGCCGCTGCGGAAGCTCGCCCTGCAACGCAAGGCGCAGGTTCTTGACCTCTTCCTCGTCGACAAACAAATCGCTGTTTCGAGTGACGCGGAATTGAAAGCAACCCTGCACTTCCATGCCGGAGAACAGTTCGTTCACGTGCGCATGAATGATTGATGAAAGAAACACGAATCCGTGCGCGCTGCCCGCAATCTCGTCCGGCAGCTTGATGAGGCGCGGCAGTACGCGCGGGGCCTGCACCAGCGCGAATCCGGAGTTGCGCCCAAAGGCGTCCTTGCCCGAAAGCCTGACCGCGAAATTCAAACTTTTGTTCAGGATGCGTGGAAACGGATGCGCAAAGTCGAGTCCGATCGGTGTCATCACAGGCATGATTTCCTTCAGGAAAAAAGCCTTGATCCAGAGCTTCTGGGCGTCGCTCCAATGGTGCCTTCGCAGGAAATGAATTCCTTCTCTTGCGAGCTCTGGTAGCAGCACGTCGTTCCAGAGCTGATACTGCCGAGCCACCAGCTTGTGCGCTTGCAGCGACACGTCACGAAAAACTTGCGAAGCCGCCGCGCCGTCCGGGCCGGTCAGCTCGGTACCGAGTTCTATCTGCGCCTTCAAGCCGGCAACCCGGATTTCGAAGAATTCGTCGAGATTGTTGCTTACGATACACAGAAAGCGCAATCGTTCCAGCAACGGAATTTCAGGATCCTCGGCTTGAGCCAGAACCCGGTGGTTGAACTCAAGCTGCCCGAACTCCCGGTTCAGGTAGAGCTGCGGATTGGAGCGCCGCACCTTGCCCGATTTGTCGGCGGCGAGTGCGGCGCGCTTGCGCGCGACCTTTTCCGGCGCAAGCGCGGCCGTCCGTTCGCCTGACTCCACCTTGGTTTGATCTGCCCTGGTAATTTTCAACTCCCTCGATTTTCACGCGAACTCGCACGCCGCCGCGATGGGATGCGAATTGTGGCCGGGAGCTATCCTTTGGGCGGCGGAACGTAACCCGCAGCTGCGTCCGCGCCCTGACCGAAGAAATATTTCTCGGTCTGCTCCATCAGATACTTGCGGGCTTTTGCATCCGCGAGACTCAGCCGGTTCTCGTTGACCAGCATCTTCTGGTGATCGAGCCAGCCCTTCCATGCCTCTTTGGAGACACTTTCGAACAGGCGCCTGCCGAGTTCCCCGGGAAAGGGCGGTCTGTCCAGTCCCTCGGCGTCGCGGCCGAGCTTTACGCAATTCACCGTTCTTGTCATGTTGTTAGCCCGCTAGGTTAGATTGAATTCGCGGCAGTTGGGTTACCGATTTGTGACGCCGGTAACCGCATTGCGAAGATTATAGGCTCGCGATGGCAGGGTCACTGCGCGCGCCTGCATCGAATTTAAAAAAGGCCTAAATCGACTTTACGAACACCTTGGAGCGGCGTTGATAATTGTAGAGCGCTTGTCTTTGCGTCGGCAGGCTGCTCACATCGGCCGCGACGAAGCCGTGTTCGATGAACCAATGGGCCGCGCGCGTAGTCAGCACGAATAACCGTTTTATCCGCTGCTTTTTTGCTTTCTCCTCGATCCATTTCAGCAATTGTTCCCCGGCCCCGAAGTCGCGATAGTCGGGGTGCACGGCTACGCAGGCCAGCTCCGCCGATTTCTCATTGGCGAACGGGTAGAGCGCGGCACAGCCGACAATGACTTTGTCGTGTTCCAGTACACCGAAGTGCGCTATTTCAATCTCGAGCAGCTCGCGCGGGCGTTTGACCAGGGTGCCGTCGGCCTCGAGTGGCTCGATGAGCCGCAGGATGCCGCCGACATCCTCGATGGTGGCCTCGCGCAACTGTTCCAGCGGATCGCGTGTGAGCATGCTGCCGATGCCGTCATGGGTAAACAATTCCAGCAGCAACGCGCCGTCGGCGTGACGGCTGATGAGATGCACCCGCGCCGCGCCGCCCTTGCAGGCCTTGATCGCATGCGGCAGATACAGCCTGGCGTCGTCGGACAGCGCGTCGGACTTGCGCAGCAATTTTTCCGCGTCCGACACCGTGAGTTCGCGCAGCAGGCGGCCACCTTTGGCTTTCAGCCCCGGCTCGTTCATCAGGAATACAAGTTTTTCCGCCCCCAAGGCGACGGCGGTTGCCGCGGCCACGTCTTCCAGCGTCATGTTGAAAATTTCACCCGTCGGCGAATAGCCCAGCGGCGATAGCAGCACCAGTTTGCCATCGTCCAGACGGATATTGATGGCATCGGCTTCAACTTTGCGCACTTCACCCGTGTAGCACATGTCCACACCGTCCACGACGCCGCGCGGCCGCGCGGTGACGAAGTTGCCTGACGCGACCCGGATGTCGGCATTGGCCATCGGCGAGTTCGGCAGACCCATCGACAGCAGGGCTTCGATCTCCACACGCACTTGTCCGCTGGCCTGCTTCACGCCGGCGAGCGCCTGTTCATCGGTGACGCGGATGCCCCTGACGTATTGAGTTTTGAGACCTGCCGCGCGTAGTTGCGCCTCGATCTGCGGCCGCGCCCCGTGCACCAGCACCAGGCGCACACCCAGGCTGGCGAGCAGATTCAGGTCGTGCGTGAGCGCCACGAACGACCCTTCGGCCACCACTTCGCCGCCAAATGCGATGACGAAAGTGCGCCCGCCAAAGGCATGGATATACGGCGCAGCGGCGCGGAACCAGCGGACGAAGTGGGCTTGCTGCGCGGCTTGCATATCGGCTCCGGTCAGTCCTACTTCGGTTGCATGCGGATCGCGCCGTCGAGCCGGATCACTTCGCCGTTCAACATTTCGTTTTCGGCGATCTGCCGGACCAATTGCGCGAACTCGGCCGGACGCCCGAGCCGGGACGGGAAGGGCACCATTTTCCCCAGCGCGTCCTGCACTTCCTGCGCCATGCCGGTGAGCATCGGCGTTTCAAAAATACCCGGGGCAATGGTCATGATGCGGATGCCGTTGCGCGCCAGATCGCGCGCGATCGGCAGTGTCATGCCGACAATGCCGCCCTTGGATGCCGCGTAAGCCGCCTGCCCGATCTGGCCATCGAAGGCGGCGACCGAAGCCGTATTGACGATGACCCCGCGCTCGCCGCCTGCATTGGGCTGTTGTTTTGCCATCGCTTCCGCGGCCAGCCGGATCATGTTGAAACTGCCGACCAGATTAATGCTGATGACGCGGGCGAATTTTTCCAGCGAGTGCGGACCATCCTTGCCAAGTGTTTTTTCGCCGATGGCGATACCCGCGCAATTGACCAGCCCGTGCAGGCCGCCGAACTCCCTGAGAGCGACGGCGACGGCGTTTCTGCCGTGATCCTCGCGCGTGACATCACAATCGACATAGCGCGCTTGCTTGCCGAGTTTCGCCGCCAGAGCCTCGCCGTGTGCCCTGTTCACGTCGGCGATGATGGCGTTGCCACCGGCCGCCAGCACCATTTCCACGGTGGCGGCACCCAGTCCGGAACTACCGCCGGTGACGATAAAGCTGCTTTTGCTGATGTCCATGTTCCATTCCTGATACGGGTTATGACAGAAAGCGCCGCACAGTATAAGGGCTGGCGCGATAGGAACGCCTTCCTTTGTGCGCTTGCGGCGAAGGAATTGAATTCAGAAGTCGCCCCACAACGCCTGTATGGCCGACAGCGCGGCAAGTGCCGCAGTTTCCGTGCGCAATACGCGCGGGCCCAGGCGAACGGGCATAAAGCCTCGCGAATGGGCGAGCTGAATCTCGATGGGTGACAAGCCTCCCTCGGGGCCGACCAACAGCGTCATTCGCGCAATCACTGCGAGGTCCTTCAGGGGTACAGGCGCCACGGGTGACAGCAGCAATCGCGCTTCGTCATCCGCCATGGGCGCTTCAAGCCGGGAAAGCCACTCGGGCAACCCCATCAAGGGCGCGACTTCCGGTATGCGATTGCGTCCGCATTGCTCGCACGCCGCGATCACCAGATTCTGCCAGTGCTCGACGCGGCGTTGCGCGCGCTCGTCCTTCAGCTTGACCACGCTGCGCTCGGTGGCAACCGGCTGAATGGACGAGACGCCGAGTTCAACGGCTTTCTGCAAGGTCATATCCATGCGATCGCCGCTGGACAAGCCTTGCACCAGGCGGATGTCCAATGGGGATTCGCGCTCGACGTGGATATGCGCGCCAGTCTTGACCGATACTTCGCCCCGGGCGATGCGCGTGATGCGCGCTTCGAACTCACCGCCCAGCCCGTTGAAGATCACTACCGGCGCGCCGACTTCGAGCCGCAAGACGCGCACCGCATGATGAGCGGCGTCCACCGGCAGCAGCACTTCCGAACCATTGCCCAGCTTGCCGTGAAAATGAAACCGGGCGCCTGATTTGATACCTGATTTCCGGCCTAAGTCTTTATCCATGCTAAGATTTTGCCATGCACTGTTGCACCTGTCTCCGAGTTTGTGGCGGGGCTTTCAGGCGTTTCTGCAGGTGTTCCGGCAAATCGATCCTTTGGCCAGAAAATCGAAGTGATAGTTAAACCCGCGCGTGGCATGCTCGAAGCAGTCATCGCCTGTGTGCGCGAAGTTGCGGCCAAGGAGATCATGCCGCGCTATCTGAAGGTAGCGCACCAGCGCAAAACCGACGGCAGTCTGTTTACCGAGGCCGATCTGGCGGCGCAGGAAGCCTTGTCGATCAGTCTGCCCGGAATCCACCCCGGCCCCATCGTCGGCGAGGAAATGACAGCGGAGCAGCAGACGCGGTTTTGGGCCGAAGGCACGCAAGGGCTGTGGTGCGTGGACCCGATTGACGGCACCTCCAATTTCGCCAACGGCCTGCCCTACTTCGCCGTTTCCGTGGCGTTAATGGTGAACGGACGCAGCACGCTGGGCGTGGTCTACGATCCGATCGCCGACGAGGTGTTCTATGCCGAAACCGGTGCTGGCGCTTATCTCAACGGCGAGCGCCTGCCCATCAAGGAGCGCGCCCCGCCGCTGCGCGGCGCCATGGCGCAAGTCGATTTCAAACGCCTGCCGCCCAGGCTGGCGCTTGCCTTGGTGGCCGGGCCGCCGTATTCCTCGCAGCGCAATTTCGGTGCCAGTGCCCTGGAGTGGTGCTATGTCGCGGCCGGGCGCTTCGATGTCTACCTGCATGGCGGGCAGAAACTGTGGGACTTTGCCGCCGGTTCGCTGATTCTGGAACAAGCCGGTGGCTTCATGTGCACCCTCGACCAGGATGACTTCTGGGCCGACAATCTGTGGAAGCGTTCGGCCATCGCCTCGCGAGATGCCGGGTTGTTCGACGCATGGAAGCGCTGGATTCGCGCCCGCCAATAGTCCCGCACAGGCGCCGCGCTGGCTGGATAAAGGGGCCAGGCTCGAATGGCACTTACTTAAGCCCTGATTCCGTGACAATCACGGTATGTAGCCCGGATGGAGCGCAGCGCAATCCGGGAAAGTCGGTTCCATGGCTGAGCATTTGCCCCGCATTGCACTGCGTTGCATACGGGCTACGTGTTGCGGTCTTTATGGTCCCAGTGCCGTATTCTCGGGCAAAGACGCTTAAGTAAGTGCCATTCGGGCCAGGCTCGATTATTTTATTCGCAGCCCTGGCTCTTCCCCTTGTTCTTGCGATGCCGGTGCGTTATCCAGTGCCCTGCGCGGTCTGCCTCGCGGCTTCGCCTCACGTCTTATCCCGGTCATTCTCTCGATCTTGGCGTAAAAACGCCCATTACCCAGAGGCTGACTCTGGTGCAACGCCAGACGAATGTCATCAAGGGCCGCGCGATCCAGTTGCGCCCGAAACAGCGCGCGATAGGCGGCCTGTCGGCCCTTGTCAGTTCGCCCCAAAGACAGATACAGCGGATGCGGCGTGAGGCGCGGATCGTGCTGCCCAAGGGCATTGGATCGATAGCTGGTCCAGCGATGATGTGCTGGGTCTTCGACCATGGCTGCACGCACCGGGTTGAGTTCGATGTAGCGCTAGCAGGCAATCAGGTAAGTCTCGGCCTGCACCAAGGAAGACTTGTAGCGGCTGTCCCACAAAGTGCCGGTGCGGCGATAGCTGCGATTGACATACTGCACGTAACGCCGTCCCAGAGAGATGATGAGCTTGGGCACGCTCTCAGCTTTCCTGGGCGTTAAAAGCAAGTGCACGTGATTGGTCATCAGCACATAGGCGTGCAGCGCGCAGTCGAACTCCGCAAGAGCCTCACCGAGCCAATGCAGGTAACTGCTGTAGTCTTCCTCGCCAAAGAAGCACGGCTCGCGATTGTGGCCGCGCTGCACGATGTGCAGCGGTACGCCATCAATGTGAACGCGCGGGCGGCGGGGCATGCCGGCATGCTAGCACAATAAATCGAGCCTGGCCCCTTTCTTCAGAAATCTTCACGCACAGTAGAAGCATCACCACGCGCGAGGTAGCAGCCACGATTAGTGTCTATGCGATCCACATCTAGCAAGATCCAATAACCGTCCTTTGAAACAAGTAGGACGTAATTTTTCGTTCCAATAAATGAGTTAAAGTCGAAAACGGTAATTTCGCCAAGCTCCACGTTGGCCCACATTCTTACTTCAGCGCCGCCCGGAAGCAAACCAAACTTGTTGGAACACCGAGGGTAACCCGATCCGGGCATTCCATACCGACTCGACCCATCCCACGTGTGCATACTCTGTAGCATTTTCATACTATCCCCGGCGCCAATCAGGCAGTAATTGGTACTTTCGCCTTGGCGCTGCAATAGCCGCTACGGAGCCTTATAAGAGGCTGTCCCCTTGGACTTTGACAGAAAAAGCATCCAGTAGGTCTGGCTCTGTCTTTTAAGCGAGTAGGAATAGTTTTTTGGATTGACACCTTTTAGCGCATATCGCATTGCGTCTACGGCGTCAGAACACTTCTCTTCCAATTGCGCGCTCGCGACAGAAGGAAGAAGCACCAAAACAAGAAACGCGACGAGTGCGCGGCCGTTCATTCTGCTGTCCAACGGAATGTCACTTGCAAGGGAACTTCTCTCGGAAAGCGAGTGTAATGAGATTGATATCTGGGCCATCAAGCAGTTCTGGGTGTGCGCCACCATACTTGATAAGGAGCTTGGCAAGTTGCCCTTTCGAAATATCTGGAGGAACGCAAAAGATGTTCTGCGAGTCGCGTAGCTTACCCGCTCCGTGCAAGAATGCTGTCGCATAAACCGTCCCATCCGAAATACCCTGAATCACACCAATGCAGTATCCGGCAAAGAAACGGGCGTCGCTAGGGCTAACAGACGTCGACGGAGTGTCAAGAAGTGCGCATCGCCCCAGGAACTGGCGTGCGGTATCTTGGGCATACAACTCCAAAGACCCGAGGCCGATCAAACAACCAGTCGGGTAAAAGGCGGGTAAAAGGGGCCAGGCTCGAATTACTCATCATCATAACCGTAGCTTTCCCTGCCTGGCGTTATGCGCCGCAGATTAATCGTGTTCCACTCGTGGCCTGCCGCGCGGCTTGGCCTCTCGTCTTTGTCCTGTCATGGTTTCGATTCTGGCATAGAAGCGTGAATGACCCAACGGCTGATTCTGATTGAGAGCCAGCCGGATGTCGTCGATAGCTTTGCTGTCCAACTGCGCACCGAACAGTTCACGATACGTTGCCTGCCTTTCTGCGTTGTCCCGATCTATCGCCAGATAAAGCGGGTGAGGTGTCAGGTAAGGGCAAGAGGATCAGTTTTGTAGGCTGGGGTGAGCCTGCGAACCCCAGCCTACGGGACTCAGGTCATCTCCGCTCCTTCACCGCTCCCGCAAGGGGCGGGTGACTATGAAGTGTTTAAGGTAGTGCCATAAGAGCCTGGCCCCTTTAATCTGTATTGGTCGGCACGTCGAAGCAGGAAAAGCCTACGTCGATGCCCTGGCGCTGGTGCGCAGCCGGGCCGAACGCCTGTACCTGGAACGCCGTTTGGCCGAATGCCGCTTGGTCTAGGGTGCAACGCTCGCGCGCCTGCCGCCGGGGCTGGTGCTGACCCTGGTTGCCGGGCCGCTTCGACGTTTACCTTCACGGCGGGCAATAGCTGTGGGAATTCGCCGCTGGCTCGCTGATCATGGAAGAAGCGGGCGGCTCGATGTGCACGCTCGCAAAGGACGAATGCCGGACCGACGATATCTGGGAGCGCTCGGTGATTGCCGCGCACGATGCCGGGGTGTTCGGGGCCTGGAAAGGCTGGATTCGCGCCCGCCCGTAGCCCGCCCGTAGCGTTCGTGCCCGCAAATGGCCCGGGCCCGCTCTGCGCACTGCCCGGCCTTTTCTTGACCGGCACTGGCGATGCCGGTATCTTCCGGGGCTTCCTCAGCTATTTTCTCAACCAGGCTCTATATAACCAGCGTTTTTCGGGTGTTTCCATGGAACTGACTGCCGGCGTTACCACTGAGTTGTCCGGTGCTGAAATCACACTGCGCTGTCTTCATGAAGAAGGCGTCGAGTTCATGTTCGGCTATCCGGGCGGTGCTGTACTACCCCTGTACGACGAAATTTTCAAACAGGAGAAGGTCAAGCACATTCTGGTACGCCACGAACAGGCGGCCGTGCATGCCGCCGACGCTTACGCGCGCTCGACCGAGAAAGTCGGCGTCGTCCTGGTGACCTCCGGCCCGGGCGTGACCAATGCGGTGACCGGCATCGCGACCGCTTACATGGATTCCATTCCCGTGGTCATTATCAGCGGGCAAGTCCCCACGCATGCGATCGGCCAGGACGCCTTCCAGGAGGTGGACACCGTTGGCGTAACCCGCCCCTGCGTGAAGCACAATTTCCTGGTGCGCGACGTCAAGGATCTCGCGGTCACCATGAAAAAAGCGTTCTATCTCGCTTCCACCGGCCGGCCCGGCCCGGTGCTGGTGGATATCCCCAAGGACGTGCAGACGGCGAAGACGAATTTCTTCTATCCGCAGTCGGTAACCATGCGTTCCTACAACCCGGTGGTCAAGGGGCATGGCGGCCAGATCAAGCGCGCGCTGCAAATGCTGCTGGAAGCCAAGCGCCCGATGATTTACACCGGGGGCGGCGTGGTGCTCGGCAATGCTTCGGCGGAGCTGCTGAAACTGGTACACACGCTGGGCTTTCCCTGCACCAATACGCTGATGGGACTGGGCGGCTATCCGGCCACCGACCCGCAGTTTGTCGGCATGCTCGGCATGCATGGCACCTATGAAGCCAATATGGCGATGCAGGATTGCGACGTGCTGCTCGCCGTTGGCGCGCGCTTCGATGACCGCGTGATCGGCAACCCGAAGCATTTTTTCCAGGAACAGCGCAGGATCATCCACGTCGATATCGATCCGTCTTCGATTTCCAAGCGCGTACGCGTGGACGTGCCTATCGTCGGGGACGTCAAGGAAGTGCTGCAGGAAATGAACCGCCAGTTGGCGGCGGGCAAGGAGCGCCCGGACCCGGTCGCGGTCAAGACCTGGTGGGATCAGATCGACACATGGCGAGGCAAGGATTGCCTGAAGTTCGACCGCAACTCGAAGATCATCAAGCCGCAGGCCGTGGTCGAGGCCTTGTACAAGCTCACCAAGGACATGGATATGTACGTGACCTCGGATGTGGGCCAGCACCAGATGTGGGCGGCGCAGTTCTACAAGTTCAACAAGCCGCGGCGCTGGATCAATTCCGGCGGTCTGGGCACCATGGGCGTTGGCTTGCCTTATGCGCTGGGCGTGCAGCTTGCGCACCCGGATGCCACGGTCGCCTGCGTCACCGGTGAGGCCAGCATCCAGATGTGCATCCAGGAATTGTCCACCGCCAAGCAATACCGTCTGCCGGTGAAAATCGTGAATCTGAACAACCGCTACATGGGCATGGTGCGGCAGTGGCAGGAGTTTTTCCACGGCAATCGTTACGCCGAGTCCTACATGGACGCGCTGCCCGATTTCGTCAAACTCGCGGAGTCCTACGGTCATGTCGGCATGCTCATCGACAAGCCGGAGGATGTGGAGCCTGCGCTCAGAGAGGCGTTCAGCCGCAAGGACGATCTCGTGTTCATGGACTTCATCACCGACCAGACCGAGAACGTATTTCCCATGGTGCCGGGTGGCAAAGGTCTGTCGGAAATGATCCTGGTTTAAGCCGCCATGCGTCACATCATCTCCCTAATCATGGAGAACGAGCCGGGCGCGCTGTCGCGCGTGGCCGGTCTGTTCTCCGCGCGCGGCTACAACATCGAGTCGCTCACCGTGGCGCCGACCGAAGACCGGTCGCTGTCGCGCATGACCATCGTGACCACCGGTTCCGACGACGTGATCGAACAGATCAACAAGCAGCTGAACAAACTGGTTGATGTGGTCAAGGTCGTGGATTTGTCCGGCGGTGACCATATCGAGCGCGAACTGATGCTGGTCAAGGTGCGCGCCTCGGGCAAGGACCGCGAAGAAATGAAGCGCATGGCGGATATTTTTCGCGGCCGCATTCTCGACGTAACGGACAAGATTTACACCATCGAGCTGACCGGCACCGGCGCCAAGCTCGATGCCTTTCTGGGCGCGCTGGAAAAAGACGCCATTCTGGAAACTGTGCGCACTGGCGCTTCGGGTATCGGCCGCGGCGAACGCATTCTGAAAGTTTAATCAGGGATGATGCGTGAGGAGTAAGAGCCCGCGCTTTGCCCCAACCCATCACCCTTCACGAATTTCTCATATGAGGCCAACATGAAAGTTTTCTACGACAAGGACGCCGACCTGCGTCTGATCAAGGGCAAGAAAGTCACCATTCTTGGTTACGGCTCACAAGGCCACGCCCATGCGCTTAACCTCAAGGATTCCGGCATCAAGGTGACCGTGGGCCTGCGCAAAGGCGGCGCGTCCTGGGACAAGGCGAAAAAGGCCGGTCTGGAGGTCAAGGATCTCACCGACGCGGTCAAAAACGCCGACTTCGTCATGATCTTGCTGCCGGACGAGCATATCGGTGACGTCTATCGCGAGGTCGAAAGCAGCCTCAAGAAAGGCGCCGCGCTGGCATTCGCGCACGGCTTCAACATTCATTTTGGACAAGTCGTGCCGCGCGCCGATCTCGATGTGGTCATGGTCGCGCCCAAGGCGCCGGGCCATACCGTGCGGTCAACGTACGCGCAAGGCGGCGGTGTGCCGATGCTGATTGCCATTCACCAGAATCCGTCGAAAAAGGCCCGCGATCTGGCCTTGTCTTATGCGGCCGCCATAGGCGGAGGCAAGGCGGGCATTATCGAGACTAATTTCCGCGAAGAGACCGAGACCGATCTGTTCGGCGAACAAGTCGTACTCTGCGGTGGCACTACAGCGCTCATCCAGGCCGGTTTCGAGACCCTGGTGGAAGCCGGTTACGCGCCGGAAATGGCCTACTTCGAGTGCCTGCACGAACTCAAGCTGATTGTGGACCTGATCTACGAAGGCGGCATCGCCAACATGCGCTATTCAATTTCCAATAATGCCGAATACGGTGACTTCACGCGCGGCTCGCGCATCATCACCGAGGAGACGCGCAACGAAATGCGCAAAATTCTCAAGGAAATCCAGACCGGCCAATACGCCCAGGAATTCCTGCTGGAGAACAAGACCGGTGCCACCAAGTTGGGAGCCATGCGCCGCATTGGCCGAGAGCATCAGATCGAAATCGTCGGCGGCAAGCTGCGCGAGATGATGCCCTGGATCAAGGCCAACCGGCTGGTCGACAAAACCAAGAACTAATGAGGACTCAGGGGCAAGGATGCTGAGTTAAAGGCGCTTCAGGCCTGCATCCTCCGCCCCGGCTTTCCGTCCTCCCGCCCTCGTCCCTCATTTCGTGACCCCCTATCCCCATCCGATCATCGCCAAGGAAGGCTGGCCCTTCCTCGCCGGCGGGTTGATGGCCTCGATCATTGTCACTCTCGGCTGGTTCTGGTGGTCGCTGCCATTCTGGCTGGTGACGCTGTTCATGCTGCAATTCTTCCGCGATCCGCCGCGCCACGCGCCTGCCGATGCCGACGCGGTGATCTCGCCGGCCGACGGGCGCATTGTCGCCGTGGGGAAGGCGCGCGACCCGTATCTGGACCGCCCGGCGCTCAGGATCAGCGTGTTCATGAACGTCTTCAACGTACATTCCAATCGCAGTCCGGTGGATGGAGAAGTCAGAAAAATTTGGTATTTCGGTGGACGGTTTTTCAACGCTGCGCTCGACAAGGCATCTCTGGAGAACGAGCGCAATGCGCTATGGATCGCGACCGACAGCGGGGTGGACGTGACCTGCGTGCAAGTGGCCGGACTGATCGCACGCCGTATCCTCTGTTATGTGCAGACCAAAGATCGTATGACGCGAGGGCAGCGCTTTGGCTTCATTCGTTTTGGTTCGCGCGTGGATGTGTACCTGCCGCTTGAAGCCCGGCCGCAGGCTGCGGTAGGCGACAAGGTTTTTGGCGGAGCAACCATTCTGGCACGGCTGCCGGTCAAATCATGAACAGCGAGCGGGGCAATAGCGAACCCGGATCCAAGCCGCCCTTTCCAGGGCGCAGCGGCATCTACTGGCTGCCCAACGCGATTACCACCTGCGCATTGTTCGCCGGTTTCTACGCCATCGTTCAGGCCATGAACCTGCGCTTCGAATTGGCCGCGCAGGGCATTCTGGTCGCGATGGTATTTGATGGTCTTGATGGCCGCGTGGCGCGGTGGACGCACACGCAGAGCGAATTTGGCGCCGAGTACGATAGCCTGTCCGACATGGTTTCCTTCGGTGCGGCGCCGGCATTGGTCATATACGAATGGTCGTTGAAGGGCATGGGCAAGCTGGGCTGGTTTGCCGCCTTCGTCTACTGCGCCTGCGCAGCGCTACGCCTGGCGCGCTTCAACACCAATATCGACGTTGTAGACAAGCGCTACTTCCAGGGCCTGCCCAGTCCAGCCGCCGCCGGACTGATCGCCGGACTGGTCTGGGCCATGGAATCCTACGACGTGGCCCGCGCTGACGTGCCCTGGCTGGCCTGGGCGGTGACGCTGTTTGCCGGCATTACTATGGTCACCAGCGTGCATTTCTACAGCGGCAAGGACATCAACCTGCGTAAAAGCGTGCCGTTTCGCATGGTCGTCATCATGGTGCTTGGAGTCGTGGCGGTGATGCAGGTTGCCAACAACCTGCCCGAACTGCTGTTTAGCGTGTTTGCGATCTACGCTGCTTCGGGCTACGTGTCCTGGGCCTGGGAGCGCTTGCGCAAGAAACGGTCGCCACCGCATTCCGGCGTATAAAGCGCGGGCAGGGCAGGAACCCGGGCTTGCGCGGCCCAATGAATCTGCTTATAGTCCGGCACATGCACTCCAGACAGCACGGCCACCGTGGACTTTTTCTTGTCAGCAATCTGCTGACCGGCCTGCTGCTGCGCCCCGCGCGCATATAAACTAACGCCAATCCCGTAGTACCAAGTCCGCCCAGACAGCATCCGGCGGTGGTGGCCCATCTACAAATTGTGCGAGTACCCGCTATGAACCGAAACCCTTCACAGAAATACCGTCCTTTTGCCCCGGTCGTATTGCCGGACCGCACCTGGCCGAACCAGGTCATCACGCGTCCACCAACCTGGTGCAGCGTGGACCTGCGCGATGGTAATCAGGCGCTGATCGAGCCCATGGATGCAGAGCGCAAGCTGCGCATGTTTATGCTGCTGCTCAAAACCGGATTCAAGGAAATCGAGATCGGTTTTCCGGCCGCGTCCCTGACTGACTTCGATTTCGTGCGTAAATTGATCGAAGAAAAGCTGATCCCGGACGACGTCACGGTGCAGGTGCTGACCCAGGCGCGCGAGCCGCTGATCCGGCGTACCTTCGAGTCCCTGCGCGGCGCGAAGCGCGCCATCATGCATTTGTACAACTCCACCTCCACAGTGCAGCGGCGGGTGGTGTTCGGTCTGGACAAGCCCGGCATTGTGGCCATCGCCGTCGATGGTGCGAAGGTCGTGCGCGCGTGCGCCTTGGAGCAACCGGAGACCGACTGGGTGTTCCAGTATTCGCCGGAGAGCTTTACCGGTACCGAACTCGATTTCGCGGTGGAAATCTGCGATGCGGTCAATGCGGTATGGCAGCCCACGCCGAAGAATCCGGTGATCCTGAATCTGCCTGCGACGGTGGAAATGGCCACACCGAATGTCTATGCTGATCAGATCGAATGGTTCGGCCGCCATGTCGCCAAACGTGACAGCATCGTCTTGTCGGTGCATCCGCATAACGACCGGGGTTGCGCGGTGGCTGCCGCCGAGCTGGCCGTCATGGCCGGCGCGGATCGTATCGAAGGTTGTTTGTTCGGCAACGGCGAGCGCACCGGCAATGTCGATCTCGTCACCCTGGCAATGAATCTGTACTCGCAAGGCGTCGATCCGGGACTGGATTTTTCCGACATCAATGCGGTCATTCGCACGGTCGAGCATTGCAACCAGTTGCCGATTCATCCGCGCCACCCCTACGGCGGCGAACTGGTGTTCACGGCGTTTTCCGGCTCGCACCAGGATGCGATCAAGAAAGGTCTCGCAGCGCGCAAGCCGGGCGACCTCTGGGACGTGCCTTACCTGCCCATCGATCCCGCCGATCTGGGCCGCGCCTACGAAACCGTTATTCGCGTCAACAGCCAGTCGGGCAAGGGTGGCATCGCTTATTTACTGGAGCGCGATTTCGGCTTGTCGCTGCCGCGCCTGCTACAAATCGAGTTCAGCCAGGTCATTCAGACCATCACCGATGCCACCGGCAAGGAATTGTCATCGATCGCCATTAAAGCCGCCTTCGACCGCGAATATCTGGAAAGCGAGAAGCCTCTCGCCTATGTCGAGCATCGCATTACGCATGAATCCGGTCATGGCGAAATCGAAAACGTCACCGCTCGGCTCAAGTGCAACGGGCGCGAGATTACCATCGCCGGCAAAGGCAACGGCCCCGTGGATGCCTTCGTGCGCGCGCTGTGCGCGGGCTGCGGCATCGAGTTTCATGTCATGAATTATCACGAACATGCGGTGGGTGGTGGTGAAGATGCCACTGCCGTGGCCTATGTGCAGATTCGCATCGGGCGAGAGCAGACACTCTATGGCGCCGGCATGCACGGCAACATCGTCACGGCGACATTGCGGGCGGTATTGTCGGCAGTCAATCGCGCCTCGCTCAAGGGCTTGATTACCGTGCGGGAGCCGGCACAGCGGGTTGCGGTGGCTTAGGAAAAAGCTGAGTAAATCCTGATCTGTCATTCCCGCACAAGCGGGAATCCAGGTTCTTCAAAGAAAACTGGTTCCCCGCTTGCGCGGGGAAGACACGACTCGGATTTTTCTCAGCGCCCACCGGCGCAAAGGCAGTCCGCTCCCACGGCGGGCTTGTTTCTGCTACGGGCACTGCCGGCGGCAACAAGCTAAACTCCCGGCAATAACCCGCGACATCCCCGCGCAATTCCGGCCGCATTAACTTTCACTCCAATCCAATGGCAAACAGACCAGAACTTGCACGCAGCGACCTGCATAAAATCGTCATCGTTGGCGGTGGCGCGGGCGGGCTGGAACTGGCCACGCAACTGGGTAGAACCCTGGGCCGGCGCAGACAGGCGCTGATTACGCTGGTGGATCGCTCGCGCACGCATCTGTGGAAGCCGCTGCTGCACCAGGTCGCGGCCGGCAGCATGGATATGAACGACCACGAACTCGATTACCTGTACCAGGCGCGCTGGCATCATTTCCAGTTTCGCCTCGGCCGCATGGATGGACTCGACCGCGCGGCGAAGCACATTCATCTCGCGCCGACGCTCGACGAGGATGGCCGCGAAGTGCTGCCCGCGCGCAGCATGGCCTACGACACGCTGGTGCTGGCGCTGGGCAGCACCACCAACGATTTCGGCACGCCGGGTGCCGCTGAACATGCGATCTCGCTGGATAATCCCCAGCAGGCCGCCTTGTTTCATTCGCGTTTGCTCAACGCCTGCCTGCGTGCGAATGCGCAATCCGGACCGCTTGATGCCGGGCAGTTGCACGTCGCCATCATCGGCGCCGGTGCCACCGGCGTCGAGCTGGCGGCGGAACTGCATAACACCATTCGCGAATTTTTGTCCTTTGGCCTGGATCGCATCAATCCCGAGCAGGACATCAAAATCACCATTGTCGAGGCCGCACCGAAGATTCTGCCGGCGTTGTCCGAACGCCTGTCGGGTGCGGTACTCGAGTTGCTGAAGAAATTGAAGGTCGAAGTATTGACCGGTGAGCGCGTGACCGAGGTATCGGCGCACGGCGTGAAAACCGCGACCGGCCGCGACATCGCCGCTGAACTGGTGGTTTGGGCGGCGGGTATCAAGGCGCCCGATTTCCTGAAAGACATCGGCGGCTTGGAGACCAATCGCCTCAACCAGATCGTCGTTGAACAGACTCTGCAAACCGTGCGCGATGCGAATATCTTCGCCTTCGGTGACTGCGCCAGTTGCCCGTGGCCGGAAAAAGAAGGCTTCGTGCCGCCGCGCGCCCAGGCCGCGCACCAGCAGGCCTCGCATCTGTACAACATGCTGCCGAGACACTTGCGCGGCGAAGCACTTCGCCCTTACCAGTACCGCGATTTCGGCTCGCTGATTTCGCTGGGCAAGTTCAGCACCGTCGGCAGTCTGATGGGTGCGGTCACGCGCGGCAGCGTCATGATCGAAGGCCTGTTCGCCAAGATCATGTACATCTCGCTGTACAAAATGCACGAGTTTGCCCTGCACGGTTTTACCAAAGTGTTTCTCGACACGCTGGCGCGCATCATCACGCGGCGTACCGAGCCGCATATCAAGCTGCACTGAACACCAAGATGCCGTTGGCACGCCTGCAATCAGTTACCTGTGCGGCGGCAATCATTGCCATGGCGGCCTGTTCCCCGATTCAATATGTGTCCAGGCCGATCGATGCCGATGCGAGTGCCGCCGGATACAGCGCACGTTCCGCGCAATCGGACGGCCTCAGGGACTTCGCCGTTGCCAATGGATATGCACCCGGGGATTGGCCGCCATTGCAATGGGGTCTGAAGGAACTGACGCTGACTGCATGGTATTTTGATGCCGACATGCGCACGGCGCGCGCGCGTGCCACGGTAGCGCTGGCGAAATCGGACACCGGAGGCGCTTCACGCAACTGGTCGGGGACAGTCAAACCAGAACATCACAGCCGGAGTCCCGGAGATGATTCGCCGTGGAGTCTCGGACTGGAGCTGGAAATTCCGCTGGTAGCGCAAGACCGGCGCGCGGCGCTGGCCGAACGCAATGCGTTTCTGGTGGACGCCGCCGACATCGATGTGGCCATGGCAGCCTGGCTGGTGCGCGCGCGCGTGCGCGATGGCTACCATGAATTGCAGGCCAGTCGCGATGTGCTTCAGGCTCTTGACGCACAACTTATGGCGCGCACGAACCTGGTTTCGTTGATGAATCGCCGCGTGGAGGCGGGCATGATATCGGCGCGCGATCTGGCCACCGAACGCTTCATGTATTCGCAACTCAAGCACCAGCGTGACCAGCAACTGGTAAGCCATCAGCGCGCGTTGGCCGATCTGGCGGCGTCGTTGGGACTGCCCCTGGATGTGGCGGCGAAAATGGACCTTCGCTTCGAAGCGCCGTTCCTGCAGGACACGGACCTGGCAGCCGGCTCACTGCGCCGCCAAGCCTTGCGCAATCGACTGGATGTGCATCGGAAATTACTTGAATTCGGCACCGCCGATGCCGAGGTCAAACAGGCCGTGGCCGCGCAGAATCCCGGGATTACCCTGGGACCAGGCTATGCCTGGGATCAGGGCGATAACATCTGGTCGCTCGCCCTTGGTCTGTCGTTACCGCCCGCCACACAAGCGCGTGCGGTGATCCGTGAGGCGATGGCACGCCGCGAACTGGCGGCGGAACATTTCGCGGGAACCCAGACCACGGTCATGTTCGAGGCCGAGCGTGCCGGTGCCCAGTACCAACTGGCACGCGAGCGCATCGCAGCCTCCGCGCAGCAATTGGGTGAACAGCAGGAGCAGGAAGCGCGCGTGCAGCGCCAGTTCGATGCCGGCGCCGCCGACCGGGTACAACGCGTTACCGCGCGAATCGATACGCTCGCGGCGCAAATGCAACACCAAGCGGTGCTTGCCGAAGGACGCCATGCCCTGGCGCAACTCGAGGACGCGTTGCAGCGACCGCTGCAAGGCGATGTTGAAGCGCTGCCGCGTATCGCGGTGTCACGTTCCACCGATGCCTCCAAAGCGATGGTCAAGCCATGAACAGCCGTTGGGCATGGGTCACGATTGCGGCGATGGCCTTCATTATCGCCGTGTTGTCCTGGGCGCTGATCTACTACGCGCGCGATGAATTACGCGGCGAGACCGGAGAGGGAGACCAGGAGCAGATTCAGACAACATCGGGTGCGCGCGTCGAAGATGGCCGTCCGCTGGTGAAGTTGTCGGCGCAAAGCCAGGCCGCCGCCGGCGTGACGGTGCAGACACTGAAAGCGGCCAGGAGTCAGGCCACCATTGAGGTCTACGGCGCGGTTTCGAATTTGCTGCCGCTCGCGGAATCGCGAGCGCGCTATCTTACCGGGCTGGCGGAAGCGCGCGCCGCGCGTGCCGCAGTGATATTGGCGGAGGCCGATTTTCGGCGCATGGACCTGCTGTTTCGCGATGACCGCAACGTATCCGAGCAGGCGCTGGGGTCCAGCGAAGCCCGTTATCGCGGTGAACAAGCCCGGCAAGTGGTGGCGGATCAGGCGGTGGCAAGTTTGCGTGACGCCATGCGCGGCAACTGGGGCGAGACCGTGACCGGTTGGGCCACCAATCCCGATTCGCAGATGATGCAGGCGCTGCTGCAACACCGTTCATTCCTGGTGCAACTGGTGCTGCCGCCCGATCTGCCGCGCGCCGCCTTGCGCGAACGCGTTGTGCTCGCACCGGCGACGGCGCGCGAGCGCCTGCAATCCGCGCGTCTGGTCGGAGCATCACCGCAAATCGATCCAGCCTTTCCCGGCGACACCTACTTTTATCTGGTCGATGGGGGGAACTTGCGCGCCGGCACGTGGCTAATCGGTCGCGTCAGCCTGAGTGAGGCGAGTGTGAGCGGCGTCGTCGTGCCCTCGGCCGCGGTGGTCTGGCACGCCGGCAAAGCCTGGGCCTATGTGAAGGACGACGAACAGACTTTCGCGCGCCATGAAATTTCCACCGCCGACGAAATGGACGACGGCTGGTTCAACTCCACCGGGTTCGACGCGGACGAGGAAGTGGTCGTGAGTGGGGCGCAGTTGCTGCTCTCGGAGGAATTGAAGTATCAGATCCGTAACGAGAATGAGGATTGAATTTCTCACGACGCACGCATTTGTGCGGTCAATAAATAGCTCCAAATCTTGATCTCTTTCATCGTCCGCCAGTCCATCCGCTATCCCGGCGTGATTCTCACGCTGGCGCTGACCATTGTCGCTTACGGTTTGTACACGCTGTCGCGTGCGAACCTGGATGTATTTCCGGAGTTCTCGCCCAGCCAGGTGGTGATTCAGACCGAGGCGCCGGGATTGTCGGCGGAGCTCGTTGAGACCCAGGTCTCGCAGCCCATCGAAAACGCGCTCTCGGGCGCATCCGGGCTGGAGAGCCTGCGCTCGCAGTCGATTCCCGGCTTGTCCGTGGTGCACCTGTTTTTTCGCGATGGCTCGGACAGCTATCTGAACCGGCAAGTCGTTGGCGAGCGGCTGGCGACGCTGCCCACGCAACTGCCCAGGGGCATCGTGCCGGCGATGACGCCGCTGACTTCCTCGGCCAGCACGGTGCTCGGCATCGGGGTCACTTCGGAGACACGCAGTCTCATGGAGCTGCGCACACTGGTGGATTGGACGCTGCGTCCCCATCTGCTGGCGGTACGGGGCGTGGCGGAAGTCAATGTGTTCGGCGGCGATGTGCGCCAGTGGCAAATACAAGTCGATCCGGAAAAACTGCATCGCTACGGTCTGGCGCTGGACGATGTGGTCAAAGCGGCGCGGCGTGCAACCGGGGTCGCCGGCGCCGGTTTCGTGACCACGCCGAATCAGCATATTTTGCTGCAAGTCGATGCGCAACCCGGCGCGGTGGACGAGGTGGCGCGCAGCGTTCTTGCTTATCGCGATGGCCGTGCGCTGCGCATCGGCGATGTGGCGAACGTGGTCGAGGGTGCGGCCCCCTCTATCGGTGCCGCCGCCATCGACGGCACTCCCGGCGTGTTCATCATGGTGCAAGGCCAGTTGGGCGCGAATACGCACACGGTCACGCTGGACCTGGAAGCGGCGCTGGCCGAACTCAAACCGCTGCTTGATAGAGAAGGCGTGAAGCTGTATCCACAATTGTTCCGGCCGGCGAACTTCATCGAGACCGCGGTGCGCAATATCCAGCGCGACATGCTCATCGGCGCGGTACTCGTGGTCGTGGTGCTGTTCTTGTTTTTGTTCAACACCCGCACCGCGCTCATTTGCGCCAGCGCCATTCCGGTTTCGCTGCTCGCCGCGGTGCTGGTGCTGGACTATTTCAACATCACCCTCAACATCATGGTCATGGGCGGGCTCGCCATCGCGCTGGGCGAAGTGGTGGACGACGCCATCATCGACACCGAGAACATTTTCCGCCGCCTGCGGCTAAACCGCGCCGCGCTCACTGCGCAGCCGGTGTGGGAAGTGGTGCTGGCCGCGTCCATCGAGGTGCGCAGCTCCGTGGTCTACGCCACCTTCATTGTTGCGCTGGTGTTCGTGCCGCTGCTCACTCTCGGCGGCATCGCCGGCAAGCTGTTCGCGCCGCTCGGCATCGCCTACATTTTCGCCATTCTTGCTTCTCTGGTGATGGCCACCACGCTGACCCCAGCCCTGTGTTACCTGCTGCTCGGGCGCGCCGAATTGAAAGCCGAAGATCCGCCCTTTGTGCGCTGGCTCAAGCCCAAATACCTGTCGCTGCTGACCCGTATCGAACGCTATCCGGCGCGCGTGGTGAGCGTGATCGGCGTGCTCATCGCCGCTGGCATTGGGCTGCTGCCACTGTTCGAGGGTGAGTTCATTCCGGCGCTGCGCGAAGGCCACTACATCATGCACATGTCGGCGCTGCCGGGAACCTCGGAAGCGGAGTCGCTGCGCATCGGGCAAAAAGTCTCCAAGGCCATCGGCTCCATTGAAGGCGTGCAATCGGTGGCGCAATGGGTGGGTCGTTCGCGGAACGGGGCGGATACCTTCGGCACGCATTACAGCGAATTTGAAGTCGAGATCGGCGCCCTGCCCGGGCGCGAGCAAACCCGCATCCTGCGTGAAATCCGCGCCACGCTGGCCGGTGAACGTGGCGGCGTATTCCCCGGCGTGACGTTCGCGGTGAATACTTTTCTCACCGAGCGCATCGAGGAAACCATCACCGGCTATGCCGCGCCCTTCGTGGTGAATCTGCATGGCGCATCACTCGATCTGCTCGACCGCGACGCGCTGGCGATTGCCGCGCAACTCGCGCGCGTGCCCGGCGCGCGCGATGTGCAGATTCAGGCCCAGCCCGGCGCGCCGCAGTTATCGATACGTCTGCGCCATGAGCGCGTGGCCGCGCTGGGCTTGCAGCCGTTATCCGTGCTCGAAGCCGTACACACGGCTTACGAAGGTGCGCACGCAGCGCAGATTTTCCGTGGCAATCAGGTCATCGACCTGGTGGTCTTGCTGGATCCAAAACAGCGCAACCGCGTGGGCGAGGTATCCGCGTTGCCGCTGCGCAATGCCGAGGGCCGGCTGATCCGGTTGGGCGAAGTGGCCGATGTCGGCATCACCAGCGGGCGCTATAAAATTCTGCATGCCGGCGGGCGCCGCATCCAGACTGTCACCGCCCACGTCGAGGGCCGCGACATCGCGCAATTCGAGCGCGATGCGCGCGCGCGCATCGCCGCGCAGGTGCCGCTCTCCGATGGCAACTACCTGTCCTACGCCGGCACTGCGCAGGAGCAGGCGCGGGCGCGCGCCGATCTGCTGTTGCACTCCGCGCTGGCTGGCATCGGCATTTTTCTGCTGCTCTATATCGCGTTCAACAATCTGCGAAATCTGATCATCACTTTCGTGAATCTGCCTTTCGCGCTGATCGGCGGCGTGCTCGCGGTATTCGCCAGCGGCGGCTGGATGTCACTTGGTTCGCTGGTCGGATTCGTCACGTTGTTCGGCATCACGCTGCGCAACTCCATCATGCTGGTGTCGCATTATCAGCATCTGGTGGAAGTAGAGCGCCTGCCGTGGAACGCGGACACCGCGCGGCGCGGCGCCGCCGAACGCCTGCCCTCGATCCTGATGACCGCTCTGGTAACCGCGCTGGCCCTGATGCCGCTCGCGCTGGGCAGTGGCGAACCCGGGCGCGAGATCGAAGGCCCGATGGCCATCATCATTGTCGGCGGGCTGGCGACTTCAACGTTGCTCAATCTGCTGGTGCTGCCGGCGATCCTGCTGCATTTCGGCCGCTTTGTGCCGGGAACGCACGCCAGCCGGGCTTGATCTTCTCGACCAAGGTATTACATAGTGCGGCTATCGACTTTCGTCACATCACAAAGGGCGCGGTTATGGCGACAATTGCATTGACCAAGGACAATTTCGAGCAAGTCGTGACAGGTAACGATACGGTTATCGTGGATTTCTGGGCGCCTTGGTGCGGCCCCTGCCGCGGTTTCGCGCCAGTTTTCGAGGCTAGCTCGGAAAAACACACGGATGTCGTGTTCGCCAAGGTCAATACGGAGGAGGAACCCGAACTCGCCGGACACTTCGAGATTCGTTCGATCCCCACCCTGATGGCTTTCCGCGAGAAAGTGCTTCTACTCTCCCAGCCCGGTGCATTGCCGGCGTCCGGACTCGACGCGGTTATAACAAAAGTGCGGGAACTCGACATGGTGCAAGTGCATCGCGACATCGCGGCCCAGGGGGTGATTGACACCGGCGCGACTGACAACGGCGCGGCGGCCTGACGCGGCATTGGCGCCGATGCTTCCCGCATGATTTGGGTGCCGCCACCTGATCGACCCGGAAGGCGAATGCCAAATCCACTACGAGAACTCCAGCATCCGGATTCACGAACCGGGTCCGGTATGGGGGCGTTTTACCCGCTGCGCTATTCTCGGGCAAGCGGCATAACGCCGTCCGGCCTCATTGGTATTCAAATTAATCAGCCGCCCTTTATATTGTGATGACTCCTTCACGCGATGGTGCCAACGAAAACCTGCTGGACGGCTATACCGTCATCGATTTCACCCGTGTTCTCGCGGGCCCCTACTGCACGCGTCTGCTTGCCGACCTTGGCGCGCGCGTCATCAAGATTGAACGTCCGGGCGAGGGTGACGAGATTCGCTATACCGCCTACCAGCTCGAAGCCGGGCGCACTGATCAGAGCAGTTACTTCGCGCGTCTGAACACCGGCAAGGACGGCATTGCGATCAACCTTTCACTGCCGCAGGCTCGCGAGATCGTGCGGGATCTGGTGCGAAACGCCGATATCGTTGTGGAGAATTTCTCGCCGGGTGTGATGGCACGCTACGGCTTGGATGCGGCAACGCTGCGTTCGGAATTCCCCGGGCTGGTGTATTGCTCCATCTCCGGTTTCGGACAGACCGGCCCTCTCAGCTCCCTGCAGGCTTATGCGCATCTGATCAATGCCATCTCCGGAATGATGGATCTGGATCGCGGCGGAGAAGCGCGGCCGCGAGTCTCGTATCTCCAGGCGGCGGATGTTCTCGCCGGTACACACGCCTTCGGAGCCATTTGTGCCGCGCTGCTGCGGCGCTCGCGAACGGGCTTGGGCGCGACGCTTGATGTATCCATGCTCGAGTGCCTCATTGCAGCCGACGACATTACCTATGGGGCATTGATCAATGGTGCTCCGGTCGAGCGCCAGCCGCGGGTGGGCATGATGGTGCACCCTTACGGTGAGCGGCACATTGCATTGCAGACCGCGGGGGCGCCGCATCTGTGGTTGCGCCTGGTCGAACTGGTCGGAAAACCGGAACTGGCGAGCGATCCGCGCTTTTCCACCCCGGCGGCCCGGCGCGCAAACTGGAGCGCATTGCAGCAGGTCTATCGAGAGTGGCTCGGCCGGTACCAAAACGCGGACGAAGCCGTCGCGGCACTGGGGGCGGCCCGGATTCCCGTGGTGCCAATGCTCTCACCTGAAGAGGTCGTGGAGCATCCGCAGCTGCTGTCGAGGGAGGCTTTTCCGGAAATCGATCATCCGGGACGCGGCCGCATTCGCGTAACGGCGACACCATTTTTCGTTGATGGTAAGCCAACGCATCCGCGCGGACCGGCGCCGCATCGGATTGGCGAGAAAACGGCCGACGTGCTCGCCAATCTGCTTGGCTATCCTGAAGAGCGGATCGCAGTCCTGCGGGCGAGCGGTGCAATCGAAATTCCCGACTAACCGATCTTTTTTTGGCTACGCATCAATCCTGTCGAGGAGTCAGTATGAACGCACTTCAATCCCGCCCGCTGTTTGATATTTCCATCACCGTGGATCCGCCCCACGACCTTGGCCCCACTCCCATGGGTACGCGTCGAATTGTGCCGGTGACCGGCGGCAGCTTCACTGGCCAGCGCCTGCGCGGCACGGTGATGACCAATGCGGCGGCGGACTGGATCATTCTGCGCGCTGACGGATCGGTGCTGCTGGATGTGCGCCTGACCCTCAAGACCGACGACGATGCGCTGATCTACATGAACTATCGCGGCATACGTCACAGCACCCCGGAAGTTGCCCAGAGCCTGGCGCGCGGGGAGGTGGTTGATCCCGCAGAGTACTACTTCCGTACCACGCCTGTGCTGGAAACCGGCAGCAGCAAGTATGCGTGGTTGAACAACATCATCTGTGTGGCGGTCGGCGAACGCTTGGCGGCGCAGGTGAAATACAGGGTGTTCGAAATTCTTTAGGCTCCACGATAAGGGATATGTAAACCCCTCGCCTCTAGGCGACGGGAGAGCATTTCTGTAGAAGAGCGGCAGCTGCGAGAAGAGGGAGCAGAGGTCGACGCGATAGCGGCGGGTGAGGGCCGATGGTAAGGAATGTGGAATGCTCCCTCATCCCCAACCCTTCTGCTCCGCTTCAAGTGTGCCCTTGTCCCGGAAGGAGATAGGGACTCTCGAATCGACGGTCAGGCTGACCCTCACCGGCTTGAGCCGTAATTTGAAACCTTCTAGGCGAGGGTAGTTAACGGAATTTCCAAACAACGCTCTTGCGCGCGAAAGCGCCAGACGGGTGTATTCTCAATCTTGTTGGTTTTCCACCTTCGAACCTGCTCTTTCTTCGGGATACCCTTGCAAACATGGCATATGACCTGATTATCAAGAATGGATTTGTCATCGATGGCACGGGCGCGCCCGGCCGGCACTCTGACGTGGCCGTCAGCAATGGCAAGATCGCAGAAGTCGGCGAAGTTTCCGGTTCGGCTAAACACACCATCGACGCATCGGACTGCGTCGTTGCTCCAGGATTTATCGATCCGCATACGCACTATGACGCGCAGATCTGCTGGGATGGTGCGGTAACGCCTTCGTCCTGGCATGGCGTGACCAGCGTGGTGATGGGCAATTGCGGGGTGGGCATCGCGCCTTGCCGGCCTGGTTCGCGTGAAGTCGCGATGCACGACCTCGTAAACGTGGAAGCGATTCCCTTCGAAGTGCTGGATCGGGGCATCACCTGGGACTGGGAAACTTTTCCGGAATACATGGACGCCGCCGCGCGCCGGAAGCCGTCGGTGAATCTCGGCTTCCTGGCCCCGCTGACGCCGTTCCGGCATTACGTCATGGGTGAAGAGTCCATGGAGCGGGCTGCCACAGCCGACGAAACTGCGCAGATCAAGGCGCTGCTCGGCGGCGCGATGGATGCCGGCGCGTTCGGATTTTCCAGCACCGTCCTCAACCAGCATCTCGGTTTCGGCGGACGGCCGCTGGCCTGCCGCAACGCCAGCCGTGACGAACTCAAGGCTTACGCGAACGTGCTCAAGGAAAAGAACAAGGGCGCGATCGAAGTGGCCCTCACCCGGCAGATCGCCGTGCTTGAGGAGGAACAGGCCGAAATCCTGGACCTGCTTCTCGACGAAAGCGGCCGGCCGGTGACCTTCATCGCCATGTTCGACCGCGACGATATTTCCGAGGCGGTGCGCGATACCCTCAAGCGCGCCGCGCCCATGATCGCCAAAGGCGCGCGCCCGCAGACTTCACCTTTGCCGCTCACCCGCGAGATCGACATGCGCAGCCCGTTTTCTTTTGCGGCCTTCCCATCCTGGAAACGGATCTTCGCGGACAAATCCAAAGAGGCGCAGAAAAAAGTCTACCGCGATAAAGGTTTCCGCGACCAGTTCCGGGAAGAACTGAAGAATCCCATGACCTTCGGCAATTGGGAGCGCATCACGCTGCACGAAGTCCGCTCGCCGGAACTCAAACGCTTCGAAGGGCAGACGGTGGCCGACATCGGTCGTGCCCAGGGCAAGGACGGTGTGGACGCCTTCCTCGATCTGACGCTGGCCGACGACCTCGATCTCGAATTCACCATGGCGTCGTTCAACACGCGTGTCGATCGCGTGGCCGAAATTCTGAACAACCCGGCGATCCTCATCGGCCTCGGCGACGGCGGCGCGCACGTGGACATGCTTTGCGATTCCGGCTATCCGACCTACCTGCTCGGCACTTGGGTGCGCGAGCGCAACGTGCTCACGCTGGAAGAAGGCGTACGCCGGCTCACTTCCGACCCGGCGGATTTCTACGGCATCCGCGACCGCGGACGCCTCAAGCCGGGACTCGCTGCCGACATCGCCATTTTCGATCCCGCGACAGTGGGTTCTTCGAATCGTGGCGAGCGGCGTTATGATCTTCCGGGTGGTGGGAAGCGTATGGTGATGCCTTCGCGCGGGGTGCGGTACACCGTTGTGAATGGCGTGATGACGTATGCGGATGGGGCGTTGGTCGGGGCGGCGGCGGGGAGGGTGTTGCGGTCATGATCCAAACTTGGCCGGAGAGGCAGCTTGATCCCACCACGGGAGCGTGGTAGCTTAGTCCCACTGTGAGGATAATTGCTCTCAAGGCACTACGCGAATTCTGGGGAAAGCATGCATCAGCCGAAGTGCCACTCCGTGCGTGGTACGCGATTGCAAGCCGTGCGCAATGGCGCAGTCCCGCAGACGTGAAGGCGGCCTACCGGGCCGCGAGTTTTCTGGGCGGGAATCGGGTGGTGTTCAACATCAAGGGCAATGAGTTCCGGCTGGTCGTTGCCGTGCACTACAACCGCGGACTGATGTTTGTTCGTTTCGTGGGCACCCACCAGCAATATGACCGCATCAACGCCGAAGACATTTGAGAGCAAGGAAATGGACGTGCGACCGATCAGAACAAAACGCGACTATCTTGCCGCGCTAAAGGAAGTCGAGACGCTGTGGGACTCCCGTCCGGGATCGACCGAGTCGGACCAGCTTGAAGTTTTGACGTTGCTGATTCAAGCATACGAATCCGACCACTACCCGATCCCCGAACCCGACCCGATCGAGCTTCTGCTACACGTCATGGAGTCCCGCGCGTTGACGCGAAAGGACTTGGAGCCCTACATTGGATCGCGTGCGCGTGTGGCCGAGGTACTCAAGAGAGTTCGGCCATTGACGCTCGAAATGATTCGCCGATTATCCGAGGGATTGGATATTCCTGCCGATGTGCTCGTGCGTCGTTATGAGTTGACCGAGGCCGCGTGAATTTGGGTCCTGGTGGAGTCTTAAACCACGAATCGGCAAGAAGCGGGACTAAGACAATGATTGAAAGCAAACACCTGGAAACCAAAGGCTGGAAGATTGGCTCTGCCCGGGAGTTCCTTGATCTGAACGATCAGGAAGAGGCCTACATCGAACTGCGCCTCAAGCTGGCCGACGCGTTGAAGCGTCAACGAATCAGCCGGAACCTGACGCAAGGCGATCTCGCAAGGGCTGTGAGTTCGAGCCAGTCGCGAGCCGCAAAAATGGAAGCTGGTGATTCCTCCGTTTCGCTCGATCTTCTGGTTCGGCCGCTCCTGGCCATGGGTGCGTCCAACAGCGATCCCGCAAAAATTATCGCGGGCCCCCATGTTCGTCAGAGGACTGCCTAGCGATCTGGCGTTTAGGTGACATGCCAAGGTTGATCCGCTGCTTCAACACATGTTCGCGATGATTGCCCTGTCCCTGGAAATCACCGGTCGCTATTAATCATAGGTCGTCCGTGGAGACGTCCTTGTTGAATACTTTCTTCAACATGAGGCGAAGGCGAAACTTGATCGCGCCGCCGTCATTTGGCGACTGTGCGTAACGATCAAACTCGATCATCTGGAGATCGACGTTCTTGGTTTTACCTTTTTCCATCAACTCCCGATTCGCGGCACGGAGCTTCTCGAAATCAAGCAGCTTCTTGCGCGAGATCTCGGCCGCCCAATCATTCTTATGGGCCACCCGGAAGAGATGGTAATAGAGCATCACCATGCCTACCTGACGCAGCAGCGTCTCCTTGTCGGTGAAAACGCGCGCCATGTGTTCGCAGGTCTCCTGCGTCTGCTTGAGGAACACCGGCATCCGCGTTCGAGATTGATCGACGAAGTCGTCCACGAAGTCATCCAAGCGTGCTTTCTTAGTGTCAACGACCTGACCTTCATGCTCCGCGAGCAGGAACTTCGTGGCTAGGTCGTAGTGGCGATAGCGGCGGTTCTCGAACGGTAGCTTCTTGACGAAGAAGGCTTCCCTCGACAATTTTCTGACCGCCCCCGGGATTGGGCCGCCATAGGCATTGCGCTTCTCGGCAGCCGTCAGCGGCGCGGCCTCGTTCAAGCGCGAGAACATTTCCTCGATCAGTTCCAGATCGTCGGTTTCGATCAGTATCACAGAGAGCAGGAAACCGTCGAAATCTGCCTTTAGATCGGGATACTGTTGCCCCAGCTCCCGATACGTCATGCCGGGGGCCTTGACCTTCTCATCGCGGAACAGCTTAAAGTCGTCAGCCAGAGCGATCCTGCCGTCGATGAAGCTCCAAAGGGTTTCCAGCCGCTGCTTGCCGTCCACGATGGCGAACTCGTAGGTCTTGCCGCCCTTGACGAATGGCTGCGGGAACTTGTGCAGGTATATCTTCGGAACATCGAACTTGTTGAACACAGTGTCCAGCAAGAGTTGCCGATTGTCGGGCGCCCAGATGTTCCCCAAACGCTGATAGTCCGGGTCGAGCTGAATGCGGTCGCGCATTCGGTAGATTTGCCAGACCGTGCGGTCGCGCAACTCAGTGATGTTGAAGGTCATTGCAGCAGCTCCTTGGCCACATCCGCCACGCGATCAAGTTCCGGAAAGAGGGTAAGCGCCGTGAAACCTAGCAACGCCAACTCTTTTCGCAAGTTCTTCTTCGCGGTCGCCGGGACGACCCACCGCCAAGCATGCTTGGCCGCGCCAATGGATTCGATGGGCGCGTGTTCACGATGATTGATCGTGAACACGCCGAGCTGGGCGGCCATGCGCGCGGTATTGCGCGGCCCCATGATCGCCACGGGGCTCATCACGGTAGGCGAACCGTCCACGCGGCTTGGCAGATAGTTATCCAGCACATCATCCACACCGAAGGCCGGAATTTCATTGGCGAAGCGGAATTTTGTGACCCGCGCCTCGGCGTTGAGCGCGAGCGGATCAAGACACCATACCGCAGCGTCCTTGCGCAAATGTTTGTCCTCGCTCACCGCGAAGTAAAGCGCCGCGAGCGGGCTTTCGCTCCAATCCAGGAGCCGAGTCGGCGCGCGGTGATGCTGCATCATGAACATCCATTCCCACTCCGTCGTTGGCGCGCGATCCAGATGCGGGACAGCGTTCTGCATGAAGCGCTTGCGCAACGCCGATTCCGCCGCTAGGTGTTTATTCTGCCGAGCCAATGATGGAACCAGCGTCCAGCCGCTCGCGGATTGGCCGCGGAACCAGACACCCGGACCGTCGCGTGCCTGTTTCATGAGTGTGTCCAGCAACGCGCCGACCGACCTGACTTTGGTGTCCCTATGTCTCATCGCCGCCGTCTTCCGCGCCCGGAGTCAACTTCTCGGTCTCCGGCAATTTCCCAGTGAAGAACGCCTCGATCTTGGCGGCGATCTGTTCGGGTGTCAGCGGATTCAAGCCCAAGCCGAGCCTATCCACATACTTGCGGCCTGGATGCAATGTGTCCCACGATGACCGCACTTGGCCGGAGCGCCCTGCGCCCGGCGTCTTGCTGCCGAAACCGTCGATCACGCGGTTCCAGAGAGGCTGGAATTTTTCAATTAGGACGTTTTCTCCCAGAGGAATCCAGATGTCGTCGACCGTTAGCGCCCGATAGTAGAAGTCGCCAATCGCGAGGGTCGAGGTCTCCTTGATGGTTGTTGCGTGTTGGCGCAGCCGGTCGCGTAGCGCAGTGCCCTTCTCCGCATCGAAACTCAAGCCGCCCTTTCGCGCACCCTTCGGCACCGCCTTCCCAACATAGATAGGCTGCTCGAAACGATCACCTTCGTTCAATTCCTTGATGCGCTTGTAGGCAAAGAACGCGCCGATGTAGTAAATCGCATATACCCCCGCCCCAACAAGGTGTGCAGTTTCGTTCAGCGGACGCACGGGTGAGCGCAACAAAGCGTCGGCGACGCTTTCCCCCAAGTTCATTTTGGCCAGCGGGTTATATGGTTCCTTCGCGCTATGCTTTCCAGCGTGCTCTGATCGGTGGGCTTTGCCCCTACCATTATTCCGCGTCTTCAGATCGCACTTTCTCATGCCGCCCTGCTTGCACACGCAGTCGGACAATCTATGGCGCCCAAGGTCGCTGCCACTGACGCCGCAATGATTTCGCCTAGGCGCACGGGCACTGCATTGCCCAGCTGGCGCATGGTTTCCGTCCAAGAGCCGCAGAAAGTGTAGTCATCCGGAAAGGTCTGCAATCTGGCCGCTTCGCGCACAGTAAAGTAGCGCACCGAGCCATCTGGCCTCAGCAACATGTTTTCGCCGCCTGGTACCCCATGGTCACCCGCTTTCAAAGTCTTGGCCGGTTCATCCAGCGGACTACCGGTGTGGCCAGGGTAGCTGCGCGCCCCAGGATTGAAGACGTGATTGGCGATGCCGTTCCGTAGATTGTTTTCCGGATCGGGTAAGCCCACTAACGCGTCGCGTACCGTACCCCATGGTTGTTCATGGAATAAATTTTCATTGCGCAAACGGACGAGTCGAGACGTCAGTTTCGGATGTGGAGCCGGACGACCGCGCTTGACCACGCGATGCCGTTCCCAATAGTTGCCGGTTACCCACTGATCGCGTAGCAAAGCATCCTCGGAATGCGTCACTTCCGGAAATGACCACTTGACACCCAAATCCGAGCGGAAGCCCACGAGGAACACGCGCTCTCGTCGTTGCGGGACACCGTAGTCTGCGGCGTTCAACAGCCGAAACACAACGTTGTAATTGGCGGCGCTGCGGTTGCTGGTATGTTGGCGCTCCAATCGCACGCAGTGCATCTGCCAGGATTCGCCGTGCTTTCGCGTCAGGTAGGGATGTGAAAGCTGCAGATGAACATATTCAAAGTAGGACGCGAAAGTTTGCCGAAGTAGTCCCTTCACGTTTTCGAAGACGAAGGCCTTGGGCTGCAGCTCGCGCACGGCGCGCACGGCTTGCGGGAACATATCCCGGTCATCCATGTGGCCACGGTGTTTGCCGCCGAGGGAAAACGGTTGGCACGGTGGTCCACCGGATACCACCATCACGTCGCCGCTTACGGTGCCGTAATCGAATTCGCGGGCATCGCATTCAAACAGCGGCCATTGCTCCACGTCACGGGCGTGATTGCGTTGATTGAAGCGGAAAGTCTCGCAGGAATCATGATCCCACTCGATCACCGCAGCATGGTTGAAGCCTGCGCGTCCCATGCCCATGGCCAAGCCGCCCGCTCCAGCAAACAGTTCAACGCTTCGCACCTAGATATCTCCCAATCCTGCTTGCCAGTCGCGCTGTGTCGCGCAACTGGCATTCCCATATCGTCAATACCCCCCAACCCAACCCACGCAGCGCTCGCATATTACGCGAGTCGCGCTGGACATTGCTTTCAAGCTTAGATAGCCAAAATTCGCCCCGCGACTTTGGCAGTCTGGCTAGCGCGCAGGCCTTATGCCGGTGCCAGAAGCAGCCGTGAACCAGAATTACCTTGCTGCGGGCTGGAAAAACCAAGTCTGGCGTGCCTGGCAAATCGCGCGAATGCAGCCGGTAGCGGTAGCCAAGGCTATGCACCAGACGCCGTACCAGAAGTTCGGGTTTGGTGTCCTTACCACGCACGAGGGCCATCCGAATTGAGCGTTGTCGCGGGTTGAGCGTGTCCATTCGTTTCCCCCTTTCAATGCTCGGCAAACAACGGGACTCTATCGCCAATACTGTTTCATTATTACGAAGTATCTACGTGACTGAAATGCTCTTTTCCTAGGCGATTCGTATGAGCGTTGCATACGGCTCGGCAGGAAAGCTCGTCGAAGCGTGCGGCACTTTGGGTTGAGTCGTCACTCTATACCGCTAAACTTGTTGCGCCACATTACACCATGTCGATTTACACGAGAATCTCGAAAAGTGCCTTGCCCGTCTCCACTCACGGCTTCAGCGGCCGCCACCTTAGCTGGGTCGGACCACCGCAAGTTTCTGATTCCCAGATTCAAGAGCAAGAAAAAGAGCCCGCATGGCCTCTTAAAGATATGTTTTCAGGCCAGAAAATCGCCCTGCAATCAGTAGAGGTTCTCCGCTTTGAACTACTTCTTCCGACCGATCTCCTTCCCCGAGATCACGAATGTTCCCTCGCCCGAATCGTGAACCGTCTCCGGAAACTTCGGTTATGTCGCAATCTGCGGCTTTGCCAGGATCGGAGTCTTGCTTTTTGCCCTCTCTGCGCAGCCGGTCGCCGAGACCTCAAGCATGGGCAAGAGGCCGTACCCCACGCAACCGACCTTTCATGCCGGGCTCGGCGGTCTTGATATCGTAGGCCGACTGGAGATTCAACCAATACTGCGGCGACTCCCCGAATGCCTTGCCAAACAGCAGGGCGAGCTCCGCGGTTACCGGTCGCGTGCCCTTGATGATGTGAGAGATCCGCATTGACGACACACCAATGGTGCGTGCGAACTCCGCCTGCGAATTACCGAGGTCTTCCAGAATTTCCTTGAGAAATTCCCCCGGATGTACCGCAGGCAAGCCGTTCTTGATAGCCATAATTCTTCTACCTCAGTGGTAATCGACGATTTCGACATCGAAGGCCTCGCCGCTTTCGAATCGAAAACAGACTCGCCATTGTTCGTTGATGCGGATGCTCCACTGTCCCTTCCTGTCGCCTTTCAACGGCTCCAGGCGGTTGGACGGGGGAAAACGAAGATCGTCAATTGCCGTGGCCGCGTTGAGCTGGGTAAGTCGCATCACCGCACGGGTGCGTATCTCCAATGGAATCCGTCGCGACTTTCCGGTTGCGAAGAAGCGTACAGTTTCCGAAGACGCGAACGAACGAATCACGAATTCGATCGTAAACGTCTAGTTTATAATCGTCAAGAGCAGATGTGCTACCGATAACAAGTTGCCAGCGATATGCAAACGCTCTCGTCTAATGGCGAGCTTCAGAATACGGCTTAGGCCGGTGAGGATCGGACTCACGGCCGACTTGCGAAATTTCCCTTTTCCCCCTAGACAAGGGCACAGTTCAGCGTCAATCCGCTTTGCACGTAGGGAAGTACGGCGCCAGATTCGGCCCGTATCTATGGTCAGTGAATTCGCACGGGTCCGGGAACGAACCGTAACATTGCGTTTCCGACTCCAGTTCGCAGTATTGAATTCCGCGCCTGACCGCCAGCGGCATGTAGGTCACCGACCCGTCCAGACGCTCTGGTCTTGCAACCAGGTCGCCCTTCGACGTTTTCATCAAGACGAGGGAATACGGGTAGTGTTTGACGGGCTGGTCGCTGCAACCGCAGAAATGGGCTTCCACCTGCAAATCTCCCAGTTGCAATTCCTGGAGCTCGCTCGCAGAAAATCGGGTACGCGGCCAAACCGTTGGGCCGTCCGGCTTCGTCGCGCCGTTCTGCGTGGCCTCGTCCTTCCGAGTCGTCGAGTCATTCGCCAGGCAACCGCCTGACGCGGCTGCTAACGCCGCCGCTGCAACAATGGAAACCAGCGTGATCTCTCGCATTCGCGTCCCCCCTGGGCGTTGACTTGGGTGATGTTCGGGAAGTGTCGCGATGCCGGGTCGATCCGTCAAGGCAGGAGCCAACGATCCCGCGCAACAACCATAGTGCAAGCAGGAAGCAAAAAGTCAGGCGTTGCCTCTTGCCTCCCCGTTCTTGCCTCCCTTCTTGCAAGGGTGGGGAGGCAAGAGCGGGGAAGTGGGTCAGGGTCGGCATGTTGCATGAACAATGCAAGGATGCCGGGCCGGACCCTTCACGCTGCCTCCTGGTAAGCCCTGCTTCTTAGTTGGCCGTCGCGACCGGGGTGTTGCAGACGGTTGCCACGACCCGGCCGTAGCCTGATGTGCTTTCGGGACGGAAGAAGGCGGGACCGTTCTGCATGCTGTCGGCCCAAACCGTGGCGCCGCTGCCGAGTGCGTCGGCATGCATGCTCCACTGCTGATAGCTGACGGCGCCGGCCTCGCAGTCAACGGCCAGCAATACAACCCGCGACTTGTGATCATAGAACCCATGACCCATCTCCATCGCTTTAGAAAAGTTCTCGAGGATGCGAACCTGGATGCTGTTATCCGCCTTCTTGATGAGGCTTTGCGAATCGACGAACACTTGCTCCTCGGCAGAGGACGACACCATGCTCCAGTCGGCGGCGAAGGCATTGAGGGAAACGGCGGCGAGAAAGCCGGCAGACAGCCATTTGAACTTGGTCATTGCAATACTCCTTTTTGAGGTTCGCTGACCGAAAGGGATCGGCCGGCGATCGGCCTGCCAACAGCCGATTGGTGCAGTGCCATATCCTCCTCTGAACAGACAGAAAAGATATAGTGCAGATCGCATTGCTGCTATGCAGTAATTGCGCTGAATGCGGTCACAAGACTGGAATGAAGCATCGCGCCATCCTGGTCTGGGTTGGAAGCGGAGTGCGGAGCAGCGCGTCAGGAGTTCGTGCATAAGCGTCCTTCCGTGAAGGCAGCGGGTGACGCCTTGCCTCTTCGCCTGCCGGAAAGACGGTGATGGAGGATGCGCGATTGCGTTGGCGTTTTCCGCAGTGACGCGCGCGAACGCGAAGGGGCCCAGGTACGCAGGCAGGCGTCCGGCCGCACGACGATTTACACTTACGTGCCCATGAACCCGCGCTGCGCATCCCCGAGGAATGATGAAGACACTCTTTTCGCTTGAAGGCCGCATCGCGCTCGTCACCGGAGGCTCGCGCGGCATTGGCAGGATGATCGCCGAGGGTTTCCTCGAGTACGGCGCGAAGGTTTACATTTCGGCGCGCAAAGCCGAGGCGTGCGATGCCGCCGCCGAGGCGCTCTCCGCCAAGGGCGGCATGTGCATCTCGCTGCCGCACGATATCTCGAGCGTCGAAGGATGCCGTGCGCTCGCGGAGGACATCCGCCGGCGTGAGCCGCAATTGAATATCCTGGTGAACAACGCGGGCGCGGCGTGGGCCGCGGACTTCGACGAATTTCCCGAGCACGGCTGGGACAAGGTGATGAACCTCAACGTCAAGTCGCCGTTCTTCCTCACGCAGGCGCTGCACGGCGCGCTCAAGGCCGGGGCGAGCGACGAGCGCCCGGCCAAGGTGATCAACATCGCGTCCATCGATGGGATCCGGCTCAATCCCCTCGAGACGTACTCGTACCATGCGTCCAAGGCGGCGTTGATCTACCTCACGCGGCGCATGGCCGCGAAGCTGGTCGCCGAGCGCATCGTGGTTTCGGCGATTGCGCCGGGTCCGTTCGCGTCGGAGATGAACCGCGCGGCTCGCGATCATGCAGACACGGTCGCCGCGCGCACGCCGTTGGGCCGCATCGGCCGCGACGAAGACATGGCCGGCGCGGCGATCTACCTGGCGTCACGCGCGGGCGATTACGTGGTGGGCGACACGATCGCGGTGGATGGTGGAATCGCCTATGCCAATCTAAGCCCGGGGCCGAGCTGACGTTTGATGCAGCGCGCAGCGCGCGTGGAATCGAGGCAAGCGTTGCTTCTTGCCTTCGTTGCGCACAGCCGGCCGCCGGGACTTTCAAGCATGGGCAGGAGGCGGCGCCCCGCGCAACCGACGGATGACCGAAGGTGTGGCGGCAGGACTTGATTTCAGTGCAGAAAACCACTGTCGTTGCGCCAAAAATTGCCTTCCCCGCAACGTGTCCAACGGCTGATGTTTCGGCACCGTTCGCGCTGGCAGGCACTCTATCTCACCATTGCGGGGAGTCCGGCTGCCACGCCTGTGTCACAAAGTCATAGTTAGAATTCCGCCTGCCACGCCTATTTCACCAAGCCGTTGCTAGAATGGTGTCCGATGCTTCTTTCCCGGTCTTTCGATGCGCAGTCACCAGCCCCTGCGGGGTCGACGGCGCTGTGTCGGCGTTGCGCGCTGTGGGTGTTTGTCCTCGCGGTGGCTGCCCAAGGCTGCAGCGTGAATCAGTTTGTGATCAATCGCGCTGCCGATGCGCTCGAAGATGGCGGCTTGTGCTTCGCTTAGGATGATGATCCGCAACTGGTGCGGCCCCTTTCAGGCTCAAGAGCATTGAAAGCCTTATCGAGGGGCAGCGCCGAAGAATGAAAAATTTCTGCTGGCCGCCTGCCGTGGCTTTACCCAATATGCCTATGCCTTTATCCAGCAGGACGCCGACCGGCTGGGGGACAAGGACATCAAGGCGTCATTCGCGCAAGGTCAGCGTGCACGCAAACTCTATCGCCGTGCCCGCGAGTACGGTGTGCGCGGTCTGGAAGTACGCCACACCGGACTTCATGCCAACACGCCGCAAGCCTTGTCCGCGATGACCAGGCGCGATGTTCCGCTGTTGTACTGGACGGCCGCAGCCTGGGCCGGCGAGATTGCCTTGTCCAAGGACAGCCCGGATGCGATTGCGGACCTCCCTCAGGTGCAGGCGGATCGCGCGGCGGCGCACATTTTCCGGTGTCACGGTATTCCAATTCAGTGCCATGGTTCGTTCTCAGATTAGTCTCAACTACGGAATGCCCAGCATTTTGTGGGTCTGCAAGCTCAGCCGCCATTTTGGGTGCGCCCTGCAATACTCCACCGCAAGCCGCGTGTTGTGCTCGCGATTCGGCCCGTCCATGGGTTGCAAGAAAAAGTGCCGGAACCCCAACTTCTCAAATGCCGCGGGAATTGCGTCCACTTGCGGGAAAACAAGTTTGAGTTCGTCGCCCGTCTCAAGGACGACTTGCGCATGCCCCTTCGGGCTGACGCAAATCCAATCCAGGCCTTTCGGCGCAGATTGCGTCCCATTCGTCTCGACGGCAATCTCGAAATCGTGCCCGTGCAACGCGTCGACAAAAGCCTCATCGAGTTGCAGCAACGGCTCGCCGCCAGTACAGACGACAAATCGTCGGCCCGATGTTTCACCCTCGGGCCACTTCGCAGCAATCGATTCCGCAAGGGATTCCGCGCTGAAAAACCTGCCACCACCTTCGCCGTCCATCCCAACAAAGTCCGTATCGCAAAACTTGCAGACTGCAGTCGCGCGATCTTTTTCTAGCCCAGACCATAAGTTGCAGCCCGCAAAGCGGCAGAAGACGGCCGCACGCCCAGCCTGAGCGCCCTCTCCTTGTAGGGTATAGAAAATTTCTTTAACGCTATAAGTCATTGGGTCAGATGGGCATGGCTGGGTCGTCCTCACCCCACGCGAGTATGGCACCGCAACCGCGCGTTTCGTAAAGATCAATCCGATCCAATTGAGGAAGAACAGGTCCGACCTTGTTCTTTATCCAGCGTGCGAGGCTTGCCGGGTCGTTATCCTCGAGCCCGGCAAGTTCATGCAGCGGCCGATGATCGAGTTCCAGGAAGGTCGGTCCAAACAGTTCCTTCACGTCACCGAAATCGATTGTCCAACCCATGATCTGGTCTATCGGTGCATTCAAGTGCAATCGAAGTGAATAGGTGTGCCCGTGAATCCGTCGACGCGGATCTTCGTCGGGCGCGCGTTTCAGTCTAAGCGAACTATCGAGGCTCAGTTCTTTCCAAATGCGGTAGCGCCGGCCATCGAAGTGCGCTCCGCAGGTGGCCGTTTCGTAGACTGTCACCCACGATAACTCGGGCAAAGTCGGCTTGAGTCGATTCCAGATCCAGCTTCCGATCAATTCGCTAGTCGGGTTTTCGAGACCAGGGATGTCGTTAAGGCACGCCTCGTGAAACTCGGCATGAATCGGCGCCCAACTCTCGTCCAGGCGATCGTAGTCGAGCCCGATATCTCTTTTGCCTAAATCGACATTGGCGTGGAGGATGACTTCAAATCCGTGACCATGCATGCGTCCACACTTGTGGTGTGTCGGCACGTTCGGGAGTCGATGCGCCGATTCAAAAATGTAGCGCCGCCAGATGTGCGCCTGCTCATTCCGATCAAGATCCACGCCTTCATGCAAAGTGCTCTGAATGCCGATTTGCTCAACTCCTGGAAGTTCAAACTGCGTCCGCACCCAACGCGCGAGATTCTCATCCGTGGGTTGATTGAGCCTGTCATTCAGAAATTGGTAATCGAGCGGCGCGATGCATCGGGCAAGCTTTTCGCGAAGCTCGCCAACCTCACCCCCAGGGAATGTCGCCCAGCCGGACGGCAATCCTACCCGGATTTTCGCAAGAAAACTGTGCCCATGCAGGCGTCTAGATCGATGACCTTCGGGAAGTACTGAAACTTGCCGAGCGGCCTCGAATGCTGCCGCCGCCACGTACAGAAGACGTTCGTTCAAGCCGCCGTCCTTCCGAAACGCTCAGTGAGAGGGTCTGCCTTGCCCAGCTCGGCAAAGCCTTTGTTTCGGAGGATGCAGGAGTCGCATCTGCCGCACGGCTCGCCATTCGGGCCAGGATCGTAACAACTGCTCGTGAGCGCGTAGTCAGTCGCTAGCTCTAGGCCGGTCTTGATGATTTCCGCCTTGGTCATCCTAATAAGCGGGGTGTGAATCTTCAGTTGTTGTGATCTTTCAACCCCGGTTTTCGCCGCCAGGTTCGCCATTCGCTCATAGGCTTCGATGTACTCCGGACGACAATCGGGGTAGCCACTGTAATCGAGCGCATTGACCCCGATGAAGATGTCACTCACTCCCAGCACCTCCGCCCAAGCAAGTGCATAGCTCAGAAAAATTGTGTTGCGGGCCGGCACATACGTTACCGGTATCCCATGATACATCTCGGCCACCGGACGGTCCTTCGGCACCCCGATATCGCTGGTCAGTGCCGACCCGCCAAAAGCGCGCAGGTAGATTTCAATGACGATGTGCTTCGCCACGCTCATTCGCGCCGCAATATCTCGCGCCTTTTCTATCTCGACCTTGTGTCGCTGACCATACCGAAAGCTCATGGCATAAGTCTAGAACCCCTCTTTGCGTGCAATCGCAAGGACCGTGGTTGAGTCAACCCCGCCACTCAACAAAACGACCGCTTTCTTATTCAGAATCATGAGGCACTCTTCGAGTTAGGTAGTTGCTTGCGAGCTTCCATCCACATGGAAAACTCGACTTCCAAGAGGTCACGCGGTTTGAAAGCCTCCCGGAATCGATTCTGCAAGTTCAAGTAAACGCCGTAGTCATCAAGCCGGCTCCATGCAACCGCCAAGCGGGGAAGCTCCAAATAGGCCAAGCTAGCCAGAATGATATTGTCGAGGGGCAAGTGCACATGTCGGATGGTTTCGCATCCGGTCTCAATATTTCGTCGTTCGGGGAAGGCAACGATGGCGAACTCTACATCGTGCATTACGGTGGCGAGCCCTATCGGATAAGCCCCTAGTCCCCGGGCCTGCCTAATTCAAGGCGTCTCTTACAAAGGAACCGAGCGCACCGGAAAGGCGGGAGAGGCCGAATCGCGCGGAGAGCAGGCCACGCGAGTTTCTTCTGACAGGAGCAGCGGACCGGTTTTTACTCGCCTGATCGAGCAAGCCGTCGATCAGCGGAAGAATTTCATCGAAGCTCTGGTAGCGGTCCCCCGGGTCCGGAGCGAGCATTCCCGCAATCATCTGCTTGAGTTCTTTGGGCAGTGACCGGAATGACGAATTCTGGATGAGATGGCCTTTGTTCTCGGTCGGGGTCGCGCCGGTGAGCATTTCGGAGAAAATCATCCCTGCGGAAAAAATATCTGAGCGCACCGACTTCGGCTCATCGGCAACGCCGTACCAGTTTCCCTCTCCTGCATTCCCGGCGTAATGCTCATCTAGGCCGATGTCCGAGAGCTTCGCGTGACCATCGGCGCACATCAGTATATTGGTGGGGCGCAGATTGCCGTGGATGATCCGGTTCTTGTGCAGGAAGGAAAGGCCATCGCAGATTTCGCGCGCCGTGGTCAACACCTGTTCCCATGGACGCAGGTTCGCGAGGCGGTCCTTCAGGCTGCCCCCGGAGAGGTACTCCATCACGATGATCGATGTTGCGCCGCTGCTCGCGGTGCCGTAGACATCCACAACGTGAGGGTGCTTGATATTGGCTAGAAGTTTCGCATGCGACAAAACAGGTTTGGCACTGAAGATTTTCTTGATGACCAGGATCTGGCGGGCCGCCCGGTTCTCGAACAAATAGACGGCACCGAAGCGGTGTTCCCTGATGACATCGAGCAGGCCGAACTTTTCGGTCAGGGTCTTGAAGCCCTCGACTGCCTGCGCTTTCTGCTCCTGGCGGATATGTGCGCCTTGGAGAAATGCGAGCAAGGCGTCCTTGACGGCGTCGGCGCTGGCGAATCGATCGGCGGGAGCGGTGCGCAGGCAGTTGACGATGATTTCGTCCAAGCGCCGCGGAACTGCCGGATCGATGGACGAGGGCAGCACGCCGATGACCGGCTTTCTCCCGGTAAAGAGCTCGTACATCACCACACCCAATGAGTAAATATCGCTCGCCATGGTGACGCCACCGGTGCCGGATTTCTGCTCTGGTGACATGTAGCTCGGGGTGCCCATCACCGGCCCGCTTGGCGCCGCGTCGTCGCCGCCGAACAAGTGGGCGATACCGAAGTCGGCGACCATGACGTTGCCTTCGCCATCGATCAGGATGTTGGCGGGCTTGATGTCGAGGTGAATCACGCCGTTTCTGTGCGCATAGCCCAAGGCCTTGCACATCTGGACAATGACGTCCACTTTCTGCTGAAAATCGTATTTCTTTCCGGCGATGATTCTGCCCAGATCCGTGCCTTCGACGAACTCCATCACGAAATAAGGCACGCAATCGGCGATGCCGCGATCGATGACATGGATGATGTTCGGGTGGTTGAGGCGCGCGATGATGAGTGACTCGCGGTTGAAACACTCGACGACTTCCGGGTCGTCGGTCAGGGCACGGGAAAGCACCTTGATCGCCACCGTACGCCCGAGCGAACCCTGCACGCCCTTGTACACCATGGCCATGCCGCCTTCACCGATTTTCTCCACCAACTGATAATCGCCGAACTGTGCCATTGCCAGACCCGAAGAGTATTGCCGTTCGCAATGGCTATCGGCCCATCGGCACCGAACTTGAGGCCAATACCCGGGAAGCGCCATGACCGGCACGACCAGACGCCAACGGGCAAACACGTCCGAAGCCGGTGGATCGGGCTACCGGGCCAGATTTCATGATCCACGTCAAAGTATAGCCGCCTGATTGCGGGCATTCTGGCGGCGAATCTGTCGTCATTCCTGCGCGGTGACGGTCAACAGCATCCCCGACGGGCAGTTGTTCTGGATCATTCGTTTCGGTTCACCCGGCACCAGCATGTCCGCCCACGGCGAAAGCAACGACGTGCAGATCCGGCAGTTGGTGACCTGCCTGAGGCAATTGGCACGCTGAATCTCTATGCTGGGGTGAAGCTCTTTGCTGCGTGCGTCCGGTAAACTGCAGGCCAACGGAGGTTCAATGAAGAAGATTGCGATCTTTCTGCTGTTGCTGTGCGGCCCGGTTCGGGCGGAATGGACTGGCGTGGGGGAAAGCGATGCCGTCACAAGCTACGCGGACCCGGCATCAATCGTTCGCGATGGCAATCACGCTCGGATGTGGTCGCTGCGCGACCATAAGGACTTTCAGCGCATGGTCGAGATCGGGTACTTTTCGCAAAAGTCCCGGATTGAATACGACTGCGTCGAGTCGCGATCCAGGGTGCTCGGCCTTTTTCTTCACGCTAAAAAAATGGGCGTGGGGAAGGTGATCTATGACGATACGTTGCCGCATGAATGGGAGCCGGTCACGCCGGACACCATGTCGGAGGTGCTGCGCAAGTTCGCCTGCCGGTAGACGAAGCGACAACGAGCCTGACTTACACAATTGTCGGATTCAGGTGACAGGCAGTGGCTTGCTTGCCATGAGGTAGAAGAGCAATACAACCGCCGTGAACGCGGGAACGCCGAACGCGAACCACCAGCGGAATACACGGTGCAAGCGTGCCGACAGTGCTGCCATTGATGTGGCCCGTTGCGCTTCGCGTAGTAGCCAGATTTGCATCGCCACCAATGGTAACCAACACGCGCCGACGAATATATATAAAACCCATACCAATATCGACCAGTCGCTGCGTCAGCAGCCAGTCGAGCAGCTTCATCAGTACTGCGCCGCTCGCCGTCTGAAACACGACTGCGGGCGCGGTCAGCCAGGCATCGGCGATCACGGTCAGGCGCAGAAACGCGCGCAGCGTCGTAATCTCGCCTGAGCGAATTGTTGTTGCCGCTGTTGATCGGCGCACACTACCGCGAGTGGCCCGCCATCGGTCTGATTACCAGTGCCGGCTCGCTGTGCGTATTGCTGCCGCCTTCGCTGCCGTTGATCCTGTTCGCGCTGGTGGCGAAACTGCCGCTCGAAGAAATGTTCCTCGCCGCTGTATTTCCCGGCCTGCTCATGGCCGCGCTGTTGCTCGCGCAAGCCGCGTCGATGCTCGCGCCGCGCGCGCCGCGCTATGGGACGCCAAATGTGAGCTGGCCACGCCGCTGGTTGCGATTGGCATGTTGTTCGGCGGATTCGCGACACCGGTCGAGGCCGCTGCGCTAACCGCGTTCTACGCGTTCTTCGTGACCGTTGTCGTGCACCGCGACCTGTATTTTCTGCGCGATATTGCGCGCATGTTTGCCGAATGCGGGCTGCTGGTCGGCGGCATTCTCCTGACCCTGGTTGTTGCGCCGGGGTTGACCAACATTCTGGTCGATGCCCAGGTTCCCGACCAGGTGACCGAGTGGGTGACAGCCTACATCGAGTCGCGCTGGATTTTTCTGCTTGTGCTGACCCTTTGCCTGCTGCTGATTGGCTGCGTCATGGATATTTTTTCCGCGACCATCGTCATGGTGCCGCTGATCCTGCCGGTGGGCACCGCCTTCGACATCGATCCGCTGCATCTCGGCGTGATTTTTCTTGCCAATATGGAACTCGGTTTTCTGACTCCGCTGGTGGGGATGAACGTGTTTTTTGCCACCTACCGTTTCGGCAAACCCATGCCCGAGATGGTGCGCGCGGTGCTCCCGGCATTTGGAGTGCTGTTCGTCGGCGTGCTGCTGATTACTTATCTGCCCTGGCTCACGTCCTGGCTGCCCGGATAGTTCTGACAGGACAGCACGCGATCCCCGGTGTCCGGGTCCCTCGCGCATTTTCCTGCCGGCATGGCCTGCCTCTGAACTTCTCGCCCAGTGACGTGCCACAATAATCGTGGACGTGCAATTTCAGGAGGGCCAGGAACATGCATTTGCAACATTTATTTCTCAGCGTGATTGCTGTTGCGGCATTGGTGCTCAGTGCCTGTAGCGGCGGACCGGATGACCCCTCAGGCGGCAGCGCAGGGTTCACGCTGCAACGGGTGTTCTCCGGCCTGCCGGCTTTCAGCAGCCCGGTTGCCATGTTTCAGGCGCCGCGCGACAGCCGCCGCTGGTTTGTCGTCGAGCAGGGCGGACAGGTGCGCGTTTTCGCCAATAGCCCGGCGGTGGCGGCAACAACGGTTTTCGTGGACATCGCGGACCGTGTCAACTTCGGCGGCGAGCGTGGTTTGCTCGGCATGGCCATTCATCCCGATTTTCCGGCCGATCCGCGCGTTTTTCTTTTTTACTCGTTGCTCAATACCCTGACGTCGCGGCTCTCGGAGTTCATCACCCGCGACGGCGGCCTGACACTCGACCCGGCTTCGGAGCGAGTCATACTCACGATTGTCAATCCGGAAGCCAACCACCACGGCGGTGGCATCGCCTTTGGTCCGGACGGATTTCTCTATGCCGGAATCGGCGACGGCGGTGGCAGCAACGACCAGCACGGAACCATCGGCAATGCGCAATCGCTGACGACCTTGCATGGAAAGATGGTCCGCATCGATGTCAATGGCACCAGCGGCGCGTTCCTGTATCGCATCCCGGCCGGCAATCCTTTTGCAGTCAACGCCCTGTGCGGCGTGAATGGCACCGGCACCCAGAATTGCCCGGAGATATTTGCCTTCGGGCTGCGCAATCCGTGGCGCTGGAGTTTTGATCGCCTGACTGAGCAACTCTGGGTGGCCGATGTCGGTCAGGACGCAATAGAGGAGGTCAACCGGCTTGCACTCAACGGCAATTATGGTTGGCGCTGCTTCGAGGGCACCCGCGATACGGGACTTGCGTGCGGATCTCGACCCAATCGCCTTGCCCCGGTCGCGCAGTATGGCCGCGACGTAGGTACGAGCATTACCGGCGGGTATGTGTACCGGGGTGCGGCAATTCCCAACCTGGCTGGCCGCTATGTATTCGGCGACTTCATCTCCGGCAGAATTTTCGACATTTCGGAATCCACCCAACCCACGCTGACGATAACGAACGGACGCGCGTCAGGCCTGAGTATTTCCTCATTTGCGCAAGCCAACGATGGTGAGCTTTATGTCGTGGACTATGGCGGAGAGATTTATCGGATCAGTCCGTAATATGTCAGCCCCACGGCCGCTGGATACTTGATTTACATCAAAGCGGGCGAAGCCGATCGAGCCTACATTGGAAATCCATGCAAGGTTGCCGGCATCCATGCCGGGAGGGGATTCCATGCGCTCGTCCGCACGCCGCAGTTTTGCCACAGGCCTGGTGGCGTTCCTTGTGTCATCCTTCGCCCTGGCTCAACCGCCAGCCGGTGAATGCCCTCAGCCGCGATTCACCGGCAAGGCTCCCGCCGAATACTTCAGCCAGAAGAATCCATTGCCCTCCGATGCGCAGAATTTGAAAGCAGGGGAGAAACTGTTTCTCGGAAAATCGGACGGCGCCCGCTGCGCGATGTGCCATGGCAAGAAAGGCGACGGCAAAGGCCCGATGGCCGAACAATTCGTTCCGCGCCCGCGCAATTTTGCCTGTGCCGAAACGGTCAACGGAATCCCGGACGGCCAGTTGTTCTGGATCATTCGCTTCGGCTCACCGGGTACCAGCATGCCCGCACACGACGAACTCAACGACTCGCAGATCTGGCAGTTGGTCGCGTATCTTAGGCGACTGGCACGATGAATCCGTTGACAATGACCTTTCGCGGGTAAACAGCGCATCAGTTAACCGCTTTGCCTCGTGCTTCCGGTTAACGTCGGATCAACAAAGGTTAGATGAAGAAGATCGCGATTTTCGCGATGTCGCCATGCAGCTGCGACTGGGAGGATTAGTCCGGATCGGCCAGCGCCTGCAACACCTGACCGAAGAACTCGTCGGCGTGATCCGGGTCGATCCAGCGCACCACCAGCACCATGCGCCGTTCAGGCTCTACCCACACGTAGTTACCCCCGGCACCAATGGCGAAATAACTCGACGCCGGCGCGCTCGGAAACACGCGCCGCTCGCTGTTAAGCCAGGTCAGATAACCGTAAAACGGTGCGATCGCGCAGGGAGTGCACATACTGCTGATCCATTGCGACGAAATGACCTGACGATCGCCGACCCTGCCTTGGTCCAGCATCATCTGTCCAATGCGCGCCTGGTCATGCGCGCTGATCGACAGCCCGCCGCCCCAGTGCGTCCCGCCTGGGACGGACTGTACGTTCTTGCCGTTCAGATCGACCCACGCATTGTCGTAGCCCACCCAGCGCCAGTTGTCGCTGGCGCCTACCGGACGCGCAATCGTATCGCGGAAAACGTCCGGCAAGGGCTGCGCGAACAAATGCATAAGCGCCAGCGAAAGCTGGTTGATGCGTACATCGTTGTATTCCCAGAACGTGCCCGGCACGCGCAGTGCCCGCGCATCGCCTTTTCTGCCCGGAGCAGCGACGTTGCCCTGAACCGATAGCGTACGGTAGTGGTCTGCCTGGTCCGGAACGCCGAAAACCGTACCTTCCCACTCGCTGGTCTGTTGCAGCAGATGCGCCCAGGTTACCTGCGCGTTGTGACTGGCATCGAAGCCAATTTCCGGTAGTCGCACGCGAACCGGCTCATCCACATCCTTGAGCAGCCCACGGTCATGCGCGATCCCGGCGAGCAATGCAAGGCAGGTTTTCGCAATACTGAATGTCAGGTCGGATCGGTCGGGTTCACCCCAGGAGATCACGGTGCTGCCATCGAGAATGATGGTGCCGGACACCGGGCCGCGCGCATGCACAGGTCCCAGGAGCTTGTTCCAGAGCGGCGGGTCATCGTGATGCACGCCCCACTGGCGCGTAATCTCGCGCGTCCAGGGCGTTTCATGGGCAATCGCGAACCGGATGGATGGATCGAGTTTCTGATTCGGCACGGCAAACCGTCTGATGAGCGTAAGGTGCCAATTGTAAGCGCAGCCGCAGGCAATCGCGCCGATTCGGGGGACACGCCGCCAGCCCGCGCGCCGCCCGCGTCCGTTCACTTGATAAAATCCGCATCCATGAAATACGACTACATCATCATCGGCGCCGGGTCGGCCGGCTGCGTACTCGCGAATCGACTCAGCGCCAGCGCACGGTACAACGTACTGTTGCTCGAAGCCGGACCGAAAGATACCAATCCCTGGATCCATATTCCTCTCGGCTACGGCAAGCTGTTCGCGGAGCCGGGCGTGAACTGGATGTATCAGTCCGAACCGGAAACCCAATTGCATGGCCGCCGCATATTTACACCGCGCGGCAAGGTCCTCGGGGGTTCCAGTTCCATCAACGGCCTGGTCCACGTTCGCGGCCAGCGGGAAGATTTCGATGAATGGGCGCGCCTGGGCAATGCGGGTTGGGGCTTCAACGACGTGCTTGCCTATTTTCGAAAATCAGAGAATTACCAGCATGGCGAGAGCGCTTATCACGGAGCGGACGGCCCTCTTGCCGTGAGCGATCTTCCCGACAAACATAAACTCTGTGATGCGTTCATCGTGGCCGCGGCAGAGGCGGGCATCCCGCCCAACGACGACTTCAATGGCGTGTCTCAGGAAGGCGCGGGCTACTATCATGCGAGCGCACGCCAAGGCCGGCGCATGAGTTGCGCGGTGGCCTACCTGCGTCCTGCGCGCCGGCGGGAAAATTTGCAGGTGATCACCGGCGCGCTCGCGACCCGCATTCACTTCGAGGGACAGCGCGCGGTCGCGGTCGAATACCACGCGGCAGGCGTATCCCGGACGGTTCGCGCGCATCGGGAAATCCTGTTGTGCGGCGGCGCGATCAACTCACCACAATTGTTGCAACTCTCCGGCGTGGGGCCGCGCGCCCTGCTTGAGCGTCATGGGGTGCCGGTAACGCACGATGCGCCCGGTGTGGGGGAAGGCTTGCAGGATCATTTCTATGCGCGCACGGTGTGGAAATGCAGCAAACCGATCACAATCAACGACGCTGCGGGAACGCTTTCCGGACGCATCGCCATGGGACTTCGCTACGCGTTACTCCGGCGCGGTCCGCTCACCGTCAGCGCCGGTTACGCGGGCGCGTTTGCCAGAACCCGGCCGGAACTGGCGCGTCCGGACGTCCAGCTTTACCTCATCAACTTCAGCACCGACAAAATGGGAACAAGACTGCATCGTTTCCCGGGATTTACCGTGTCGATGTCGCCACTGCAGCCCGGGTCGCGGGGGTCTGTGCGCATTCGCTGCGCCGATGCGCGTGAGGCTCCGGCGATCCAGTACAATTTTCTGAGCACCGAACAGGACCGGCGCACCGTGATTGACGCGCTCAAACTGGTGCGCGGACTGATGAACACGAACGCCATGCGGCCCTATGTTCTGGCGGAACATGCACCGGGAACGCGCGTGGTTACCGATGACGACTGGCTTGAGTATGCGCGCGAGGTCGGTGGAACGGTTTATCACCCGACGTCCACTTGCCGCATGGGCCAGGACGCGCTCGCTGTGGTGGATGAGTGTCTGCGCGTGCGGGGGATTGCCGGCATGCGCGTGGTCGATGCATCGATCATGCCCAATGTCGTTTCGGGCAATACCAATGCGGCGACGATCATGATCGCGGAAAAAGCCGCCGACCTGATTCTGGCGGATGCGCGAGAAGCTTGAAAACAGGCGTCTAGCTTGCGCAGCGCACCCGCACAGTCCGCGAACCGGTAGCCGGGGTCAGGGCGAGTCAGCCGCCTCTGTCCCGGCGAAATCGCCGTCGTTCGGAGGGGCAACCGTCTCTTCTTGCAGCTGGGCGTATTTGCCGCTGGCGTACACCAGGGGCGCGCGCTCGCTGCGCTCGAAGCTGAGTATCTCGCCGACAAAAATCATGTGATCGCCGCCCGGAAAGCGTTCGGCATTGCGGCAGACAAAGCTCGCCGCTACGCCGTTGAGAAGCGGCACATCGGCGAGCGCCTTGCGCCAGGGCAGGCCGGCGAACTTGTCGCCGCCGGTTCTGGCAAATCTCTGGGACAAGGCGATCTGGTCCGCGGCGAGGACATGCACCACGAAATGCGACGCCCGCACGAAGGCGTCGAAACTCGCGGAGCCGCGCGACAGACTCCACAGCGCCAGCGGCGGCGACAGCGATACCGCGTTGAACGAGTTTACGGTAAGTCCCACCGGCTCGCCTGATGCCGTGCGCGTGGTGATGATGGTGACGCCGGTGACAAATGCGCCAAACGCCCGGCGCAGCAGCGTTGGATCGATTGGCGCCAGACTCATGGTGTTGTCAACAAGATCAAGCGGCTCTGGCGACAGACGGCGTTGCCGCTTCCAGCGTCGGCCAGATGTGTTTCATGAACTGCTCCAATTCCCAGATGACTTCGTCCTTGGGCTGCTGCGCATAGTGCCAGATCAGCGTCAGGTATTCGGTAGGGCACTTGGTGAATTCGTCCTGATAGAGCTTGCGTGTCTGCTCGAGCGTGCCACCGAGAAACAGGCCTGAATCCTTCATGTTCTGCACCCAGTCCACGCTGGCCGGCAACTGCGGAAAAAACGGCGAGTAGAAATTCTTGTAGATGTCGAGGTCGTAATCGACCAGTTTGCGGTTGTAATCCTCGGGAGATTTGGCAATGTGCGTCCAGCGGCAGGAATTCTGCCGCTCTCCGAACTTGAAATTAAAACCGTGTTTGGCGGCCTCCTCCTGGTACATTTTCGCGTACTTCACCACCACGTCGCCCTTCGAGAAATGCACGACGCGGAAGCCGTTGCGCGCGCAGTAGCGTACCGAAGGTTCGCTGCGGCTAACCGCCACGAAAATCGGCGGATGCGGCCTCTGGTAGGGCGCCGGCACCACGCTGAAGCGGCGCAGCACGCCGTTGGCGTCGGCCTCGCCCTGGCCACCGGCACTTTGGGTAATCTTGTGCGCCGGATAACCGACGATCCCGGTATCGAGCGGATACGGCGCCTGGTAATACTTGCCGTCGAGGCGCACCGAATCCTCGGTCCAGCATTGCAACACCATGTTGACCCGTTCCTCGAATATCTGGCGATTGCGTTAATCGTCGCTGCTGCCGTCGGATAGCGTTGCGCGGGTTTCGGTGAATTGTCCCAGGGTATTGGTCCAGCGCGACTGGTAGCCACGTGCAAAACCGACAAAATAACGGCCCTTGGTAATGTGGTCGAGAACGGCGGTCTCTTCGGCAACACGAATCGGATCCTGGGTCGCCATCACGTAGCCCAAGGCACCGACGTGGATCTTCTTGAACTGCGAGGCCCACCACGCATTCAGAATGCCGGGATTGGGGCCAACTTCGTAGCCTTCCGAATGAAGATGATGCTCGATGGTGCTGGCGCCCCACACGCCGAGCTCTTCCGCGGCGCGGATGATATCGATCCAGTCGTGCAGGGCCTTGTGATACAGGTCGCGATTGCGCCCAATGGGACGTTTGCGCTTGCGGTCTTCCTCATTGGCGGCGGGAATCATCGGGTAGAGCTGAAGTATGACTTTTGGCGGGGCCATGCTGTTACTCCTCATGTAATGATTGCAGGTTGGTTTTGTCGCAGGCGCGTAGCAGCTCAGAACGCAATTTGCGCTACCTTACAATAAAAACCGGTTATTCCGCTTCTGGGCAAAAGCGGGAGTTCAGGCGTGCACCATCCTATCCGCCACCCAGATAGGCGTTGACCAGACGCTCATCGGCCAGAAAACGCACCCACTCGCCCTTGAGCACTTCGTGCACCACCTGGCCTACCGAGAGCACATAGCCGCGGTCGGCGACTTCGGCGGCAAGTGCCACGTTCTGTTCCACCAGCAAGACACCCATGCCGCGCTCACGCAGCGCGCCGATGGTGTCCATGATCTGCTTGACCATCAGCGGCGACAGCCCGGTGGACGGCTCATCCAGAATCAACAATTGCGGCTGCAGCAGCAATGCCCGCGCCAGCGCAACCATTTGCTGTTCGCCTCCACTCATCAGATCAACCGGATCGTCCAGGCGCTCGCGCAGGAACGGGAACAGCGCCAGCGCGTCTTCGACACCGAAGCGATGCTCTCCCGTTGTGACGGCGCGCGCGCCCAGCGCGCCGAGCGTCAGGTGCTGGCGGGCGGTCATAGTGCCGAACAGGTGGCGGCCTTCAAGCACCACACCGACCCCACGCCGCACGCGCTCGTGTGCCGGCAGTCGCGCGATGTCCGCCCCCTGATGCAGGATGCGTCCGGCTCGCGCCGCCACCAGCCCGCACAGCGCGGCCACCAGCGTGCTCTTGCCCGCGCCGTTGGCGCCGACCACGGCCACGGTTTCGCCGGCGGCAATGCGCAGCGAAACATTGCGCAGTACCGCAACTTCGCCGTAACCGGCTTCGAGATTTTCGACGTCCATTATCTTGAGTTGCATTCCGGGCATCACACGCCGAGATACGCCTGACGCACGCGCTCGTCTTGTTTGATTTGCGCCATGTTGCCCGAGGCAATGATCGACCCGAAACACAATACGTGAACCCGGCTCGCAATCTCCACCAGACTCATGTCGTGCGACACCAGCAGGATCGTCATGCCTTCCTGGTTCAGGCGCGCAAGCGTTTCCCGCAATCCGGAGATTTCGGCGGTGTTCAGTCCCGAAGACGGCTCGTCGAGCATCAGCAATCGGGGCCGGCTGATGCAGGCTCGCGCCAGCTCAACCATGCGTTGAATGCCGGCCGGAACGGTCCCGGCCGCGCGATTGAGCACTTCGCGCAAGCCGAAGCGTTGCGCCGCGTCGGCGGCCTGTGCGTGCATGAACTCCATTTCTTCGCGCGAACGCCGCAGCCGCAGCATGTTGCCCGCCGCGCCGGAAGCCAGATGGCGGTAGCAGCCGAGCATCAGGTTTTCCCGGACGCTGAGCCTGGAAAACACTTTCGGCGTCTGGAAGGTTCGCACCAGCCCGGCACGGCTGCGTGCCAGAACAGAATCACGAGTCACGTCGCGAGCGTCGAGTCGCACCGTGCCCTGTTGCGGCAGCAGGAAGCCGCCAATGATATTGAACAGCGTGCTCTTGCCCGCGCCATTCGGGCCGATCAATCCCGTGAGGGAAGCGGCCGGCACGTCGAAATTCACGCCTCCCAAAACCCGCAAGCCGCCGAAACGATGCGAAACTGCCGACACACGCAAAAGCATTTCGTCGGCCATGATTACTTCCCGGTCCAGGCGCGCCAACGATTGCGGATTGCGCCTGCGAAACCTTCGGGAAGAAAAATCACCGCGACGATCAGCGCCGCCGCGAAGACGAATGCATGGATGTCGCCCAGCCTGCTCAACCATTGCGGCAGGATGGTGATGAACAGCGCGCCAAGAACAGGTCCCCAGACGGTGTAAACCCCGCCCAGAACCGCCAGCAGCAGGAAATTGATCGCGCGGTCGATCATGAAGCTGTCCACGCTCACGAAGCTGACATAGTGTGCGAACAGGCTGCCGGCGAATGAGCCCAGCATGGCACTCAGCACGAACATCTGCACCTTGAGTTGGTGAATGTCCACACCCAGCACGGCGGCCGCTTCGGGCGCGTCGCGCATCGCACGCAAGGCGAGGCCGTTACGCGAGTGCAACAGGTTGTGATGCAACCAAATCAGCGCTGCGGCCAGTGGCCACACCAGGAAATAAAAACGCAGCGGTGTATCAAAGGCAAAACCGAAGGGCGCGATGCGTGGAATCCCGCCGATGCCCAGCGTGCCGCCGGTAAGCCAGTCCCATTCCAGAAACAACACCTGACCGATGATCCCCAGCGCCAGCGTGGCGAGGGCAAGAAAGTGTCCGGAAAGCCGCAGGATCGGCCAGCCAACGATCACCGCGATGCCCGCGCTCAAGGTCATGCCGGCGACGATGCCCACCGGACTGGGAAGACCTTTCTGCGCGCAGAACCAGGCCACGCTATAGGCGCCGATGCCATAGAAGACGCTTTGCGCCAGGCTGACGATGCCGCACTGCCCGAGCAGGAATGCCACGCCGAGGCCGGCGATCGTATACAACCCGGCGAACACAAACAAATCGACGACATGGCGTGTGGACACAAAGGGCAACACCACCCACGCCAATAACAACAAGCCCCAGAGCAGGGCACGCGTGGGATTCCTTGCCGCCGCTGGCGACATTCAGCCTCCCTTGCGCAGGCGCCTGCCCAGCAGACCGTTGGGCATGGCGATCATAATCACGATCAGGATGCCCATCGCGATGACATCTTTGTACCCCGAGGAGACCGCGACGATGGCGATGGATTCCAGCAGGCCCAATGTCACGCCGCCGACGATCGCGCCAAGCGGATTGGCCAGTCCACCGAGGATAGCCGCGGCGAATCCTTTCAATGTGAGCAGCAAACCCATGTCGAAAAACACCGTAACCAGCGGACCCACCAGCACGCCGGCAAGGCCCCCGATCAGACCGCCCAGCGCGAAGGTCAAAGTGCGCATCATGGGGACATTGATCCCGGTGGTTGACGCGCCCTCGGCATCAAGGGCAGCAGCCAGCATCGACAAGCCGAGCGCGGTCCGGGAGAAGAACAGGCGCAGCGCGCCCATCACCGCGAGGCTGATCGCAATCAACCACAGCGCATGAATGCGGATCGCCGCGTCGCCGATCACCACGATACCTTCACCGCCGATGCCGGGCAGCACGTGTGAATCGCGGCCGATCAGGTACAACACCAGCGCGGACACGGCAAATGCCACGCCCAGCGTGAGCAGCAGATAGCTGTCCTCCGACCCCCCGCGCCGGCGCAAGGGGCGCACCAGAACCACTTCCATCAGCCAGCCCGCGATCCCCCCGATCAGCACCGCCGCAACGAACGCCAGCAGGGGTGGAACTCCGGCGCGTTCGATCAGCAGTACCGCGGTGATACCGCCGATCAGCGCAAAGTCGCCCTGCATGGCATTGATGATCCGCGTGCCGCGAAAAATCGAAGCCAGGCCGAGTCCCACCAGCCCGTAAACGAAACCGTTGGTGAGGCCGGTCAGTATCGACTGAAAAAAAAGATCGAAGCTCACGGATCAGAGGACCGAAGACAGAGGACAGAGGACGGAAACTGTGCGACAGAGGCTTATTCGGATTTTCTGTCTTCAGTCATCCGTCTTCCGTGCTCTGAAAGGCAGTCGCGTGTAACGGCCTTTCACCAGCTTTGAATAGGCGTAGCTCTCCAGTTCGATGCCGGTCATGTCGGGAGCGGAAAAGTCGTATTGCGCGACGACGCCACGGTAGCGGCTGGCCCGAATTGCCCCGGAGATTGCCATGCTGCCAGCGTCCGGCCCGACTTTTTCCAGCGCCTGCGCCAAAATGTGCGTCGCGTCCCATCCCGCCGCGTCATAAGTCTTGGGCAGCGTGCCGTATTCCTTGCGAAACAGATCCACATACTCCTTCTGGTGCGGCAGTGGATCTTCGGAGATGATGAACTCGGCGAAAACGATATCGTCGGCGAACTCACCCATGCCTTTCACGTATTCGTAGGATGATGAACCGATCGCCGATACGATCGGTTGGGTAATGCGCATCTGGCGGGCGTTGCGAAACGGTACCGGCGATGTGGCGATGACACCCACGACATCCGGCTTGGCGGCGCGCACTTTGGCGGCCTGTGTGCTGACATCGGTCGCGCCGACTTCGAATTTTTCAACGGCGACGAGCTCGATGCCGTATTCCCGGTACAGATTCTGAATGTTGGTCATGACCAGTTGGCCGTAGCCGGAGTCATGCAGCACACCCAGCTTCTTCGCTTTCAATCCTTTCGCGATGTACTCGAGCATGGCACGCGCGTTGAGCGCCTGCGGCGGTAGCAGATGGAACAGGGACTTGTAGGACAACTCAATCTGCGGGCCCAGCCCTGTCAAGGCCAGATGTGGAAACTGCAAGCTGTTGGTTACTCCGGCCACCGCGCCGGTGCT
>JANLTJ010000043.1:0-14008 GCA_031362885.1 Betaproteobacteria bacterium
GCCCGGAAGATCGAGGCGATGGAGAAGAAGTACGACGAGCATTTCACCGTCGTCTTCGATGCCATAAAGCAACTCATCGCTGACGATCAGGCAAAGAAAGGCCAGCCCAAACGCCGCATAGGATTCATTCCCTGACCTGCCCTATGGCCAAGAAAACCACCACCAAGACCGTCACCGCCCTCAAACACGACGAGGCGACGCGCAAGAACATTCCCACGGCCGAATACCAGTCCGTGCTGCAAAAGGCGGAGCAGAATCCTGTTCGCGTCGCCTACGAACGGCGCAACCGGGATCTCGACCCGCAACTCGTCTGGCGCGGCAAGGACGAGCAGGACTGGAGCGATCTCGTCGTCCACGCCCCGCCGCTTTACATCCAGGAAAAAGTCCACCCCAAGGCGCTGATCGACGACCTGCTGCGCGAGACCGCCTTGCACCCCTCGCCCTCCGGGACAAGGGGACACTTGGAGCGAAGCAGAGGGGCCGGGGGTGAGGGTGCTTCTGAGCAGTTCGACCTGTTCGGGGACTTCAACGGCATGCCCAAGGGCGTCGACAAGACCGAGTTCTACCAGCACGACCAGAACTGGTCGAACCGCATGATCCTAGGCGATTCACTGCAAGTGATGGCGAGCCTCGCCGAGCGCGAAGGCCTACGCGGGAAGGTGCAGTGCATCTACCTCGATCCGCCCTACGGCATCAAGTTCAACAGCAACTTTCAGTGGAGCACTACCAGCCGCGACGTGCGGGATGGGAACGCCAGCCAAATTACGCGCGAACCGGAGCAGGTGAAGGCCTTTCGTGACACTTGGCGCGATGGTATTCACAGCTACCTTACCTACCTGCGCGATCGGCTCGCCGTGGCGCGGGATTTACTAGCTGATTCAGGTTCGATCTTCGTGCAGATCGGCGATGAGAATGTCCATCGCGTGCGTGCCCTCTTGGACGAGGTTTTCGGCGACACCAATTTTGCGGCGCAAATTACGTTCAGGAAGAAGATGATGCCGCTGGGATCTGACGTTGCTGAGGGTGTCAGCGACTACCTCCTTTGGTATGCACGCGATCGCAGTCGGATAAAGACTCGACCACTATTCTACGAAAAGGACTCAACAGGGGAAGGAGTTTGGGTGTTTGCAATGTTGCCAGACGGACGCCGAGCGGCTATATCTGACGTTCCTTTGCTGCCCGAAGGTGCATCAGTATATCAATCGATCTCATTGCTCCCTGCCCAATACCGCAAGAATCAGGACTTCGAAATCGAGTTCGAGGGAAGGATCTGGCAGCCTCCTAAGAAGAGTTGCTGGAAAAGCGATTCGAAAGGAATGCGTAGGCTGCAGAAGGCGAATCGGCTTCATCCCAGTGGGACAACTCTCCGATACATATTGCGGCACGCTGATTACCCTGTTGGTCGCATCACTAATCTGTGGAGCGATGCAAGTGCCGCTACCCAGCAGATTTATGTCGTCCAAACAAATGTTGATGTTGTAAAGCGTTGCATTTTGATGGCCACTGACCCCGGTGATCTCGTGCTCGACCCCACCTGTGGTTCCGGCACCGCGGGCTACGTCGCGGAACAATGGGGCAGACGCTGGATTACCATCGACACCTCTCGCGTCGCGTTGGCGCTGACTCGCGCCCGCATCATGGGTGCGCGCTATGCGTTCTACTTGCTCGCCGATTCGCGCGAAGGCCAGATCAAGGAAGGCGAAGTCTCGCGCATTGTGCCGTCCTCCCAGCCGGTGCACGGCAATATTCGCGACGGGTTCGTTTACGAGCGCGTGCCGCACATCACGCTGGGTTCCATCGCCAACAACGCCGAGATCGACGTGATTTGGGACAAATGGCAGGCAGTGTTTGAGCCGTTGTGCGAAAAACTGAACGCCGCGCTCAAAAAAACCTGGCAGGAATGGGAAATCCCGCGCGAGGCGGAGGCCAAGTGGTCGGACGTCGCGAAAAAACTGCACGCCGACTGGTGGCAGGCGCGCATCACGCGGCAGAAGGAGATCGACGCCTCCATCGCCGCCAAGGCCGAGTTCGAGTATCTCTACGACAAGCCCTACGACGACAAGAAGAAAGTCCGTGTGGCCGGGCCGTTCACCGTCGAGAGCCTCTCGCCGCACCGTATGCTGGGCGTGGACGAGAACGACGAACTGATCGACACGGCCGCGGAACCGGACGCTGACTACAGCGCGAAGCAGACGTTCCCACAGATGATCCTTGAGAACCTCAAGACCGCCGGCGTTCAGCAGGCGCATAAGGAAGACAAGATTGTCTTTACCGCGCTCACACCGTGGCCCGGCGAACTGGTCTGCGCCGAAGGTCGTTACATAGAAGGCAACGCAGAGTCGGGAGTCGAGAAGCGCGCCGCTATCTTCATCGGCCCCGAATTCGGCACTGTCACCCGTCCCGATCTGGTGGAGGCCGCGCGCGAAGCGGGCGATGCCGACTTCGACGTGCTGATTGCCTGCGCCTTCAACTACGAGGCCCACGCCACGGAGTTCAGCAAACTCGGCCGTATCCCCGTGCTCAAGGCGCGCATGAATGCCGATCTGCACATGGCCGACGACCTCAAGAACACCGGCAAAGGCAATCTTTTCGTCATCTTCGGCGAGCCGGACATCACCATCCTTCCAGAGAAAGACGGCAGGCTGCGCATCAAGGTCAACGGCGTGGATGTGTTTCACCCGCAAACCGGCGAAGTCCGCAGCGACGGCCCCGAAGGCATTGCCTGCTGGTTCATCGACACCGACTACAACGAAGAAAGCTTCTTCGTCCGCCACGCCTACTTCCTCGGCGCGAACGACCCCTATAGCGCGCTCAAGACAACGCTGAAGGCCGAGATCAATGAAGAAGCCTGGGCTACGCTGAACAGCGACACCTCCCGGGCCTTCGACAAACCCAAGGCCGGGCGTATCGCTGTAAAGGTCATCAATCATCTCGGGGATGAAGTGATGAAGGTGTTCAAGGTATAGTTGCAACGCATCCGCCTGCTGCGATCATGGCCAATCCCCTCTTGAATCTTTCCCATCCGCCAATTGTCGAAGCGGTGGTGGATATCGACTGCGATATGCCTCCCGCAATGGACCTGACCGCGCTGGAAGTCCCAGGCGGCGACCTGTTCAGGAAACAATATCCAAATTTCCGTACCCAATTTGTTCAGGAGCACGAGATAAAGCAGGAAGGCGTAGCCCCACCGAAGATGTCAGTTCGGCGAGGCATTCAAGCCCTTCAATTCTTTCAATCAGACGAAAAGCAACTGGTGCAAGTGCGTACACAGGGCTTTTCGTTCAACCGATTGGCCCCATATTCCAGTCTGGACCAATACCTGCCCGAGATCGAGCGGACCTGGCGGTTGTTCGTGGGCCTTGTCTTACCGGTCAAAATTCGGAACATCCGCTTGCGCTACATCAACCGCATTCTCCTTCCAACGAAGGCAGGCAAGGTCGAGTTGAACGACTATTTGAAACTCGGCCCCCGGCTTGCGGACGAAGACAAGCTGACTCTGGTAGGCTTCCTCAATCAGCACTCGGCAGTGGAAACGGGAACCGATAACCGGGTTAATATTGTCTTGACGGCGCAAACTTTGGAAAACGATAAGTTGCCGGTCATTCTGGACATTACAGCCTTCGGTCCCGGCAACAGCGAACCGAACGACTGGTTATCCATTCAAACCAAGATTCAATCGTTGCGAGCACTGAAGAACCTTCTTTTCAGGAACACTCTTACAGCCCGATGCCTCAAGCTATTTCGATAACGGAACGCATGGGCCTGACCGCCCTTCATTCGCTTGCCCGCCAAGGGAGTGCCATCTCGACCGAGGCGCTATCTTTGATGCAGGCAGCGAGTGAAGTCGTGGACCATGTGGAACGGTCGCAGCCTTTATTATTCGGCAGCAAGGCGGCAGCTATCTCTCAAATTTGGGCCTTGGCAAACGAGTGCGACCGGCCTGACTGGGATGGAGAGGGCGCCTTGCCAATAGAACACGCGGCAGTTTTCAGGGCAGCGGCTTTCATACGAGCGTTGCCCGAGGGGGTTCCGCTGCCCGAGTTCGCCCCCGAATCTGACGGCTCAATATCCTTGGATTGGATTCAGTCCCGCAATTATCTTTTCTCTTTAAGTGTGGGCGCTAGCAATCGACTGCCGTACGCGTGGCTGGACGGCACAGACAAGGGTCATGCCGTTGCCAACTTCGACGGGGATACCGTTCCACGGAAAATCTTGGAAGGGATCATGGGGATAATGAATCGTGGAAACGCTTCCATCGGGCCTCTCTAACATCGTCGACGCCGAGGAAGACCTCGTGAGGTTCCTCACGTCGGACAGGCAGTACAGTGCGGTCATGATCAAGCCTTCCGCGGTTGAACCGAATCCGAAGGACAGGGCGACATCAGTGTTTCGGCACGGAAGACACCCAGCCGAGTCTTTGTGGGATATTGGAATCAAACAAGTGGCTGGGGGCAGGACGCTGCATGGCGCAGCTATTTTCAAAGCGAAGCATGTCCGGGCCGCCCTGCTGGAAGTATTGGCGCAAGAGCCGCCGCCCAGGCACGCCAATATAACGGGATGGCCTTGGCCAGAAGACGATCCTGAGATGGGGAAAGCCGAACGAAAGGAACGAGCTGCCCTGATCGCTCGGCACGCTGAATTGCTTCGGCGGACATCGGAAGTTTGACGAAAATTAGTCGGTTTATTGAATGTTTGTAAATTCGCTAAAGTACGTATAAATCACGCGCCGCGATGTAGAACTGGCGACGATTCGTATCCGCAGTGTCTGCCACCACCGCTCGCATGGAATTTCGCATCGCCGACACTTTCACCGACAGCCTCGCACGGCTGACCGGCGACGAGCAGAAGGCCGTCAAGACGACCGCTTTCGACCTCCAACTCAACCCGGTAAACCACGGGATGAGTTTTCACAAGCTCAACAAGGCGAAAGACAAGAATTTCTGGTCGGTGCGGGTGAGCGCGGATATCCGGCTGATCGTGCACAAGACGACCGGCAGCCTGTTGTTGTGCTACGTGGATCATCACGACAAGGCTTACGCCTGGGCCGAGCGACGGAAGTTGGAAACACATCCAAAAACGGGTGCCGCGCAATTGGTGGAGATTCGCGAGACCGTTCAGGAGATTCTTGTCCCGAAATATGTTGAGGCAACAAAGTCGGCGTCCGCACGGAAGCCGCTTTTCCCCAAAATCTCCGACAATGAACTGCTGAACTACGGGGTACCCGCGGAATGGCTGGGTGATGTACGCCGGGCCAACGAAAATAGTCTTTTGGACCTGGCAGACCATTTGCCCAGCGAGGCGGCCGAGGCATTGCTGGAACTTGCGACCGGGGGCAAGCCCCGAGTTTCACAATATGCCGTCCACGAAAATAACGCGCGATATCAGGGCGCCGACGAGGTGAACTTTCAAGAAAGTTCTGTTCCGAGTCTGGGGCCGATAGCTGGGCAAGTCGATCCATTTTCTCATCCCGATGCGCAGCGTCGCTTCAGAGTCATCGGCAGTGTTGATGAGTTGGAGCGTGCGCTGGAGTTTCCATGGGACAAATGGACAATATTTCTCCATCCCGCGCAACGACACATAGTGGAGCAGGACTACAGCGGTCCCGCCCGCGTTTCCGGATCAGCCGGCACCGGCAAGACGATCGTGGCTCTGCATCGGGCTGTGTTTCTGGCCCGCAGCAACCCGGATAGCAGGGTGCTGCTGACGACGTTTTCCGAAACACTGGCGAACGCGCTGCGAACCAGACTCAGGCGCCTGGTCAGCAACGAGCCGCGTCTGGCTGAACGCATGGAAGTACAGGCCATGAACGCTATTGGCGAGCGGCTTTATGAAGGGCACTTCGGTCGCCCGAAAATCGCTACCCGCGATGTCATCCGGCGGTTCATGACGGAGGCGGCGCAGGCGGTTATAGGGCAGAAGTTCAGCCTGAAGTTCTTGCAGTCGGAATGGGAGGAACTGGTTGACGCCTGGCAACTGGATAGCTGGGAGTCTTATCGGGACGTGAAGCGCCTGGGCAGAAAGACGCGATTGCCGGAGCCTCAGCGTGCGGCGCTTTGGTCAGTTTTCGATGTCGTGCGCGGTCGGCTGAGTGATCAGGGGCTTATCACCTTCGCGGGAATGTTCAATCGGCTGGCTCACCAGTTGGCGGGCCGCAAACACCCACCCTTTGATTTTGTTGTGGTCGATGAGGCACAAGATGTGAGCGTTGCGCAGTTACGATTTTTGGCCGCATTCGGGGCGGATCGACCAAACGCTCTGTTCTTTACCGGCGATCTGGGCCAGCGAATTTTTCAGCTTCCTTTCTCATGGCTATCCCTTGGTGTGGATATTCGTGGCCGCGCGCGCACGCTGCACATCAACTACCGGACCTCGCATCAGATCAGGATGCAGACAGACCGGTTGCTGGCGCCGGAGGTGTCGGATGTTGATGGCAATAGCGAAGAGCGGCGTGGCACGGTTTCAGTATTCAATGGATCCGCTCCAGTGATTCGAACCTTCCACAGCCAGGAAGATGAGATAGCCTCGGTTGGTGCTTGGCTGGCGGATCGCAGCAAGGAGCAGGTGGCGCCCCATGAATTCGGCGTATTCGTCCGCTCCGAGGCGGAACTTGATCGTGCCCGCGCCGCAGTTGCCAAAGCCGGGCTGACATTCAAGGTGCTCGACGAGCATGTTGAAACGACCAGTGGTCAGGTCTCGATCAGCACCATGCATCTGGCGAAGGGCCTGGAGTTCCGGGCGGTGGTGGTGATGGCGTGCGACGACGAGATCATTCCCCTGCAATCGCGCATCGAAACCGTGGCCGATGACGCGGATCTGGAGGAGGTTTACAACACCGAACGCCATTTGCTCTACGTCGCCTGCACCCGTGCGCGCGATTACCTGCTCGTGACCAGTGTCGAACCGGCATCGGAGTTTCTGGACGATCTGCAAAGTGGCATGAGAGACTGACCTTAGTGAACCGAAACAGAGAAACGGAACCTCACCCTCACCCTCGATCCCTCTGCTCCGCTTCAAGTGTGCCCTTGTCCCGGAGGGCGAGGGAAGACAAGCCCTTCTCCCTCCGGGAGAAGGGTTGGGGATGAGGGAAAATCTGTCACGCAGATACGTAACGCTCAATAAGAACGGTACCCATGGCCAACCCATTCGAGTATTTCATCGGCGTTGCGCGCGAGGTCTCGTTCGTGCGCGGTTCCCGGCTGGTGCAGCAAGGCGAGGCCGCGCGCGGCGCGTACCTTATTCACGAGGGCGAAGCGCAAGCGCAGGTCAGCATGCCGAGCGGCGATCTGCTGAAGGTCGCCTCCTTTGGCGCGGGCGCCCTGTTCGGCGAAATGGCGCTCATCGAGCGCGGGGTGTGTTCGGCGACCGTGGTGGCGACGACGGATGTGCAAGGCTGGTTCATCGCGCGGGATGATTTCCGGGCGATGGTGGCGAGCCGTGATGCGCGCGCGCTCGACGTGCAGCACATGATTACGCGGACTCTCGCGGATCGCCTGCGCGCGCTCAATGCCAGGGTGCGCGAGCATCCGGCGCAAGAGGACCGCCGGGCACGCGAATCAGCGCCCGCCGGCGATCCGCTGGCGAACGCACAGCGCTCGATCGATGCGTCGTTCGACTGGAAATCCTTTCTGCCGGCCCTGCCGTTCTTCGACGGCTTCGATGCCGACGAGACGCAACAGTTAATTGCGTCGGCCCAGGTGCTGGAATTGCCGCGCGGCACCTGGCTGTTCGCGCGAGGCCATGCGGCGTCGGCGTGCTTCATGGTGTTGCGCGGCGCGGTCGAAGTCTTTACTCAAGCCGATGGCCGGGAGCGGCGCATGGCGATCGCCGGACCGGGAGAACTCGTGGGATATCTGGCGGCTCTTGAAGGCGCGCCGCACGGCGCTTGCGCGCGGGTGCGGGAATCGGCGGCATTGCTCGAACTGGCAAGCGAAACCCTGCTTGAAATCTACAACGGCAATTCTTCCGTTTCGGTGAGGCTGCAATATGCCATCCAGCGCAGCCTGCTCAAGGCACTGACGCGAACCAATACGCTGCTCACGCGCCTCATCAGTCACGACCGCCTCGCACGGGAAAATGACAAAGCGCAGGCAATGGAGACCGCGCTGCACGCGCAGATCTGGCACGCTGAAAATAATTAGTCGAGCAAGCGCAGCGCGAGCCTCGGGCGGCCGTCGCGAATCTCGGCGAACAGCGCTCCATACTCGGGTAGTTCGACCCACGATGAAGTGTCCTTGGTCAACGGCTCGGAGGCGACAATGATCGATTCGGCATGCTCGGCGCCGCCCGACATCTTCCATTCCCCGGCGTGCTGTGCATAGTCGCGCCCAAGCGTATACCAGAGCGACAGAAAGCTGAGATTGGCCTCATGCAATTTCGCCGCATCCTCCGTGCGGTAGCGTCCGAAATCGAAGCAATAGCGCACCGCGGCGAGTTGACTGCCGTTGGTGATGAACAGATTCACCGACGACGAAACATCAATGCCAAGCTGGGCGCGCGCCTGGCGGATGATGTCGAGCGTGCGCTCAATGGCGTCGAAGATCGACGCCTCATCCGCAAAATCGCGAGCATCGGCGATTTGAGAAACGAACAGAGCATAAATCCATTCGCTGTCCGTGGAGCCGCGAATCAGCGGCAGGTACTCCCGCTTTACATGCTTCGCGAAGATGCGCTTCAAGTCCGCGATTCCAACCAAATCGCCATTATGCGCAAGGCACCAGGGCGAACCTTCGAATTGGAACGGGTGGACATTCTGCAGAGAGATGTCCACCGTCGTCGAGTAGGCAACGCCGCGCACATGGCCCAGTACGCAGGTGGCGCGCACCTTCTCCGCCAGGTTCTTCAGATTGCGGTCGAACACCGGCAGCGACGGCGAGCCGTAGGCAAAGGGTTTTTCCGGTGCGTGCGACGAAGCATCCCACGCGCGCAAGCCAAAACCGGCCAGATTGAGCATATGCAGCATCTTGGGCATGTAGCTCTGACGAATCAGCGCCGAGTCCGGCTGGAACAGCAAGGAATCGAGCAGAACAGGCTTTCCGAGATAGAGCAGGGCGCGGCACATGGCGTAACTATAGTCTGCGCAGCTTTGGGCGTCGTCAAGAATGAGTACCGCATCCGGTGCGCGGGTCACCGGGCTTAAGGACAACGCGCGCCAGCGAGGCTTGATTGGTAGCGTTCAAACCCCGTCAAGCGTAAATCACATGCCGGACATTTCCCGCAGCCGTATCCCCAAAGATGCAACTGTGTGCGATCTCCCAGATAGCAGGTGTGCGTTTCGCGCGTGATCATCGAAACCAACGCGTCGCCACCGAGTCCATGCGCCAGGTCCCAGGTCCGCGCCTTGTCCAGCCACATCAGCGGCGTTTCCAGAACCAGGCGTTCGGCCAGCCCGAGGCTGAGCGCAACCTGCAAGGCCTTGATGGTGTCATCGCGGCAATCGGGATATCCGGAGTAGTCGGTCTCGCACATCCCGCCGACCAGAACGCTGAGTCCGCGGCGGTAGGCGATGGCGGCGGCCAGCGTGAAGAACAAAATATTGCGGCCGGGGACAAAAGTGTTGGGCAATCCGTCGCGCGCGAAGGCGATGGCCTTGTCCTGAATCAGCGCGGTATCGCTTAATTTTCCCAGCACGCCCAGATCGACCAGATGATCTTCGCCGAGTTTCGCGGACCATTGCGGGAAGGATTGGCGCAGCGCTTCCAGAATGCGAGGCCGGCACGCCAGCTCGACGGCGTGGCGCTGCCGGTAATCGAAACCGACGGTCTCGACTCGTTCAAACCGCTCCAGTGCCCAGGCGAGGCAAGTGGTGGAGTCCTGTCCACCAGAGAATAAGACGAGTGCCGCGTGATGTGCCATGGACAATGCAACAGCGGGTTGCGTAAAATGCGCAGCCTACCATCCGATGGTCCTGCACGAAACCATCGATGTGCGCAACGCAAGCCGACCTGGCGCCAGCGTGGTGCGTCGACCAGGCCGGCTTGCACCGTTGCGAAGCCTTTCCGGGTCAGGCGCTACGTGCTTCCTGGCCAGCGAAAGCATCACTCAAATCAATTACAACATGAACTTAGGCCGTGTCTGTGGTGCCGGCATCGCGATAGCAGGCATGGCGATTGCAATTGCGCGCAGTGGCCCGCCAGCATGCGTCGCATTCTGACCGGCGCCACCCCTAACTCCGAGGAAGTGGCAAAAAGATGACGAAGCAAGTCTGGCTGATCATAGTGTGGTCGATGTCGTTCTGGGTCCCGGCGGGCGCTATGGCGCAAGCGCAGGTGGCGGACGAGAAACAGCCGTCATTGCTCGGCTCAGTCACCGGCGGGAAGCTGCTGCTCAATTTGCGCCCGCGCTACGAGCGCGTGGAACAGGACGGCAAGGCGTTCGACGCCAATGCGCTGACCCTGCGCAGCCTGCTTGGGTGGCAGACCGGTAGTTTCAATGGCTTCAGCGTCACCGCGCAGATGATTGACGTCGGTCGCGCCCATGACAATTACGAGGATGGCAAGAACGGCAGGACCCAGTATCCGCGTGTGGCCGACCCGGACAACACCGACATCAATCAACTCTTTCTCGACTACACCGGATTACCCGGCACGCGCCTGCGCTTGGGCACGCAGAGCGTCAAGCTCGACAATGTGCGCATGGTCGGTAATGTTGAATTCCGCCAGGTCATGCAGGTGTTCAATGGTCTTAGCGTGGAAAACAAGAGCCTGCCAAAGACCACGGTGTTCGCCGCGCACTTGGAGCGCCTGAAGAACATTTTCGGCGATCAGAAACAGGTAAAGATCGAGCTGCTCAACGCCGCGTATCAATGGTCGCCGGGCAACAACTTCACCGGCTATGGTTATTTTCATGACCAGGCGGTGAATGCGGCATCCACCGGTTTTGCTGATTCCTCCAACCAGATTCTGGGACTGCGCGCTGATGGCGCGTATCCGCTCAATGAAACGTTCAAGCTGCTCTATACCGCCGAGTACGCGAAACAAAACGATTACGCCGCCGGTGATGCGCGCATCGATGCCGAGTACATCCGTGCCGGAATCGGTGCCGGCTGGGCGAAGTATTACCTGCGCATCGACCATGAACTGCTGTCGAGCAACAACGGTGTCTATGCGTTTCAGACGCCGCTGGGCACCAACCATCTGTTTCAGGGCTGGGCGGACTTGTTTCTGACGACTCCGGCGCAAGGCATGCGCGACACCTTCGTAAGCGCTGGCGCGACGCTGGGCAAGGCCAAGTTGCTCACCGAGTACCACGACTTCAAGTCCGATTTCGGCGGCATTCATTTTGGCACGGAGCTCGATCTCGGGGTCACGTATCCGCTCGCCAAAGGCCTGAATGGCAAAGTCGAGTACGCCCGTTTCCGCGAAGACGACGTATTGGCTCCCGTAACCGCGCGCAAGCGCGACACCGACAAGCTCTGGGTGACCCTGATATACAACTTCGAGTAAGCGGCCGTTTCGGGTGCGTAGCGGAAAAATAGCGCACCGTCGTGGCGCGTGCCGGGGCGAACGACGGTCCCGGGAAGCCCTCGCGGAACCGCGTTGTTTTCATATGAGTTCAACCACTTATCTGGCTTTCGCCGGGTCTGGCACGTCGATTGCACATAGCCCTGCTAATCCGTTGGTGCGATGCGTAACGTTGCTTGCACCAGCACGGTTACTTTTTCATCGGGCGCGCCATCGCATGTTGCAAAAATTTCGCACCACTTGTGCCTACTGTGGCGTTGGCTGCGGCGTAATCGCGCACGCCGAGAACGGGCACATCGTGGGCGTCGAGGGTGATCCGGAGCACCCGGCCAATTTTGGCCGGCTGTGCAGCAAGGGTGCGACTCTGCACCTGAGCGCGCAGGCCAGCGGGCGCGCGCTCTACCCGGAACTGCGCCGCGCCCGATCCCAGGCCCGGGTGCGAACGAGCTGGAACGAGGCACTGGATTTTGCCGTTGACCGCTTTGCCCGTGCCATCGCCGATCATGGCCCCGACAGCGTGGCGTTTTACGTCTCCGGCCAGTTGTTGACCGAGGACTACTACGCCTTCAACAAGCTTGCCAAGGGCCTGATCGGCACCAACAACATCGACACCAATTCGCGGCTGTGCATGTCCTCCGCCGTGTCGGGCTACAAACGCACGCTGGGCGCGGATGCGCCTCCGGCGTGTTACGAGGATATCGATCACGCGCAGTGCATTTTTATCGCCGGATCGAACACCGCTTTCGCGCATCCGATCCTCATGCGCCGGATCGAGGATGCGCGAGCGAAAAATCCGCAGATGAAACTGCTGGTGGTCGATCCGCGCCGCACCGACACCGCAGCGGCAGCAGATTTGCATCTCGCCATTTTGCCTGGCAGCGATGTCGCCTTGTTCAACGGCATGCTGCATGTGCTGCTGTGGGAGGGATTGTGCGATCTCGATTACGTGCGCGCGCACACCGAAGGCTTCGAGGAACTGAAAGCCGCGGTCGCGGAATACACGCCGAAAGCGGTGGCGCAGATTTGCGGCGTGCGCGCCGAAGACATCGTGCAGGCCGCGCGCTGGTTTGGCGCTTCCAAGGCGACTCTGTCATTGTATTGCCAGGGCTTGAATCAATCCGTGCAAGGCACTGACAAAAATACGGCCCTCATCAATTTGCATCTGGCCACAGGCCAGATCGGCAAGCCTGGCGCCGGGCCGTTTTCGTTGACGGGTCAGCCCAATGCCATGGGCGGGCGCGAAGTGGGCGGCATGGCCACGCTCCTGCCCGGGCATCGCGAGCTGTCCAACCCGGCGCATCGCGAGGAAATCGCGCGCTTCTGGGGCGTGGAAGTGCTGTGTGCCACCCCGGGCAAGACGGCGGTGGACCTGTTCGAGGCGCTGCGCAGCGGGGAAATCAAGGCGGTCTGGATTGCCTGTACCAATCCCGTGCAGTCCATGCCCGAGCAGGCGCGCGTGGCGCAGGCGTTGGAAGCGGCGGAATTCGTCGTGGTGCAGGAAGCCGTTCGCAGCACCGAGACCACCGCTTACGCTGATCTGCTGCTGCCGGCCACTGCCTGGGGCGAAAAGGACGGCACGGTCACCAATTCCGAGCGGCGCATTTCGCGCGTGCGCGCGGCGGCACCGAAGCCCGCGGAGGCCCGCCATGATTGGGAAATCGTCTGCGATTTCGCGCGGCGACTGGAGGCAAAATTGCGTCCCGGCATGCCGACACTTTTTTCCTTCGATTCTCCCGAAACCGTGTGGAACGAACACCGCGAAATCACCCGAGGCCGTGATCTCGACATCACCGGATTGAGTTACGCGATGCTGGAAACAAAGGGCCCGCAACAATGGCCGCTGCCAACTGGTGCCAACGCCGGAAAAATTCGCCTGTACGAGGATGGAAAATTTCCCACCGCAACCGGTCGCGCGCAATTCTTTGCCGAGCGCTATCGAGCGGTGGCGGAGAAAACCGACACGCGCTATCCGCTGGCACTCACCACCGGACGCCTGCGCGATCAGTGGCATGGCATGAGCCGCACCGGCAATGTGGCTCGCCTGTTTGGACACGCACCGGAACCGCGGCTTGCCGCCAACCCGAGCGATCTCTCCCGCCGCGGATTGAAGGACGGCGAACTGGTGAAAATCGAATCACGGCGCGGCGCGATTTACAGCATCGTCGAATCCTCCGACACGCTGCGTTCGGGCCAGGTGTATCTGCCGATGCACTGGGGCAAACGTTTTCTCGGCGGCAGAGACAGCGCCGGCGTCAATACATTAACGTTGCCGGCATTCGATCCGGCCTCGCGCCAGCCCGAATTAAAGCACGCCGCGATCAGGATGACATCGGCCGATTTGTCGTGGCGACTCACGGCTTTTGCGTCCTGCGATGGCGACGAAAACGGGCTGCTCGATTCCTTGCAGGCAATGCAAAATGAGGTCGCGTTTTTCAGCGCCGTATTGATCGGTCGCGAGCGCGCCGGCGTGCTGGTGCGCGCGGCGCATCACGGCGCGCCTCGGCCTGAATGGCTGGAAACACTCGATTCGTTGCTGGGTCTTGAACATG
>JANLTJ010000078.1:0-41448 GCA_031362885.1 Betaproteobacteria bacterium
AACATCGGCATCACGGTGCAGTTGATTCAGCCCATCGCGATGGAAGAAGGTCTGCGCTTTGCCATTCGCGAAGGTGGTCGTACCGTGGGCGCCGGTGTCGTCGCCAAAATACTGGAATAGATAACGTTTGAATCCGGGGGCGAATGCGTTTTCAACGCTCCCACCGAATCGGAAGGCTAGTAGCTCAATTGGCAGAGCGTCGGTCTCCAAAACCGAAGGTTGGGGGTTCGAGACCCTCCTGGCCTGCCACCCGACAACCCGTAACCGGGAATTAGACGTGCCAAGGTTGCGGGTTGGCGCTTAACAGGTGGCTGAACAAGGTTCACAAATGGCAGACAAGATCAAGTTGGTCCTGGCGGTGCTGCTGGTTATAGCGGGCGTCGCAGGTTTTTACTATTTAAAGGATAGCGCAACGATTCTGCGCGTCGCTTCGGTATTGGCCGGTCTCGTGGCGGCGGTGGCGGTTGCCTGGACGAGCGGCCCGGGCCGCGAGTTTTTCGTTTACGCGCAGGAATCTGCCGCCGAAACCAAGAAGGTCGTCTGGCCGTCCCGCAAGGAGACCATTCAGACTACCGGGATGGTTCTGGCTTTCGTGCTGGTCATGGCCATTTTCCTCTGGATCGTCGACGCGCTCCTGGTGTGGGGACTGCAACTCTTGATGGGGCCGGTGGCGTAATGTCGAAAAAATGGTATGTGGTACACGCTTATTCCGGCTTTGAGAAAAGTGTTCAGCGTGCACTGATTGAGCGCATCGCGCGAGCGGGCATGGAAGACCAGTTCGGTCAGATTTTGGTTCCGATCGAAGAAGTCGTGGAGATGAAAGCAGGTCAGAAGAATATCAGCGAGCGCAAATTCTTCCCCGGCTATGTATTGGTGGAAATGGATATGACGGATGAAACCTGGCATCTGGTCAAGAACACGGCCAAGGTGACCGGTTTTGTCGGGGGGGCGCCGGGACGTCGCCCGCCTCCGATCAGCGAAAAAGAAGTAAAGGCCATCCTGCATCAGATCCAGGAAGGCGTGGAGAAACCCAAACCGAAGGTCTTGTTTGAAACGGGCGAGTCGGTTCGCGTAAAAGAAGGTCCGTTTACGGATTTCCATGGCTTGGTCGAGGAAGTCAATTACGTCAAGAACAAACTGCGCGTGTCGGTATCCATTTTCGGACGTGCAACGCCGGTGGAACTGGATTTCAGTCAGGTCGAGAAAGCCTGAGACGGGATTCAAAGTCGAAGTAGTCGTTTATGTGTAACGGGGAGCGCGCCTCTGGGCGTGCGTTAGCACCCACTCTCTAGAGGAGTTTGTTGTGGCCAAGAAGATAGTCGGTTTCGTCAAGCTGCAGGTACCTGCAGGCAAGGCCAATCCAAGTCCGCCCATCGGGCCGGCACTCGGTCAGCGTGGCCTGAACATCATGGAATTCTGCAAGGCGTTCAACGCGCAGACGCAGGGCGTCGAGCCTGGCCTGCCGCTGCCGGTGGTAATCACGGCTTTTGCCGACAAGAGTTTCACTTTTATCATCAAGACGCCGCCGACATCCGTGCTGATCCGCAAGGCGGTCAAGCTCGAGAAAGGCAGTGCAACGCCGAACACCAACAAGGTTGGGCGGCTGACCCGCGCTCAAGTCGAGCAGATTGCCAAACAGAAGACGCCGGATTTGACGGCAGCGACCCTGGAAGCCGCGATGCGCACCGTAGCCGGTAGCGCGCGCAGCATGGGCGTCGAAGTGGAGGGCATCTGACATGGCCAATGTATCCAAACGGACCAAGGCATTGCGCACCAAAATCGACCGCGACAAGAATTATCCGATCGTCGATGCGATCAAGCTTGTCAAGGAAGGCGCCAGTGCGAAGTTCAACGAATCCATAGACGTGGCCATCAATCTCGGCATCGATGCCAAGAAATCGGATCAGGTCGTGCGCGGCGCCATCGTCCTGCCCAAAGGCACTGGCAAGAGCGTACGGGTAGCGGTGTTTGCCCAAGGCGACAAGGCCCAAGCCGCGAAAGACGCCGGTGCGGATATCGTCGGGTTTGAAGACCTGGCAGCCCAGGTCAAGGAAGGCAAGATCGACTTTGACGTGGCCATCGCCACGCCGGATGCCATGCGTGTGGTTGGTCAGTTGGGTCAGGTGCTTGGTCCGCGTGGCCTGATGCCAAATCCCAAAGTGGGCACGGTCACGGCCAACGTTGCCGAGGCGGTTAAGAACGCCAAGGCCGGTCAGGTGCAATACCGCGCGGACAAAGCCGGTATTGTCCAGTGCACCATCGGTCGCGCTTCGTTTACCGAGGATGCACTCAAGGAAAACCTGCTGGCTTTGATTGATGCATTGAACAAAGCGCGGCCGGCCAGCACTAAGGGTATCTATTTGAAGAAGCTCTCGGTCTCCAGCACCATGGGACCGGGCGTCAGAGTGGATCAGGCAAGTCTGACTACTCAAGCTCAATAAGGTGTCAGTGTCGGGCGGATCAGGTCCGCCTGATACGCTTGAGATAAGAACTTTGGGACTCGGTTGTCGCATTTAGACAACCGGTGCCGTCAAAGACCGTAGGAGTCCGCAGGGATTTAATTGTCGCCAGTCAGGATCGCGACATCCTACGCAGAGGGCGTACCCCAGAAACAGGTAACAGGCAGATTGCAGGTTGTCGCCTCCTGGATCGAAGGTCGCTGTATCTGAAGGGTGAGGCTGGTTACCTCGGTAACTGGCCTCTTGTTTAACTTTAGGAGGGATGACCTTTGAGTCTTAATCTAGACGACAAGAAAGCGGCAGTAGCGGAAATCAGTTCGAAGGTTGCGCACGCGCAATCTATCGTGCTGGCCGAATACCGCGGCCTCGAAGTCGGTGACATGACCGCATTGCGTGCCAAGGCGCGCGGCGCGGGCGTGTACCTCCGGGTTCTCAAAAACACCCTGGCACGCCGCGCCGTCACCGGTACGCCGTTCGAGAGTCTGGCCGAGCACATGATCGGCCCGCTCGTGTACGGTATTTCAACCGATCCGGTAGCAGCGGCGAAGGTGCTCAACACATTTGCCAAAGCGAACGAAAAGTTTGTCATCAAGGCAGGCGCCATGCCTGGCCAGTTCATGACCCCGAAAGAGGTTGCGACCCTGGCCACCATGCCCAGCCGCGAGGAATTGCTGGCGAAATTGTTGGGCACCATGCAGGCGCCGGTCGCCAAATTTGTGCAGACACTGAACGAAGTGCCGGCAAGATTCGTGCGCACCGTGGCCGCGGTCAGGGATCAAAAAGAGAAGCAGGCTGCATAAGCGATTTCGCGACTTAATCAATTATCTGGTTTTCAGGAGAACAACATGGCTATTGCCAAAGCTGACATTCTCGAAGCAGTTTCGGGTTTGACCGTACTTGAGCTGTCCCAGCTCATCAAGGACATGGAAGAAAAATTCGGCGTTTCCGCGGCCGCCGCCGCAGTCGCCGTTGCAGGACCCGCCGCCGGTGCTGGTGCGGCTGCAGTAGAAGAAAAGACCGAGTTCACCGTCATGCTCAATTCGTCTGGCGAGAACAAGGTCAGCGTCATCAAGGTTGTACGTGCTGTGACCGGTCTGGGGCTGAAGGAAGCCAAGGATCTGGTGGACGGCGCGCCCAAGGCGGTCAAGGAAGCCATCCCGAAGAAGGATGCGGAAGATATCAAGAAGCAGATCGAAGACGCTGGCGGCAAGGCGGAAATCAAGTAACGGGACTTGCGTGTGCTGGCTGGCGGCCTCGGTCGCCGGTCCGCTTTTTCCCCGCAGACAGACCGGGGAGAAGCCAAAGAAAAGCCTTCGACGGTTTTTCTTTGTCTTCTGAAGCGACTGCAGAAGACAGGTATGGTCGGATGAACGAACCCCGTTCATTGTCCGCCAGCGGTTGGTAGAGGCCAACCACCACGCCAAAACACCAGTCGATGAACGCAGCCGGGCGGCCAGAGCCGCCGCTGCCGTAAATCGGAGATGTCATGGCCTATTCCTTTACCGAGAAAAAGCGGATTCGCAAGAGTTTCGCCAAACGCGCGAGTGTGTTGCCGGTGCCTTATCTGCTGGCAACCCAGATCGATTCCTACGCGCAGTTCCTGCAGGCGAACGTGAATCCGGACAAACGCGCGACCCAGGGCCTTCAGGCAGCGTTTCGCTCGATCTACCCGATCTCGAGCCACTCGGGCAATGCGCGGCTTGATTTTGTCAGCTATCAGCTCGGCATTCCGCCGTTTGACGTCAAGGAATGTCAGCAGCGTGGCTTGACCTTTGCCGCACCGCTGCGCGCCAAGGTCCGTCTGACGATCATGGACAAGGAAGCGGCCAAGCCGACCATCAAGGAAGTCAAAGAGCAAGAAGTCTATATGGGCGAGATTCCGCTCATGACCACCACCGGCTCGTTCGTCATCAACGGTACCGAGCGCGTGATCGTGTCCCAGTTGCACCGCTCGCCCGGCGTGTTCTTCGAGCACGATCGCGGCAAGACGCATTCTTCCGGCAAGCTGTTGTTCTCGGCGCGCATCATCCCTTATCGTGGATCCTGGCTGGATTTTGAGTTCGATCCCAAGGACTACCTGTATTTTCGTGTCGATCGTCGTCGGAAGATGCCGGCGACGATTTTGCTGAAAGCGATCGGCTATACCTCGGAGCAGATTCTGGCCGGCTTCTTCATGATGGACACCTTCCATCTGTCGAAGAAGGGCATCCAGTTCGAATTGAAACCGGATCGCCTGCGCGGTGAAATGGCGCGATTCGATATCGTGACCAAGCAGGGCAAGCTCATCGTGCAGAAGGACAAGCGCATCACGGTCAAGCATGTGCGCGAGATGAACAGGCCGCTTTGAGCAAAGTCACGGTAACCGAGGATTTCCTGCTCGGACGCGCACTCGGGCACAGCCTGGTCAACAAGGAAACCGGGGAGATCGTCGCCCATGCCAATGACGAGGTGACGGAAGATCTGCTGAAGAAGATCATCGAAGCCGGCGTGGACACGATTGACACCATCTATACCAATGATCTGGATCAGGGCCCTTACATTTCCCAGACGCTGCGTGCCGACGAAACTGCCGACCAGCTATCCGCGCAGGTGGCGATTTATCGCATGATGCGACCCGGGGAACCGCCAACCGAAGATGCGGTGCGTACCCTGTTCAACGGCCTGTTTTATTCCGAGGAACGTTACGATCTTTCGGCCGTGGGTAGAATGAAATTCAACCGCCGCGTCGGGCGCGAAGAGCTCACCGGAGCCGGAACGCTGTCGAATGAGGACATCATTTCTGTCATCCAGATCCTGATTGATCTGCGCAACGGTCGCGGCGAAATCGACGACATCGACCACTTGGGCAATCGCCGCGTGCGTTCCGTTGGGGAACTGGCGGAGAATCAGTTCCGTGCCGGTCTGGTGAGAGTCGAGCGCGCGGTCAAGGAGCGTCTGTCCCAGGCCGAGTCGGAAAACCTGATGCCGCACGATCTGATCAATGCCAAGCCGGTTTCCGCGGCAGTTCGCGAATTTTTCGGTTCCAGCCAGCTTTCGCAGTTCATGGATCAGACTAATCCGCTTTCCGAGATCACCCACAAGCGCCGCGTGTCGGCCTTGGGACCGGGTGGCCTGACGCGCGAGCGCGCCGGATTCGAGGTGCGCGACGTGCATCCGACCCATTACGGCCGCGTCTGCCCGATCGAGACGCCCGAAGGCCCGAACATCGGCCTGATCAACTCACTGGCCTTGTTCGCCCGCACCAATGAGTACGGCTTCCTGGAGACACCGTATCGCAAAGTTGCCGGCGGCAGGGTAACCGACGATATTGAATATCTGTCTGCGATCGAGGAAGGCAAATACGTCATCGCCCAGGCCAATGCCGCCATCGACAAGAAAGGCAAGCTGCTCGACGAACTGGTTTCCTGCCGCTCCCAGAACGAATTCATGCTGGCCACCGCAGATCGAGTGGAATACATGGACGTTGCGCCGTCGCAGATCGTGTCGGTAGCCGCTTCGCTGATTCCGTTTCTCGAACATGACGATGCCAACCGCGCCCTTATGGGTTCGAACATGCAGCGTCAGGCCGTACCCTGTCTGCGCGCGGAAAAACCTCTGGTTGGCACCGGTATTGAACGCACGGTGGCGGTGGATTCGGGCACGGCCGTGCAGGCCTTGCGCGGCGGAGTGGTGGACTATGTGGATGCTTCGCGCATTGTCATTCGCGTCAACGACGAGGAAACCTCGGCTGGCGAAGTCGGCGTGGATATCTACAACCTGGTCAAATACATCCGCTCCAACCAGAATACGAACATCAACCAGCGGCCGATCGTCAAAGTCGGCGACCAGGTTGCACGCGGCGACGTTGTAGGTGATGGCGCTTCGACCGACTCCGGCGAATTGGCGCTCGGGCAGAACCTGCTGGTGGCTTTCATGCCATGGAACGGCTACAACTTCGAGGATTCGATTCTGATTTCCGAGCGTGTCGTGGCCGAAGATCGCTTTACTTCGATTCACATCGAGGAACTCTCCGTGGTCGCGCGCGACACCAAGCTCGGACCCGAGGAAATCACGCGCGACATTTCCAATTTATCCGAGGGCATGTTGGCGCGCCTGGACGAATCGGGCATCGTTGCCATCGGAGCTGAAGTCGAGGCCGGCGATGTTCTGGTGGGCAAAGTGACACCGAAAGGCGAAACCCAGCTCACGCCCGAAGAGAAGCTGTTGCGCGCGATTTTCGGCGAGAAGGCTTCCGATGTAAAAGACACTTCGTTGCGCGTGCCCTCGGGCATGTCCGGCACCGTCATCGACGTGCAGGTATTCACACGTGAAGGTATCGAGCGCGACAAGCGTGCCGCTCAGATTATTGACGACGAACTGCTGCGTTTCAAGAAAGACCTGGCTGATCAGCTGCGCATTGTCGAGGACGACGCGTTCGGGCGTATCGAGCGGCTGTTGACTGGCAAGACCGCCAACGGCGGGCCGAAGAAGCTGGCCAAGGGCACCAAAATCACCAAGGCCTACTTGCAGGAAATCGACCGCTATCACTGGTTCGACGTGCGCCTGTCCAACGAAGAAGCCGCCCAGCAGCTCGAGCGGCTGCAAGCGGGCCTGGAGCAGACGCGCAAGTCGTTCGATGCGGTGTTCGAGGAAAAGAAGCGCAAGCTGACCAGTGGCGACGAACTGCCTCCGGGCGTGCAGAAAATGGTCAAGGTTTATCTGGCCGTGAAGCGCCGCTTGCAGCCCGGCGACAAGATGGCCGGCCGTCACGGCAACAAGGGCGTGATTTCCAAGATCACGCCGATCGAGGACATGCCGCACATGGCCGATGGCACGCCGGTCGACGTGGTTCTCAATCCGCTGGGCGTGCCTTCGCGCATGAACGTTGGTCAGATCCTGGAAACTCATCTCGGATGGGCGGCCAAGGGATTGGGCAAGCGCATTGGTGACCTGCTCAAGGCGCAAGCCAAGGTCGCCGACATCCGCAAGGCGTTGATGGTGATCTACAACTCCAGCGGCAAGCCCGAGGATCTGACAACGCTGTCTGACGCGGAAATCATCGATCTCGCCACGAATCTGCGGGCGGGCGTGCCATTCGCCACCCCGGTATTCGATGGCGCGACCGAAGAAGAGATCAAGACCATGCTCGAGCTGGCAGGCCTGCCCACATCGGGGCAGGTCACCCTCTTCGACGGACGCACCGGTGAGAATTTCGACCGGCAGGTGACGGTGGGTTACATGCATGTACTCAAACTGCACCATTTGGTCGACGACAAGATGCATGCGCGTTCCACCGGACCGTACTCGCTGGTTACCCAGCAGCCGCTGGGCGGCAAGGCGCAGTTCGGCGGCCAGCGCTTCGGCGAAATGGAAGTGTGGGCGCTGGAAGCTTATGGCGCCGCGTACACGCTGCAGGAGATGCTCACCGTCAAATCCGACGATGTGGGCGGGCGCACCAAGGTGTACGAGAACATCGTCAAGGGCGAACACAAGATCGATGCCGGCATGCCGGAATCCTTCAATGTGCTGGTCAAGGAAATCCGCTCGCTCGCGATCGACATCGATCTGGATCGTTATTAATCCGGCAGTAGCCAAACCTCACTGCCAAGGAGCCCTACATGAAAGCATTGCTCGATTTGTTCAAGCAAGTCACCCAGGAAGAAGAGTTCGACGCCATCAAGATCGGCTTGGCGTCGCCGGAAAAAATCCGTTCCTGGTCTTACGGGGAAGTCAAGAAACCCGAAACCATCAACTACCGCACCTTCAAGCCGGAGCGCGACGGCCTGTTCTGCGCCAAGATTTTTGGCCCGGTCAAGGACTACGAGTGCCTGTGCGGGAAATACAAGCGTTTGAAGCATCGCGGCGTGATTTGCGAGAAATGCGGCGTGGAAGTCACGCTGTCGAAGGTGCGTCGTGAACGCATGGGTCATATCGAACTGGCGAGCCCGGTGGCGCACATCTGGTTCCTGAAGAGTCTGCCCAGCCGTCTGGGCATGGTGCTCGACATGACACTGCGCGATATCGAACGCGTGCTTTATTTCGAGGCTTTCGTGGTCACTCATCCCGGCATGACGCCGATGAAACGCGGCGAGCTGTTGTCTGAGGATTCCTATATCGAGAAAGTCGAGGAATTTGGCGATGAGTTCAGTGCTTCCATGGGTGCCGAGGGTGTGCGCGAGCTGCTGCGCCATCTCGACCTCAATAAGGAAATCGACACGCTGCGCAAAGATTTGGAAGCGACCGATTCGGAAACCAAGATCAAGAAGATCGCCAAACGCCTGAAGGTCATGGAGGGCTTCCAGAAATCCGGCATCAAGCCTGACTGGATGGTCATGGAAGTGCTGCCGGTACTGCCGCCGGAATTGCGTCCGCTGGTGCCGCTGGACGGCGGGCGTTTTGCGACTTCCGATCTGAACGACCTGTATCGTCGCGTCATCAACCGCAACAACCGGCTCAAGAGACTGCTGGAACTCAAGGCGCCGGAAATCATCGTGCGTAACGAAAAGCGCATGCTGCAAGAGGCGGTGGATTCGCTGCTGGACAACGGCCGGCGCGGCAAGGCCATGACGGGCGCGAACAAGCGTCCGCTGAAGTCGCTCGCCGACATGATCAAGGGCAAGGGCGGACGTTTCCGCCAGAACCTGCTCGGCAAGCGGGTGGATTATTCCGGCCGCTCGGTGATCGTGGTCGGTCCCCAGCTCAAGCTGCATCAGTGCGGCTTGCCGAAGAAAATGGCGTTGGAACTGTTCAAGCCATTCATTTTCCACAAGCTCGAAATCATGGGCATCGCCGGCACCATCAAGGCGGCGAAGCGCGAGGTCGAGAACGAAAACCCGGTGGTCTGGGACATCCTGGAAGAGGTCATCCGTGAACATCCGGTGATGCTTAACCGCGCACCGACGCTGCACCGCCTGGGCATCCAAGCGTTCGAGCCGGTGTTGATCGAAGGCAAGGCAATACAGTTGCATCCGCTGGTGTGCGCCGCGTTTAACGCGGACTTTGACGGGGACCAGATGGCGGTACATGTGCCCTTGTCGCTCGAAGCCCAGATGGAAGCGCGCACGCTGATGCTGTCGACCAATAACATCCTGTCGCCCGCCAATGGGGAGCCGATCATCGTGCCCTCGCAGGACATCGTGCTTGGTCTGTACTACATGACACGCCAGAAAATCGGCGCGCGCGGCGAGGGCATGATCTTCAGCGACGTTCCCGAAGTTCAACGTGCCTATGACAACCGGCAGGTCGAGTTGCATGCGCGCGTGCTGGTTCGAATCAAGGAAATGCAAAAGGATGAAGACGGCAATCTGACCGAGAAAATCACCCGTTACGACACCACCGTCGGTCGCGCGCTGCTATCGGAAATTCTGCCGCCTGGGCTGTCGTTCGACCTGATTAACAAGTCGCTCAAGAAGAAGGAAATCTCCAAGCTCATCAACGCCGGTTTCCGGCGCTGCGGACTGCGTGAAACCGTGATCTTCGCAGACAAGCTGATGTATACCGGCTTCACCTACGCGACCCGCGCCGGTCTGTCGATCTGCGTCGATGACATGGAAATTCCGCCCGAAAAAGGGCAGTTGATCGGTGCTGCCGAAAAGGAAGTGCAGGACATCGAGGCCCAATACACTTCCGGTCTGGTCACACAAGGCGAGCGCTACAACAAGGTTGTTGATATCTGGGGGCGCGCCGGGGACATGGTCGCCAAGGCGATGATGGAGCGTCTGGGCCAGGAGCCCGTCATGGAATGGGACGCCAAAAAGAACGAATTGGTGCAGAGGCAGGACAAAAAGGGCAATCCGATGACCCAGGAATCGTTCAACGCCATCTACATGATGGCGGACTCCGGCGCGCGTGGTTCGGCGGCGCAGATTCGCCAATTGGCGGGCATGCGCGGCTTGATGGCCAAGCCGGATGGTTCCATCATTGAAACGCCGATTACCGCGAATTTCCGTGAAGGCCTGAACGTGTTGCAGTACTTCATTTCCACGCACGGCGCACGCAAGGGTCTCGCCGATACCGCGTTGAAGACGGCAAATTCCGGCTATCTGACGCGTCGTCTGGTTGACGTAACCCAGGACCTGGTCGTGATCGAGGATGATTGTGGCACCACCCAGGGCGTGGCCATGAAAGCGCTGATTGAAGGTGGCGAAGTTGTCGAGCCCTTGCGTGACCGCATACTGGGTCGCGTGGCAGCCAATGACATCATTGATCCGGAGAGCAGCCAGGCGTTGTTCCGGGCCGGAATGCTGCTCGACGAAGATGCAGTGGAGCAGATCGAAGCCCGCAGCATTGATGAGGTCAAGGTACGCACGCCGCTTACTTGCGAAACTCGTTACGGATTGTGCGGACAATGCTACGGACGCGACCTTGGACGCGGGCAGATGGTCAATGTCGGCGAAGCGGTCGGGGTGATCGCGGCGCAGTCGATCGGCGAACCCGGCACCCAGTTGACGATGCGTACCTTCCACATCGGTGGCGCCGCGTCGCGCACCGCGGTGGCGAGTCAGATCGAATCCAAATCCAACGGCTCGGTTCAGTTCTCGCCCTTGATGCGCTACGTCACCAATGTGCGCAATGAGCAAATCGCGATATCGCGCTCCGGTGAGGTATTGATTCTGGATGACAACGGCAGGGAGCGCGAACGTCACAAGGTGCCCTATGGAGCCAATTTGCTGGTCGCGGACGGCAGCCCGGTCAAGGCCGGCAAGGTGCTGGCGACTTGGGATCCGCATACCCGGCCGATCATCACCGAGTACGCTGGCCGCGTGAAGTTCGACAACGTCGAGGAAGGTGTGACGGTTGCGCGCCAGATCGACGATGTCACCGGCTTGTCGTCCCTGGTCGTGATCGATCCCAAGCGTCGCGGTACGGCGCAGGTCAAGGGTCTGCGCCCGAGCGTGAAACTGATCGACGACAAGGGCAAGGAAGTGAAGCTTCCCGGTTCCGAGTTGCCGGTTAACATCACCTTCCAGATTCATTCCGTGATTACGGTCAAGGACGGGCAACAAGTCGGCGTCGGCGAAGTGCTGGCGCGCATTCCGCAGGAAACTTCCAAGACCCGAGACATCACGGGCGGTCTGCCCCGCGTTGCGGAGTTGTTCGAAGCACGCTCTCCGAAAGACGCCGGAGTTCTCGCGGAGGTAACAGGCACCGTTTCCTTCGGTAAAGACACCAAAGGCAAGCAGCGCCTGGTGATCACCGATCCGGACGCGGTTGCTCATGAGTACCTGATCCCGAAGGACAAGCACGTGATGGCGCACGACGGTCAGGTGGTCAACAAAGGCGAAGTCATCGTTGACGGCCCGGCCGATCCGCACGACATCCTGCGTCTGCTGGGCGTCGAGGCGCTGGCGCGTTACATTACCGACGAAGTGCAGGACGTCTACCGTTTGCAGGGCGTCAAGATCAATGACAAGCACATCGAAGTCATCGTGCGGCAGATGTTGCGTCGCGTGCAAATCGTCGATATCGGTGACTCCGAGTTCATTATCGGCGAGCAGATCGAGCGTTCCGAAGTACTGCAAATCAACGACGACCTCGTCGCCGCCGGCAAGAAACCGGCGCTCTACGAGTACATGTTGCTTGGCATTACGAAGGCTTCGCTGTCCACCGATTCGTTCATTTCCGCAGCTTCCTTCCAGGAAACCACGCGCGTGCTGACCGAAGCCGCGATCATGGGCAAGAAGGACGATCTGCGTGGATTGAAGGAGAATGTCATCGTTGGCCGCTTGATACCCGCCGGTACCGGCCTGGCCTACCACAAGAATCGCCGCACCCGCGGTCAGGTGGATCAGTTTGGCGGCGAGAGCCTGCTCAACGAACCGGCTATCGCGGAAGCGGCGGGAGACGAGCAGGTTGCTTGACACTGTAGAGGCCGGCGCATAAACTCCGCAGTCTTTTTATCCGCCGTTCCGGCGGCAATCCCGGAATGGCGGCGCGCGCAGCATACACAAGGGACGGCGGTAACGCCGTCCCGGGTTTTTTAGGACCGTAAATAAATGCCGACAATCAATCAGTTAGTTCGAAAGCCTCGCACTTCCCCGAAAATGAAGAGCAAGGTTCCCGCTCTGGCGCGTTCACCGCAAAAGCGCGGTGTGTGTACGCGGGTGTACACCACGACGCCGAAGAAACCGAACTCAGCCCTGCGCAAAGTTGCCAAGGTGCGTCTGACCAACGGCTTCGAAGTCATCAGTTACATCGGCGGCGAAGGGCATAACCTGCAGGAACACTCGGTGGTGTTGATTCGCGGCGGACGAGTGAAGGATTTGCCCGGTGTGCGCTACCACATGGTGCGCGGAAGTCTGGATACCCAAGGCGTGAAAGACCGCAAGCAGAGCCGCTCCAAGTACGGTGCCAAGAAGCCGAAAGCCGCCTGATTCGAGCGGAATAATCTGAACAACTGAGGACATATGCCACGACGCAGAGAAGTACCCAAGCGCGAGACGCTTCCGGACCCTAAGTACAGCAGCCAGGAGTTGGCCAAGTTCGTCAACGTGTTGATGACGCGTGGCAAGAAGTCGGTCGCCGAGCGGATCGTCTATGGCGCAATGGACCAGATCAGCAAGAAATCCGGCAAGGATCCGCTCGAGGTATTCAGCCTGGCGCTGAACAACGTGCGTCCGATGGTTGAAGTCAAGAGCCGTCGCGTCGGTGGTGCGAACTATCAGGTACCGGTTGAAGTGCGCTCCGTGCGCCGCAATGCGCTGGCGATGCGCTGGTTGCGCGATGCCGCACGCAAGCGCGCCGAGAAGTCCATGGACATGCGGCTGGCGAGCGAATTGTCCGAAGCCGCAGAGGGCCGAGGCGGTGCCATGAAAAAACGCGAGGAAGTGCACCGCATGGCGGAAGCCAACAAGGCATTTGCCCACTACCGTTTCTAATCAGCGAGCCACCCGAAACCACCCATGTCGCGCGTCACGCCCATCGAACGCTACCGGAATATCGGGATCAGTGCGCATATCGATGCGGGTAAAACCACGACCACCGAACGCATCTTGTTCTACACCGGTGTGTCGCACAGAATCGGCGAAGTGCATGACGGTACTTCCGTCATGGACTGGATGGAGCAGGAGCGTGAACGCGGCATAACGATCACGTCCGCGGCCACGACCTGCTTCTGGAAAGGCATGGACGGCAGCCAGGCCCAGCATCGCATCAACATAATCGACACGCCAGGGCACGTCGATTTCACCATTGAAGTCGAATGTTCCATGCGCGTGCTCGACGGCGCCTGCATGGTGTATGACGCCGTGGCGGGCGTGCAGCCGCAATCGGAGACCGTGTGGCGTCAAGCCAACAAATATAAAGTACCGCGCCTTGCGTTCATCAACAAGATGGATCGCCAGGGCGCCGATTTTTTCAAATGCTACGACCACATCAGAACTCGCTTGAAGGGTAATCCGATACCGATTCAGGTGCCGATTGGCGCTGAAGAAAAATTCGAAGGTCTGGTGGATCTGGTCAAGATGAAAGCGATCTACTGGGATGCAGCTTCCCAGGGCACGAAGTACGAAGAGCGGGAAATTCCGGCCGGGATGCTGGCGGAGTGCAGGAAGTGGCGCGAAAAAATGGTCGAGGCGGCTGCGGAAGCCAACGATGAGCTGATGAGCCGGTTCCTCGAGGGGCGCGATCTGTCGATCGAGGACATCAAGAAAGGCTTGCGCATTCGTGTCATCAGGAACGAAGTGGTGCCAATGCTGTGCGGCTCGGCGTTCAAGAACAAGGGCGTCCAGGCGATGCTCGACGCGGTGATCGATTACATGCCTTCGCCGATCGACATTGCGCCGGTCGCAGGCGAAACCGACCGCGGCGAGACGGTGACACGTAAAGCCGACGACGGCGAGCCATTCGCGGCACTGGCATTCAAGATCATGGCCGACCCTTACGTTGGTCAACTAACCTTTATCCGCGTTTATTCCGGCGTGCTCGATTCCGGAGACACGGTTTGCAACTCGGTGCGCGGGCGCAAGGAACCTGTCGGTCGCCTGCTGCAAATGCATGCCAACCAGCGCGAAGAAATCAGGCAAGTGCGCGCCGGTGACATCGCTGCCGTGGTCGGGCTCAATGAAGTTTCGACTGGCGAGACGCTGTGTCATCCGAGCAATATCATCAAGCTCGACCGTATGATTTTTCCGGAGTCGGTTATTTCGCAGGCCGTGGAACCGCGAACCAAGGCCGATCAGGAAAAAATGGGCATCGCGCTCAACTGTCTGATGCGAGAAGATCCGTCGTTTCGCGTGCACACCGATGAAGAATCCGGCCAGACCATCATTTCCGGCATGGGCGAATTGCATCTGGAGATCCTTGTCGAGCGCATGAAGCGCGAGTTCAGTGTGGATGCCAATGTTGGCAAACCACAAGTGGCTTACCGAGAAGCGATCAGGAAATCGGTCGAAGTCGAAGGCAAGTTCATCAAGCAGTCGGGCGGTCGTGGTCAGTATGGCCATGTATGGCTCAGGGTCGAGCCAAACGCGACCGGCAAGGGTTACGAATTTGTTGATGCGATCAAGGGCGGTACCGTGCCGAGCGAATATATTCCGGCGGTGGACAAGGGTTTGCAGGAAACGCTGCCAAACGGCGTGCTGGCCGGCTTCCCGGTCATCGACGTCAGGGTAACTCTGTTCGACGGCTCCTACCACGATGTGGATTCGAACGAGAACGCCTTCAAGATGGCGGCCTCGATGGCCTTCAAGGATGGCATGCGCAAGGCGAACCCGATCTTGCTGGAGCCGATGATGTCGGTGGAGGTGGCAACTCCCGATAATTTCGTGGGAAATGTCATCGGCGATCTTTCGTCGCGTCGCGGCATGATTCAAGGGCAGGAAGAAGTCGCCGGTACGATGGTGATCAAGGCCGAGGTGCCGCTGGCGGAAATGTTCGGTTATTCGACGTCGCTGCGTTCGGCAACCCAGGGGCGCGCGACGTACACGATGGAATTCAAGCGCTACGCGGAAGCCCCGAAGATGGTCGCGGACGCTGTGATCAACAGGAAAGCTGCGTAAAAGCAGGAAGGGACAAGCGAGATGGCAAAGGGAAAGTTTGAACGCACGAAGCCGCACGTCAACGTGGGGACCATTGGGCACGTGGACCATGGCAAGACCACGCTGACGGCGGCGATCACGCACGTGATGTCGAAGAAGTACGGAGGCGAGGCCAAGAACTACGACCAGATTGACGCGGCGCCGGAAGAAAAGGCGCGTGGCATCACCATCAATACCGCCCACGTCGAGTACGAGACCGCCCAGCGCCACTACGCCCACGTAGACTGCCCGGGACACGCCGACTACATCAAGAACATGATCACCGGTGCGGCGCAGATGGATGGCGCCATTCTGGTGGTCTCCGCTGCCGACGGCCCGATGCCGCAGACGCGCGAACACATCCTATTGGCCCGCCAGGTCGGCGTGCCCTACATCATTGTGTTCATGAACAAGGCCGACATGGTTGACGACAAGGAACTGCTTGAACTCGTCGAGATGGAAGTCCGCGAACTGCTCTCCAAATACGAATTTCCCGGCGACAAGACCCCGATCATCATTGGCAGCGCCTTAAAAGCCCTCGAAGGCGACAAAGGCGAACTGGGCGAACAGGCCATCTTCAAGCTGGCCGAAGCCCTGGACTCCTACATTCCCCAGCCCAAGCGTGCCCTGGACGGCCCGTTCCTGCTGCCGGTCGAAGACGTCTTCTCCATCTCCGGACGCGGCACGGTGGTGACCGGCCGGGTTGAGCGCGGTATCGTCAAAGTGGGCGATGAACTCGAGATCGTGGGCCTCAAAGCCACCCTCAAGACCGTGTGCACCGGCATTGAAATGTTCCGAAAGCTGCTCGACCAGGGGCAGGCGGGCGACAACGTGGGCGTGCTGCTGCGGGGCACCAAGCGCGAAGAAGTCGAACGCGGCCAGGTGCTGGCCAAGCCCGGCTCGATCAACCCGCACACCAAATTCACCGCCGAAGTCTACGTGCTGTCCAAGGAAGAGGGCGGGCGTCACACCCCGTTCTTCAATGGTTACCGGCCGCAGTTCTACTTCCGTACCACCGACGTGACCGGCTCGGTGGAGTTGCCCGCCGGCACCGAGATGGTGATGCCGGGGGATAACATCGGCATCACGGTGCAGTTGATTCAGCCCATCGCGATGGAAGAAGGTCTGCGCTTTGCCATTCGCGAAGGTGGTCGTACCGTGGGCGCCGGTGTCGTCGCCAAAATACTGGAGTAAAGAAGAAACACATGCAAAGCCAAAAAATCCGTATTCGCCTGAAAGCCTTCGACTACCGCTTGATCGACCAGTCCGCGCTCGAGATCGTCGAGACCGCGAAGCGCACCGGCGCCGTGGTCAAAGGCCCGGTTCCGCTGCCCACGCGCATTGAGCGCTTCGATGTCCTGCGCAGCCCGCATGTGAACAAGACTTCGCGCGATCAGTTCGAGATCCGCACGCATTTGCGTTTGATGGACATCATTGACCCGACCGACAAGACGGTTGATGCCTTGATGAAACTGGATTTGCCAGCGGGTGTTGACGTGGAGATCAAGCTGTAACGAGCAAGTTGTATTGAATCAAGTATGGCCCGGGGACATCCCGGTTAAAAAATAGATTGGCCGGTCAATTGCAACTGGCCCCTTTTGTTAAAGGGATACAAAAATGAGCTTAGGACTAGTCGGCCGCAAGGTCGGCATGACGCGCCTGTTTACGGACGAGGGTGATTCCATTCCGGTGACCGTCGTGGATGTGTCGAACAATCGCGTGACCCAAATAAAGACGCCGGAAACAGACGGCTACGCCGCCATACAAGTGGCATTCGGCAAACGCCGCGCGAGCCGCGTGAACAAATCCGCTGCGGGACATTTCGCCAAGGCGGGCGTCGAGGCGGGGAACGTGCTCAGCGAGTTTCGCGTCGAGCCCGATCAGTTGGCCAATTTCAAGGTTGGCGGGCAGGTCGGAACCGACATATTCAAGGTCGGGGAGCTGGTGGATGTAACCGGCACCAGCATCGGCAAGGGGTTCGCCGGGGTTATCAAACGCCATCACTTCTCCTCGAACCGCGCCACTCACGGCAACTCGCGATCCCACAATGTTCCTGGTTCCATCGGTATGGCACAGGATCCGGGCCGCGTTTTCCCCGGCAAGCGCATGTCCGGTCATTTGGGCGCGGTCAAACGTACGGTACAAAAGCTGCAAATCGTACGCATCGACGCCGAACGCCAGTTATTGCTGATAAAAGGCTCGGTACCAGGGTCCGAAGGCGGTGGTCTGATGGTGCATCCTTCCGTGAAGGCGGTGGCGTGATGGACTTGAGACTAATTGACGCAAAGGGCCAGTCCAGCACCAGCGTGCAGGCGTCGGACTCCTCATTCGGACGCGAGTACAACGAATCCCTGGTTCATCAGGTCGTGACGGCCTACATGGCGAATGCGCGCATGGGTACGCGTGCGCAAAAAGGACGCAGCGAGATCGCCAAATCCACACGCAAACCGTGGCGCCAAAAAGGCACCGGCCGTGCACGCGCGGGTATGGCCTCCAGTCCTTTATGGCGTGGTGGTGGCAAGATATTCCCGAACAGCCCGGATGAAAATTTTACGCACAAAGTCAATCGCAAGATGTTTCGTGCCGGACTGTCCGCGATCCTTTCCCAGCTCGCACGCGAAGGGCGCCTGGCAGTGGTGGAAGACTTTGCCATGACCGCCCCCAAGACTAAACTCCTTGCCGACAAGGTCAGGAACATGGGATTTGACAGCGTGCTGATCATTACCGACAAGCTTGACGAAAACCTGATTCTGTCTTCGCGCAATTTGCTGAACGTCCTGGTCATTGAGCCGAAGCAGGCCGACCCGGTCAGCCTGCTGCGCTTCAACAACACGCTGATCACCAAAGGCGCGATCGCCAAATTCGAGGAGATGCTGGCATGAGCGAGGCACCTGTCAAGCAAAGTGGTTTCAATCAGGAGCGCCTGCTGCAGGTGCTACTGGCCCCGGTGGTTTCTGAAAAGAGCACCTATGTCGCGGACAAGAACGAGCAGGTCATTTTTCGAGTTCTCGCCAATGCAACCAAACCCGAGATCAAGGCCGCGGTGGAGTTGCTGTTCAAGGTGCAGGTAGACCGGGTTCAGGTCGCCAACGTCAAAGGCAAGGAAAAGCGTTTTGGCCGATTCATCGGCCGGCGCCGCCACTGGAAGAAGGCATATGTTTGCCTGATGCCAGGCCAGGAGATTAATTTCGCGGATGGGGGGGGCAAGTAAATGGCACTGGTCAAAGTCAAACCGACGTCGCCGGGCCGCCGCGCACTGGTGAAGGTGGTACATCCGGAACTGCACAAGGGCAGGCCGGTTTCCGCGCTGATCGAGAAACAAAGCAAGCGCGCCGGTCGCAACAACAGCGGCCATATCACCATGCGTCACCAGGGTGGCGGACACAAGCAGCACTATCGCCTTGTCGATTTTGTGCGTGCCAAAGATGGCATCGTCGCCAAAGTCGAACGTCTCGAGTACGACCCCAACCGCAGCGCGAGTCTGGCCTTGTTGTGCTATGTCGACGGGGAGCGTCGATACGTGATTGCGCCCAAGGGCATTATCGTCGGCCAGGAAGTCATCAATGGTTCGGAAGCGCCGATCAAGCTGGGAAACACGCTGCCGTTGCGCAATATCCCGGTCGGCAGCACCGTGCATTGCATTGAGATGCAACCGGGCAAAGGCGCACAACTGGCGCGCGCAGCCGGCACCTCGGCGCAACTGCTGGCGCGCGAAGGCGTGTACGCGCAACTGCGTCTGCGCTCTGGCGAGATCCGCAAGGTACACGTGGATTGCCGCGCCACCATCGGTGAAGTCGGCAACGAAGATCACAATCTGGAATCGATCGGCAAGGCTGGCCGTGTGCGCTGGCGCGGTGTGCGTCCGACCGTGCGTGGCGTTGCCATGAACCCGGTCGATCACCCGCACGGCGGCGGTGAAGGTAAAACTGCGGCTGGCCGCGATCCGGTAAGCCCCTGGGGTACGCCAACCAAGGGTTACAAAACTCGAAGCAACAAGCGTACGAGCAGCATGATTGTGCGCAATCGTCACGGCAAATAAGAGGTTAAGGACATATGGCACGTTCGATCAAGAAAGGCCCGTTTGTCGATCACCATCTGGCACAGAAGGTGGAGACGGCGCGTGCGGTAAAAGATAAGCGCCCGATCAAGACTTGGTCGCGTCGATCCACAATTCTTCCCGATTTTATCGGGCTGACGATTGCCGTACACAATGGCCGCCAGCATGTGCCGATCTATATCAGCGAAAACATGGTCGGCCACAAGCTCGGGGAATTCGCGCTGACGCGTACTTTCAAAGGCCACACCGGGGACAAGAAAGCTTCTGTCGCCCCGACGTCGCCTCCGAAAAAATAAGGCGCACGAGGAGACATGACGACTATGAACACTTCTGCTGTATTGCGTGGCGTGCGCCTGTCGGCCCAGAAGGGTCGGCTGGTGGCCGATCAGATCCGCGGCCTGCCGGTGGACAAGGCGCTTAACCTGCTCAACTTCAGTCCCAAGAAGGGCGCCAAGATCATTCGCAAGGTGCTCGAATCCGCCATCGCCAACGCCGAGCATAACGATGGCGCGGACGTCGACGAATTGAAAGTCCGCATCATCCACGTCGAGCAGGGCGCGAGTCTGAAACGCTTCATGCCGCGCGCCAAAGGCAGGGGTTTCAAGATCACCAAACCCACCTGCCATATCTATCTCACCGTCGGGGACAAGGAGTAAGCATGGGACAGAAAATTCACCCGATAGGGTTCCGGCTATCGGTCCAGCGCAACTGGACGTCGCGCTGGTACTCGAACAGCAAGAATTTCCCGGGAATGCTGCAAGAGGACATCAAAGTCCGCGAATTCCTGAAGAAGAAGCTGGCGCATGCTTCGGTGAGCAAGATTGTCATTGAGCGACCGGCCAAGAACGCCAAGATCACCATTTACAGCGCGCGACCGGGTGTTGTCATCGGCAAGAAGGGCGAGGACATCGAGAATCTGCGCGGACAACTGCAAAAACTCATGGGGGTGCCGGTTCACGTCAATATCGAGGAGGTGCGCAAGCCCGAAGTCGATGCCCAGTTGATTTCCGATTCGATCGCTCAACAACTGGAAAAGCGCATCATGTTTCGCCGCGCCATGAAGCGGGCGATCCAGAACGCCATGCGCCTGGGCGGGCAAGGCATCAAGATCATGAGTGCCGGGCGCCTGAACGGGATCGAAATTGCCCGTACCGAATGGTATCGCGAAGGTCGCGTACCGCTACACACATTGCGCGCCGATATCGACTATGGATTTTCGGAAGCGAAGACGACCTACGGTGTAATCGGCATTAAAGTATGGGTGTTCAAGGGCGAATTGCTGGGCCGCGGCGAGCAGCCGGTGGCCGCACCCGCTCCCGAACCAGAGCGCAAGGCAAGACGAGGAGCGAAACATGCTGCAGCCAGCTAGAAGGAAGTATCGCAAGGAACAGAAAGGCCGCAACAAGGGAGTCGCAACCCGTGGCGCCAAAGTCAGTTTTGGCGAGTTTGGCCTGAAAGCAGTGGGCCGCGGCCGCTTGACGGCACGCCAGATCGAAGCGGCGCGGCGCGCGATGACGCGCCATATCAAGCGCGGCGGCCGGATCTGGATCCGGATATTCCCGGACAAGCCGATTTCACAGAAACCGGCGGAAGTGCGCATGGGCAACGGCAAGGGCAATCCGGAGTACTACGTGGCGGAAATACAGCCCGGCAAGGTGCTCTACGAGATGGACGGCGTTGACGAAACGCTGGCACGTCAGGCATTCCGTCTCGCGGCCGCCAAGTTGCCGATCGAGACCACGTTTGTAATCAGACAGGTGGGCTAAGCGATGAAGGCAAGTGAATTGCGGACCAAATCCGAGGCCGAGATGACCAAGGAACTCAATGAGCTGCTGAAGGCGCAGTTTTCCATGCGTATGCAATTGGCCACGCAGCAGTTGAACAACACCAGCGAAATAAAGAAGGTGCGCCGCGACATCGCGCGCGTGCGCACGCTGATCGGCGAAAAGGCAAAAAAAGCATGAGCGAACAGATATCCACCTCCAATCCCCGCAAGCTGTCTGGTCGCGTGGTCAGCGACAAGATGAACAAGACCGTGACGGTGCTGGTCGAGCGCAAGGTCAAGCATCCGCTGTACGGAAAATTTGTCAGCCGGTCGAAGAAATACCATGCCCACGACGAAATGAACGAGTTCCATCCCGGCGATCTGGTGTTGATCGAAGAGACCAGGCCGCTGTCGAGAACGAAAGCCTGGAAAGTTGTGAAACTGGTCGAGAAGGCCAAAGAGTAGGCGCTAATTCGCTTGCCTGGACGGCGTTTCTTCCATAGAATGCCGCCCTTTCCCCGAAACGCTGCGGACTGCAAGCAATCCATCCGGCGAATCGGAATCTGACCCGAACGGGTTCCAAAACTGGTCTGCCGAACGGCGGTAGTAGGCGGACGAAGTTGGAGATACATAGAAAATGATTCAAATGCAAAGCAGGCTGGAAGTCGCCGACAACACCGGCGCCCGTTCGGTCATGTGCATCAAGGTACTGGGTGGTTCCAAGCGTCGCTATGCTGGCATTGGTGACATCATCAAGGTCAGCATCAAGGATTGCGCGCCCAGGGGCCGGGTCAAGAAGGGTGAGATCTACAACGCCGTCGTGGTACGCACCGCGCACGGCGTGCGGCGTCAGGATGGCTCACTGGTGAAGTTCGATACCAATGCCGCCGTGCTGCTCAACGCCAAGCTCGAGCCGATCGGGACTCGCATCTTCGGCCCGGTAACGCGCGAATTGCGCACCGAGCGCTTCATGAAAATCGTGTCGCTCGCACCCGAAGTCCTGTAAGGAAAAATCATGCGCAAGATTCGAAAAGGCGACAGCGTCGTTGTCATCGCCGGCAAAGACAAAGGCAAGAAAGGCGCCGTCCTGCGCGTACTGAGCTCAAGCCACGTCATGGTGGAAGGCGCCAATAGCGTCAAGAAGCATCAAAAACCCAATCCGGCCAAGGGAGTAACCGGAGGCATCGTGACCATGGAAATGCCGATTCATGTATCCAATATCGCCTTGTTCAATCCCGCCACCCAAAAAGGCGGCCGGGTGGGAATAAAGGGCATGGAAGACGGCCGCCGTGTGCGGATATTCAAATCGAACGGCGAGATGCTGGACGCGTAAGAGGAAACTATGGCGAAGGCAAAAGCAAAGGCAGCTAATACCGAACCAGCCGCGGAAGCGCAGGCGCCGCGGCTGCATTTGCACTACCGCGATGCGATCGTGCCGGCGTTGATGAAGGAGTTCGGTTACAAGACCTCGATGCAGGTCCCACGCATCGACAAGATCGTGCTGAATATGGGTGTGGGCGAAGCCGTCAACGACAAAAAGATTCTTGAGAACGCCGTTGGCGACATGATCAAGATTGCCGGCCAAAAGCCGGTTGTCACCAAGGCCAAGAAATCGATCGCCGGTTTCAAGATTCGCAAAGACTACCCGATCGGCTGCATGGTGACCCTGCGTCGTGGGCGCATGTACGAATTTCTCGACCGCCTGGTTTCGATCGCAATCCCGCGTATTCGCGATTTTAGGGGTATTTCGGCGCGATCCTTCGATGGACGCGGGAATTTCAACCTGGGCGTGAAGGAACAGATCATATTTCCGGAGATCGAGTACGACAAGATTGACGTGCTCCGGGGCTTGAACATCACGATTACTACGACAGCGAAGACCGACGCGGAGGCACGTGCGCTCCTCGCCGCCTTCAAGTTCCCATTCAAGAACTGAGGTCGTCATGGCAAAAGTTGCACTCATCAATCGAGATCTAAAACGTCGCGTCACCGTCAAGAAATTCGCGGCAAAGCGGGCCGAGTTGTTTGCGATCATCAACAACAGCAAGGCGTCCGACGAAGACCGCACGCAGGCGCGCGAAAAACTCGCCAAGCTGCCGCGCAATTCCAGCCCGGTGCGGTTGCGCAATCGCTGCGCGCTGACCGGCCGTCCTCGCGGCGTGTACCGCAAGTTCGGCCTCGGGCGCAACAAACTTCGTGAAATCGCCATGCGTGGCGAGATTCCCGGCGTAACCAAAGCAAGCTGGTAGCAGGAGATACTGCATGAGCATGAGCGATCCCATTGCCGACATGTTGACGCGCATTCGTAACGCGCAAACAGCGGAAAAGACCTCGGTTGTTATGCCCACGAGCAAACTCAAAGTTTCGATCGTCAAAGTCCTCAAGGACGAAGGCTACATCGAAGACTTTGCGGTGCGCGACGACGGCGCCAAGAAATTCCTCGAAATCGGATTGAAGTATTACGCGGGCCGCCCGGTGATCGAGCGCATCGAACGGGTGAGCCGTCCAGGTCTGCGCATCTACAAGCCGGCGAGCGATATTCCCGAAGTCATGAATGGGTTGGGTGTGGCGATCGTGTCAACTTCCCGCGGCGTCATGACCGACCGCAAGGCCCGCCAGACCGGTGTGGGCGGCGAAGTGTTGTGCATTGTTGCGTAAAGCGGCTTAGGAGCAAATCAAGATGTCTCGCATAGGCAATTTTCCGGTCAATGTCCCCAAGGGTGTGGACGTGACGATGGCCTCGGGCCAGATTTCGGTCAAGGGGCCGCTGGGCACGCTTTCACAGCGCCTGTCCGCGACCGTGGAAGTCAAGCGCGATGGGGACAATATTTTATTCAAGGCGCTCGACGAAACGATTCAGACCAATGCCATGTCCGGCACTTTGCGCTCGATCGTGGCCAACATGGTTCAGGGCGTAACCAAGGGATTTGAAAAGAAATTGCAGTTGGTCGGCGTTGGGTATCGCGCGCAGGCCCAGGGCGACAAACTCAACCTGACCTTGGGATTTTCGCACCCGGTGGTTCATCAGATGCCCAAAGGTATCAAGGTTGAAACACCGGCCCAGACTGAAATCCTGATCAAAGGCATCGACAAGCAGGTCGTTGGTCAGGTCGCTGCGGAAGTTCGCGGTTATCGCCCCCCGGAGCCCTACAAAGGCAAGGGTGTGCGTTATTCCGACGAGCGCGTGGCGCTGAAGGAAACCAAGAAAAAGTAACGGAGCCGATCACCATGATTGACAAGAAACAATCGCGCATGCGCCGCGCCCGCCAAACCCGCGCCAAGATCGCGGAGTTGAAGGCGGTGAGGCTGGCTGTGTATCGCTCCAATGACAATATCTACGCGCAAGTGATCGATCCTGCGTCGCGGGTGCTCGCATCTGCTTCCACGCTTGAGGCCGACATACGCAAAGAAGTGGGCAATGGCCGCAACGTCAAAGCCGCCGCGGCCGTTGGCAAGCGCATTGCGGAAAAAGCCAAGGCACAGGGGGTGGAACAGGTCGCTTTCGATCGAGCGGGCTTCAAATACCACGGCCGGGTGAAAGCCCTCGCGGAAGCGGCGCGCGCAGCCGGACTGAAATTCTGAAGGGTATATAGAACATGGCCAGGATGCAGCAGCAGAATGAAGAGCGCAGTGACGGTCTGCGCGAGAAGATGGTATCGATCAACCGTGTCACCAAGGTTGTGAAGGGAGGCCGCATACTCGGCTTCGCCGCCCTTACCGTGGTCGGCGATGGAGATGGTGGCATCGGAATGGGCAAGGGCAAGGCCAAGGAAGTCCCGGTGGCGGTACAGAAAGCAATGGACGAGGCGCGCCGCAAGATGGTGAAAATCAGCCTCAAGGGCGGGACGCTGCAGCACGCCGTGGTCGGCGAGCACGGTGCCGCCAAAGTGCTGATGCAACCGGCATCCGAAGGTACCGGGATCATCGCCGGGGGGCCGATGCGCGCCATTTTCGAAGTCATGGGTGTGACCAATGTTCTGGCCAAATGCCTCGGTTCCACCAATCCTTACAACGTGGTTCGCGCGACGATCAACGGCTTGCAGGGCATGAACACGCCTTCCGAGATCGCGGCCAAGCGCGGCAAGACCGTGGAAGACATCCTGGGTTGACCGGAAACGTAAACATCATGGCCAAGCAAAAAGAAGCGGCAACAAAATCGGGTAAAACCCTCAAGGTCACGCTGGTGAAGGGTGTGATCGGCACCCGCGAAAGCCATCGCGCGACCGTGCGTGGATTGGGTCTGCGGCGCATCAACCATACGGTCGTGCTCGAAGACACCCCGGCTGTGCGTGGCATGATCAACAAAGTGAACTATCTGGTTAAGTTCGAGGCCTGATATGCGACTAAATCAAATCAAACCGGCGGCAGGCTCGAAGCACGCAAAGAAGCGCGTCGGCCGCGGTATCGGCAGCGGGTCGGGCAAGACCGCGGGCCGTGGCCATAAGGGTCAGTCGTCGCGATCCGGTGGCTTCCACAAAGTCGGCTTCGAGGGCGGCCAGATGCCGATGCACCGGCGCCTGCCCAAGCGCGGTTTTGTCTCCCTGACCAAGGGCGATACGGTCGAAGTAAGACTGTCCACGCTCGAAAAATTGTCGGTCAGCGAAATCGATATTCTGGTTTTGAAACAGGCTGGCGCGGTGCCACATGCGGCATTGGCGGCCAAGGTCATCTTGAACGGCGAAATCAAGCGCAAGATCATATTGCGTGGATTGCTTGCAACGAAGGGCGCGCGCGCGGCGATTGAAAAAGCCGGCGGCAGCGTGGAAGGCTAACGTTTGGCGGAGAACGCACTGATGGGCGGCAAGTTCGGCGATTTGAAGCGCCGGCTGTTGTTCTTGCTTGGCGCCCTGATCGTCTATCGTATTGGCGCCCACGTTCCCGTGCCGGGCATCGATCCGGTGCAGCTCGCGGAACTGTTCAAGTCGCAAAAAGGCGGCATTCTGGACATGTTCAATATGTTCTCCGGGGGCGCGTTGTCCAGATTTACCATTTTTGCCCTCGGAATCATGCCGTACATCTCAGCCTCGATCATCATGCAGTTGATGACCGTGGTGTCTCCGACGCTGGAGGCCCTCAAGAAAGAAGGCGAGGCGGGTCGTCGCAAGATAACGCAGTACACCCGTTACGGGACCCTGGTGCTCGCGACCTTCCAGGGCTTGGGCATAGCGGTAGCGCTGGAATCGCAACGCGGTCTGGTCGTCGATCCGGGACTCGCGTTTCGGTTTACGACCGTGGTAACCCTGGTTACCGGGACCATGTTCCTGATGTGGCTGGGCGAACAGATTACCGAGCGCGGCATTGGCAATGGTATTTCACTGATTATTTTTGCCGGCATTGCCGCGGGCTTTCCGATGGCTGTCGCAGGTACCCTGGAGTTGGCGCGTACCGGTGCGTTTTCGATCCCGCTGGTTTTGCTGCTTCTGGTCGGCGCGGTACTGGTGACTGCTTTCGTGGTGTTCGTGGAGCGCGGTCAACGCAAGATTCTGGTCAATTACGCAAAGCGACAGGTCGGACGCAAGGTCTATGGCGGACAGAGTTCGCACCTGCCCTTGAAGCTGAACATGTCGGGTGTGATCCCGCCCATTTTCGCCTCAAGCATTATTTTGTTTCCGGCGACACTGGCCGGCTGGTTCGGCAGCGGCGAAGGCATGGAGTGGTTGCAGAACATCAGCGGGACGCTGTCCCCCGGACAGCCGATCTACGTTCTCCTGTATGCCACCGCAATCGTGTTCTTCTGTTTCTTTTATACGACCCTGGTGTTTAATCCCAAGGAGACGGCGGAAAACCTGAAGAAGGGCGGAGCGTTCGTGCCGGGCATACGACCCGGCGAACAGACCGCCAAGTACATCGAAAAAATTACGTTGCGATTGACTTTGGCGGGCGCCATCTATGTGACATTGGTGTGCCTGTTGCCCGAATTTCTGATTGTGTACTGGAATGTGCCGTTTTATTTTGGCGGCACCAGCTTGCTGATTATCGTGGTTGTCACGATGGATTTCATGGCTCAGGTACAAGCTTATGTAATGTCGCATCAGTACGAGAGCCTGCTCAAGAAAGCAAATTTCAAGGGTGGGATGTTTCCGACCCGTTAGCGGAGGAGCATGGCCAAGGAAGAAACCATCCAGATGCAGGGAGAGATTCTGGAAACCCTGCCCAACGCAACTTTTCGCGTCAAGCTGGAGAACGGCCATGTGGTTTTGGGACACATTTCCGGAAAAATGCGGATGCACTACATCCGGATTTTGCCAGGCGACAAGGTGACGGTGGATTTGACGCCTTATGATTTGACACGTGCGCGGATCGTATTCCGTGCAAAGTAAATTTGAGCCGGGCAGGCACTTCATGCCGGGCAAATTTGAATGAAGACTCGCCCAAGCGAGGGTTACGGGAGAAGGAAATGAGAGTACAGGCATCGGTCAAAAAGATGTGCCGCAATTGCAAAATCGTCCGGCGCAGCCGCGTCGTGAGGGTCATTTGCACGGATCCACGTCACAAGCAACGCCAGGGTTGACCGGGCGGTTACCTAACTTTATCTACAGGACGCAAGACGACCATGGCCCGTATCGCCGGTGTAAACATTCCGAACCATCAGCACGCTGTAATCGCACTGACCTCCATTTATGGAATCGGTCGCGCACGATCGCGCGCCATCTGCGCCGCAGCCGGCATCAGCGGCTCGACCAAAATGAAGGATCTGTCCGACAACGACATGGAGAAATTGCGCGAACAAGTCGCAAAGTTCACCGTTGAGGGCGACTTGCGGCGAGAAGTGACCATGAGCATCAAGCGTTTGATGGACCTGGGCTGCTATCGCGGCACGCGCCATCGCCGCGGACTGCCGGCGCGCGGTCAGCGCACGCGTACCAACGCTCGCACCCGAAAGGGTCCGCGCAAGGCCATTCAGCGCAGCGGCGGAGCCAAGCCGGCGCCATCGGCGAAGTAAACGAATCAACCGAAGGGATTTATCGACATGGCAAAGGCAGCTTCCCCGGCAGCACGGGTGCGCAAGAAGGTCAAGAAAAACGTGGCCGAGGGCATTGCCCACATTCACGCGTCTTTCAACAACACCATCATCACCATTACCGACCGTCAGGGCAACGCTTTGTCCTGGGCGACATCCGGTGCGGCGGGCTTCAAAGGCTCGCGCAAGTCCACTCCGTTCGCGGCTCAGATCGCGGCGGAACAGGCAGGCCGCGCCGCGCAGGAATGTGGCGTCAAGAATCTGGAAGTGCGCATCAAGGGCCCCGGCCCCGGACGCGAGTCGGCGGTTCGAGCATTGAACTCGGTCGGGTTCAAGATCAACAGCATCTCCGATGTCACGCCGGTTCCGCACAACGGATGCCGCCCCCCCAAGAAGCGCCGTATCTGATCCAGAGGAGATAAGCCGTGGCAAGGAATCTAGACCCGAAGTGCCGCCAATGCCGCCGTGAAGGCGAGAAACTTTTTCTCAAAGGCGAGAAGTGTTTCAGCGACAAATGTTCCATCGAGCGCCGGGCGTACGCGCCAGGTCAGCATGGCCAAAAGAATATTCGCCGCTCCGATTACGGCAAGCAGCTGAGAGAAAAGCAGAAAGTGCGCCGCATTTACGGAATGCTGGAGCGCCAGTTCCGCAATACCTACAAGCTTGCCGCGCGAGCCAAGGGCGTGACCGGTGAAGCGCTCCTGCAAATGCTGGAGAGCCGCCTGGAAACCGTTGCGTATCGCATGGGTTTTGGCTCCTCGCGTACCGAGGCACGCCAAGTTGTGCGCCACAACGGCATTCTGGTCAATGGCAAGCGGGTCAATATTCCGTCCTATCAGGTGCGTCAGGGCGACGTCATTGAAGTTGCCGAAGGCGCGAAGAACCAGTTGCGCATCAAGGGCGCCGCTGCGGCGGCGGCCGGCCGCGGGTTTCCGGAGTGGCTCGAAGTGGATGTCAACGCGCTCAAGGGCACGTTCAAGGCCAAACCGCAACGCTCCGAATTGTCCTCGACAATCAATGAATCGCTGGTGGTGGAGCTTTACTCGAAGTAATCGATACGGTACTGCGGCCCGGCGCGGTCTGCTTCAAGGCCCGCAGGGTCGCATGTTTTTTTTACGACGTAGCGTCCCGAACATAATCTAGAGGGTCCCGTTTATGCAAAGCAGCTTTCTGAAGCCGCGAATCATTGATGTTCAAACCATCTCCGCTTTTCATGCAAAGATCACGATGGAACCGTTCGAGCGTGGCTATGGCCACACCCTCGGCAATGCCTTGCGCCGCGTGCTGCTCTCGTCGATGCCGGGATTTGCGCCGACCGAAGTGAATATCAATGGCGTTCTGCACGAATACTCCACCATTGAAGGGGTGCAGGAGGATGTCGTCGACATCCTGCTCAACCTCAAGGGCGTCGTGCTGAAACTGCATAATAGAGACGAAGTCGTGCTCAATCTGAAGAAGCAGGGTGTGAGCCTGATCACCGCGGGCGATATCGAAGTATCGCATGATGTGGAAATCATCAATCCCGAGCACGTCATTGCTCACCTCGCACCGGGCGGCAAGCTCGACATGCAGATCAAGATCGAAGGTGGCCGCGGCTATGTGCCGGCCACGACTCGCGCGCTGGCCAAGGAAGGCCGCACCATTGGCAACATCATGCTGGACGCCTCTTTCAGTCCGGTAAAGCGGGTCAGCTATGCCGTTGAATCGGCACGGGTGGAACAGCGCACTGATCTGGACAAGCTGATTATGGATATCGAGACCAACGGCGTGGTGGAGCCGGAGGAAGCGATCCGTTACGCGGCGCGCATTCTGGTCGATCAGTTGTCGCTGTTTGCGGACCTCAGGGGCACGCCGGCGCCCATCGAACAACCGAAGGCTCCGCAGGTCGATCCGATTCTGCTGCGTCCGGTGGACGATCTCGAACTCACGGTGCGCTCGGCAAACTGCCTGAAGGCGGAGAACATTTATTACATCGGCGATCTGATTCAGCGCAGCGAAACGGAGTTGCTGAAGACGCCGAATCTGGGCCGCAAGTCGCTCAATGAGATCAAGGAAGTGTTGGCTTCGCGCGGCCTGATGCTCGGCATGAAGCTCGAGAACTGGCCTCCGGTCGGTCTCGAAAAGGTTTAAAGGGGAAAGAAAATGCGTCACGGTCTTGGACTTAGAAAACTAAATGTCACCAGCAGCCACCGGTTGGCCATGCTGAGAAATATGACGAACTCGCTGCTGCGGCACGAGGTCATCAAGACCACGCTGCCAAAGGCGAAGGAGTTGCGCCGCGTGGCCGAACCGATCATTACACTGGGCAAGAAGCCTTCGCTTGCCAACCGCCGCCTGGCGTTTTCGCGTCTGCGCGACCGCGAGATCGTGATGAAACTTTTTAATGAGCTGGGACCGCGCTATGCCAAGCGTGCCGGCGGATATCTGAGAATTCTGAAATACGGATTCCGGCAGGGCGACAACGCACCAATGGCTATTGTGGAATTGATGGATCGGCCGGAAGTTGCCGAAGAAACCAAGGCGACGGCGAAATAAGCGACAGCCGAATAATTGGAAGCAGGCGCAAAGCCTGTGCTAAATCACGGCGCGGCGAATTGCCACGACGAACAAAGAAGCCGGGTCATCCCGGCTTCTTTGCTTTGGTAAATCGGTTCCAGACCCCCGCCCGAGCGGCGTGCGCCTTTGCTTTCACGCTGTGCCAGGCGCGTGCTGCGGACAGGTGAAAACGTCCGAGGGCGAATCCGGGAATGACTCCCGGCGGCACAGGCCGGCCGACCCGATAGCCCTGAATGACATTGCATCCTCGTTCCCTCAGAAGCTCGAATCGGGACTGCAACGCCACCACCTTCGCAACAGCACTCAGATTTAGAATGTGGGCCATGCCGATGATCGCGGCGGCCGGCACAACGTCACCAGAATCGCCCCGTCTGACTTTCGAAGCTGGCGGGATGTGCTCGATAGCGGAACCGGTAAGCGCTCACGCCGCCTCTTTCTCGATATGCCGGAGCAAAGCGCGCATGACGGCTTCGTGTTCCTGTTTCAGCAACCCGGCCTTGCTGGATATCGATTCGAGTTCTCCACTGCGTACATTGGCCTCCATCTCCTTGCACAACGCGGAGAGTTTCATCGCTCCGACATTCGCACTGCTGGATTTGAGGGTATGCACCGCGAGGTGCAGTTTCCTGGTTTCGCCGGAGCTGAGATTGGCTGCAAAATCTTCCACCAATCGAGGGGCGCTATCGAGATACGCGCGCAGCACCTTTTGCAGCAGCATGCCGCCCGGGGCGATGGCCCGGATGTTTGCCAGCGCCTGCTCGTCAATGACCGCAGTGGCCGCGTCGTCCATCTGCGCGGCCCTCCGTAAGGCTAAATCAGGCGAGGACAAATCGGGCGAGGATAAACCATGCGAGGCACTCTCGGGTGGCTCGCCTTTAGCTTCGTCGCGACTGAGGTGACGAGCCAGTACGCTGAACAGCTGGTCGCGCTTGAAGGGTTTGGGCAGATAGTCATCCATTCCCGCGGCCAAGCAACGTTCCCGATCGCCATCCAGCGCATTGGCCGTGAGCGCGATCACCGTAAGGTGCGTGTTGCCACCCGCTTCCATGCGGCGCAACTCGCGCGTGGTTTCGTAGCCATCGAGCTCCGGCATCTGGCAGTCCATCAAGACCACGTCGAACTGACTTCGCTTGAGTGCCTCGAGCGCCTCAAGACCATTGTTGGCCACCGTCACCTGGCATGCCAATCCGGAGAGCATTTCTCCGGCGATCAGTTGATTCACCGGATTGTCCTCCACCAGAAGCACGCGTGCATGCAACCGATGTCGTGAAGGCTGTATTGAGGCGTTTGTCAGGGTCTGGATCGACGCTCCCGATACTTCCGCAAGGCATCGCAGCAGATCCGCCACGCGCACCGGCTTTCGCAGCCAGGTAGTGATGCCCAGATCACGAATGGTGGCTGGGTCCGCAAGTGTACCCACCGAGCTCAGCACAATGAGCCGGGGACCGCCGGCACCAAAACGACTTCGGATCTCCCGCGCCACACTTAAACCGTCCATGCCAGGCATCTGCATGTCCAGAATGACGGCATTGAAATTGCTGCCCGGTACTTGCAGGCGCCGCAGTGCGCAAGGCCCGTCGGCGGTGGATTCGGTTTCGACCCCTGCGTTGCGGCACTGGTGTTCCAGGATTTCGCGGTTGGTGGCATTGTCGTCGACGATCAGCACGCGCATGCCCGCAAGCGATTGGCGAGCCAGCGTTGCCGCATCAGCGGGCGCGACATCCCACTGGGCCGTGAAAGAAAATGTCGAACCCTCGCCCGGCGTGCTATCGACACGGACTTCCCCGCCCATGAGTTCGACAAGTTGGCGAACGATGGAAAGACCAAGGCCAGTTCCACCGTATTTCCTGGTCGTACTGCCGTCTGCCTGTGAGAACGCCTCGAAGATTTTGCCCTGTGCTTCAGCCGGTATGCCAATGCCCGTATCCCTGACCGCGAAGGTAAGCAGCGTGGATTCCCCGGAGTTTTCCGCCGCTGTGACACTGACAATGACTTCGCCCGCTTCCGTAAATTTGATGGCATTGTTAACGAGGTTGGCCAAGATTTGCCGCATACGCACCGGGTCACCAAGTAGACGTTGCGGTACATTCGGGTCCATCGAACAAGCGATCTCCACGCCCTTGGTCTGCGCCTTTTCGCCGAACATCTGGATCACATCCTCCAGTACCTCCAGCACATTGAAGGCCACATGTTCGAGATCGACCTTGCCGGCTTCGATCTTGGAGAAATCGAGTATCTCGTTGATGATCTCCAGCAGATGCTCCGCAGAGCGCTCGACGGTCTTGGCGAGTCTGTGCTGGTGATCGTTCAGGCCGCTGTCGAGCAGCAATTCCGTCATGCCGAGAACACCGTTCATCGGCGTGCGGATTTCGTGGCTCATGTTGGCGAGGAACTGGGACTTGGCGATATTGGCGGATTCGGCGACCTGCATGGCACGCAGCAGCTCTGCTTCGGCCTGCTTGCGCACCGAGATGTCGGCGTTGGTACCGGTCATGCGCAGGGCCCGACCGCTTGCGTCGCGTTCGACCACCTTGCCGCGGCTGTTTACCCATTTCCATTCGCCCGAGTGCGTGCGTACGCGATGCTCGGCACGGTATACCTGGTTTGCGGATCCGCCGAGCGCTGAACGGATAAGTTCGCTTACGCGCGCCTTGTCGTCCGGATGCGTGACGCCTTCGAGCGTGCCAAAAGGAACAGTTTCTTCGCGCGCCACTCCTCCGAGCATGAGTGACCAGTGCTCGCTCAGGTAGACCACACCGGCCTGGATATCCCAGTCCCACAACGCAAGCTGAGAGCCGTCGAGCGCCAGCTTCAGGCGGTGCTCGGCAAAAGTGAGTTTCTCGGTCTGGCGGTTGAGCTCCTCGGTACGAAAGCGCACTTTTTCCTCGAGACTGTCGCGATACGCGAGCAGTTCCCCATCGCGCTGCTCCACTTCAACGAGCATATGGTTAAACGCGTCGGTCAGTCGTCCGAGTTCGTCGTTTGCGCGGCGCTTGATACGCAGGGCGTAGTTCTTCTCGAGCGACACCAGGCGCGAGGCCTCGACCAGATCAAAAATCGGCCGCATGATATGCGCGCTCAACTTGCGCGACGCCAGCAACGCGATCAGAAAAACCAGTAGCGAGACGCCAGCCGCGGTTAGCGTTTCCCGCAGAACATTGTCCCGAAGGGTGTCGAGTTCCACCACCAGGCTGATCTCGCCAACGCGTTCGCCCTCGACCAGCACGGGTCGCACGATCTGAGTTGCATTCGCGAAAATTACGCTGAGTACGCCCGCGCCATCGGCTTGCGGATTCCAGCGCGTCGGTGCGCTGCTATTCCCATGGGTGCGTTGGTAGACGGTGAACTCCCCGCCTCTGGCATCGAACAGCTTTGCCTCGGTTACTTCGCGCCACGCTTGCAGCGCCTGCAGCGAGTCCAGTGCTCTGGCCGTTTCTCCGGCCACCAGCGCCGAAGCGGCATCCCGTGCCACCACGTCAGCCAGCCCAACCGTGTTGGACAGCTTTTCACTTATGCGTGTAGCCAGGGACATCGTCTGCACCATCAGGTAGGCGAGCAGCAGTCCGGTGCCGGCCGTAAGCGTAAACACCGCCGTAACCTTCTGCGAAATCGAGTAGTCGCTGAAACGAAAGTTCATTTTTGCTACCCCTGATTGCGGTAAGCCCGGTCTGAAGCGATATGGATATCGTGCAAGAGCAAGACGCCGGTCAGCGCGCCAACCGATGCGGCGGTTCCCCGGGGTGAAGCCCCAGGCGCAAGGCTTTCCATTTCGAAGCCCAGGATGGTCTGGGTTCAATAACGGCGCAAGCCGTGCCGACTTAAGCTGGACGCTGGGCTGCTCAGGCTTGCGCGATCGAATTGGCCGGCAAGAACACCGATTTCAAATAGTGGCTGGTATGGTTGTGCGCGTGCGCAGCAACCTGGTCCGGAGTACCTTCGGCGACTATTTGCCCGCCGCCATCGCCACCCTCGGGGCCCAAGTCGATGATCCAGTCCGCAGTCTTGATCACATCGAGATTGTGCTCGATAACCACCACGGTATTTCCGTGATCACGCAGGCGATGCAGAACCGTGAGCAGCATCTCGATATCGTGAAAATGCAACCCCGTGGTTGGTTCGTCGAGGATGTAGAGCGTGCGTCCGGTGTCGCGTTTGGACAGCTCCAGCGCGAGTTTGACGCGCTGCGCCTCACCGCCCGAGAGCGTGGTCGCGCTTTGCCCCAAGCGGATGTAGCCCAGTCCTACGTCGAGCAACGTATCGAGCTTGCGCGCGATGGCGGGAATCGCATTGAAAAAGATATGCGCCTGCTCCACGGTCATGTCCAGCGCTTCGTGGATGGTACGCCCCTTGTACTGAATTTCGAGGGTTTCGCGGTTGTAGCGTTTGCCATGGCAGACATCGCAGGGCACGTAGATGTCGGGCAGGAAGTGCATTTCCACCTTGGTGACGCCGTCGCCCTGACAGGCTTCGCAGCGTCCGCCTTTGACGTTGAAAGAGAAACGTCCCGCGCCATAGCCGCGTTCGCGCGCCAAAGGCACACCGGAAAACAATTCGCGAATCGGCGCGAACAGACCGGTATAGGTGGCGGGATTGGAGCGTGGCGTGCGTCCGATGGGGCTCTGGTCAACACTGACTACTTTGTCAAAAAAATCCAGTCCCTGCACATTGTCGTACGGTGCCGGTTCGGCCGTGCTTGCGTAAAGGTGCTTGGCCACGACGGGGTAGAGGGTGTCGTTGATCTGTGTGGATTTTCCGGAACCTGAAACGCCGGTGATGCACACAAACAGCCCGACCGGGAGCGTGAGATCGACCTGTTTCAGATTGTTGCCGCGTGCGCCCAGCAGGCGCAGCATCTGATTCTGCTGCGGCATATGCCGCAACGCCGGTATCGCGATGTTGCGACGACCCGATAGATATTGTCCGGTGAGGGACCTGGAGTTGGCGGCAATCTGCTCTGGCGTTCCTTCAGCAACGATATGCCCGCCATGCACACCGGCCCCCGGGCCCATGTCGACGACGAAATCGGCGCTACGGATTGCGTCCGCGTCGTGCTCCACCACGATCACCGAATTGCCAAGATCGCGCAATTCTTTCAGTGTTTGCAGCAGCCGGTCGTTGTCGCGCTGATGCAGGCCGATGGAAGGTTCGTCCAGTACGTACATGACCCCGGTCAGCCCTGATCCGATCTGTGAAGCGAGCCGGATGCGCTGCGATTCGCCGCCTGACAAGGTATCAGCGGCGCGATCCAGGGCCAGGTAATCCAGGCCCACGTTGACCAGAAACTGCAGGCGCTTGGCGATTTCCTGCACGATTTTCTCCGCGATGGTGAGTTTGGCTCCGGTCAGTTTCATTTCGCGGAAAAATGGCAATGCCAGTTTCAGCGGCAGGCCGCTGACCTCGAAAATAGCCTTGCCCGCGACAAATACATTGCGCGCTTCGCGCCGCAGACGCGTGCCCTTGCACTCAGGGCAGACATGGCTGGCGCGATACTTCGCCAACTCTTCGCGCACCGCCGCCGAATCGGTTTCACGATAACGCCGCTCCAGATTGGGCAGGATGCCTTCGAACGGATGCTCGCGGTGAAATTTGTTGCCGCGCTCGCCGACATACAGAAAACGCACTTTCTCGGTACCGGTGCCGTTCAGGATCAGATTGCGCACCGTTTCCGGTAGTTGCTCGAAGGGCGCATCGACATCGAAGCCGTAGTGAAGCGCGAGGCTGCTAATCATCTGGAAGTAGAACTGGTTGCGCTGATCCCAACCCCGTACGGCACCGGCCGCCAGCGACATCTGCGGGAATGCCACCACGCGCCTGGGATCGAAGAACGTGACCTCACCCAGACCGTCGCAATGCGGGCAGGCACCCATCGGGTTGTTGAATGAAAACAGGCGCGGCTCCAGTTCCGGCAGGCAATAGCTGCAAACCGGGCAGGCAAAGCGTGCGGAGAAAAGATGCTCCTTGCCGCCATCCATTTCCACCGCCAGCGTGCGTCCGTCGGCGTGACGCAAGGCCGTCTCAAACGATTCCGCGAGCCGTTGCTTGAGATCCAGACTTTGGTTGATATCCGGGCGAACTTTCACCCGGTCTACGACGATCTCGATCGTGTGTTTTCTGGTCTTGGTGAGTTTTGGAACTGCGTCGAGGTCGTAGACCTCGCCGTTCACGCGCACACGCACGAAGCCTTTCGCGCGCAAATCCTCGAACAATTCCAGGTTCTCGCCCTTGCGCTCGACCACCAGCGGCGCCAGGATCATCAGGCGCGTGTCCTGGGGAAGTGCGAGCACATGATCAACCATCTGCGACACGGTTTGCGCCGAGAGATCAAGCCCGTGATCCGGACACTGCGGGGTGCCGGCACGGGCGTACAGCAGGCGCAGGTAATCGTGAATTTCGGTGACGGTGCCGACGGTCGAACGCGGATTGTGGTTGGTGGACTTTTGCTCGATCGAAATCGCCGGCGATAATCCTTCGATCAGATCGACATCTGGTTTTTCCATCAACTGCAGGAATTGCCGCGCGTAGGTGGACAGGGATTCAACGTAACGCCGCTGGCCTTCCGCATAGAGCGTATCGAAGGCAAGTGAGGATTTGCCGGATCCCGAGAGTCCGGTAATCACAATCAGCCGGTTGCGCGGCAGATCAATGTTGATGTTTTTCAGATTGTGAGTGCGCGCGCCGCGTACACGAATCAGATCATTCTGGCTGAATTCCATACGCTGGGTGGAGTGTCAGGTCAACCTGTTAATATACTGGACTTCATAGGCAATTCCCAACCAGCTTTCCGGTTGCGCTCCCGAATGTCCACATCAGATCGCATGACACCCCTGGAGTTGCGCGCGAGCTTCGGTCTCGCCGGTATCTTCGGCCTGCGCATGCTGGGCATGTTCATCATCCTGCCGGTGTTCGCGCTTTATGCCGCGAAATTGCCGGGAGGCAGCAGTCATACGATGGTCGGAATAGCGCTCGGCGCCTACGGTCTCACCCAGGCCTGCCTGCAAATACCTTTCGGATGGTTGTCGGATCGCTGGGGGCGCAAGCGCACCATCTATCTCGGCCTGGTCATATTTGCACTCGGCAGTTTCATGGCAGCAGCGGCGCAAGACATCAACATGGTGATCCTGGGACGCATCGTCCAGGGTGCCGGAGCGATATCCGCGGCGGTGATTGCGCTGGCGGCGGATCTCACGCGAGACGAGCAGCGCACCAAAGCCATGGCCATCATCGGCATGACCATTGGCGGCACCTTTGCGTTGTCCATGGCGGCCGGACCGGTGCTCGATCGCATGATGGGTGTCCCGGGCATCTTTGCGCTGACGGGGTATCTTGCGATCGCGGCCATTCTTGTTGTGCGGTTTGTCGTCCCCGAGCCGCCGCATGTGCCGGCATCCAGGCCGCGGGTCGCGCCGGCGTCGTTCAAATCGGTATTGCTCGATCCCCAGTTGATGCGGCTCAACTATGGCATCTTTGCTTTGCACGCAATTCTGATGGCGCTTTTTGTCGTGCTGCCGTTTGCGCTGGAGGCCCACATCCCATCGGCCGCTCACTGGCGTGTGTATCTGCCGGTGATGCTGGGCGCGATCGTGCTCATGGTGCCGCCCATGATGCTCGCGGAACGCAAAGGCCTGCACAAACCGGTGTTCATCGGCACGGTATGTGTACTGATCGCGGCACTCGCTGTGTTCATGTTCTCCGGCGAGGACCTGTCTGCGCTGGTGCTTGCGATGCTGGTATTCTTTGTTGCGTTCAATCTGCTCGAAGCGACGCTGCCTTCGATGATTTCCAGGCTCGCACCAGACAGCGCCAAAGGAACCGCGATTGGCGTTTATGGCGCGGTGCAATTCATCGGCACTTTCATTGGCGCGGCAAGCGGCGGGTGGTTGTCCCAGCACTACGGGGCGCCGGCGGTCTTTGGCTTCTGCGGCCTGCTGGCCTTGGCATGGCTGCTGTTGTCTCTGGGCATGCGGGTACCGCGCAGCCTGGAGACGCGCCGTTACCAACTGCCCCGATCGGATGCCAAGACCACTTCGGGACTCCTGCTTGGCCTGTCGGGTCTGCCAGGGGTGCGTGAAGTAAACCTGAGCGGCGAGAGCGTGGCCTATCTTAAGGTAGACAGCAAAGGCTTCGACGAACAAAATGTCATCAAACTACTGGCGGGGGAGACTTGAACCATGGCTTCAATAAACAAAGTGATTCTGATCGGCAATCTCGGGAAAGACCCGGAAGTACGCTATTTGCCCAGCGGGGACGCGGTCGCCAATATCAGCATCGCCACCACCGAAACCTGGAAGGACAAGGCTGGCGAGAAGCAGGAAAAAACCGAGTGGCACCGGGTGTCGATGTTCAGCAAACTCGCGGAGATTGCCGGCGAATACCTGAAAAAAGGATCGCAGGTCTACATCGAAGGCCGGCTGGAAACGCGCAAGTGGACCGACAAAGAAGGTCAGGAACGCTTCACCACCGAAATCAAGGCTGACCGTATGCAGATGCTGGGTTCGCGATCGGGCGGCTCGGAACGCATGTCGGCGCCGGATGACGAGTCCTCTTCCGCGCCCAGCAAGCCCTCGCCCAGCGCCGCGCAAGCGAAAAAACCGGCGGCCGGCAAGGCCGGCAGCTTTGACGATATTGAGGACGATATTCCGTTCTAGAAAATTCCGGGTTGCCGCGCGTGCGGCAAAGATTAGACGGCGAGCCACCTTCGGAAAACTTAGTGCGGGTGACTGACTACCACGCCCAGTACATCGCCCATCAGTTGACGCGCCGCTGCCCGCCCGACAGCGCCGAGAGGCTTGCAGGCGCGGTGGCCAGCGCGCAAGTGGACTTGAATCCGCACCAGATCGATGCGGCGCTGTTCGCCTTCCGCTCGCCGCTTTCCAAAGGGGCGTTGCTGGCCGATGAGGTCGGTCTGGGCAAGACCATCGAAGCCGGTCTGGTGCTGTCGCAGAAGTGGGCTGAGCGCAAGCGGCGCATACTGGTCATCGTGCCCTCGAACCTGCGCACGCAGTGGTATCAGGAACTCACGGAGAAATTCTTTCTCCCCTGCCGCATCCTGGAAGCCAAGTCCTACAACGCTGCCACCAAGCAAGGCCGGTTCCGCCCGTTTGAAGCGGCCGAGGTCGTCATCTGCTCCTACCAGTTCGCCAAGAGCAAGGCGGGCGATGTGCATGCCATGGCGTGGGACCTGGTGGTCATCGACGAAGCGCATCGCCTGCGCAACGTCTATAAGCCGCAGAACGTCATCGCCAACACGCTGAAGCTGGCGTTGGCCGGCAGAGACAAGTTGTTGCTCACGGCGACCCCTCTGCAGAACTCGCTGCTCGAACTCTTCGGGCTGGTGAGCTTCATCGATGAGCACGTCTTTGGCGACTTGAAAAGTTTTCGCGAGCAGTTCGCCAATCTGAATCAGGAACAGGTATTCCAAGCGCTGAAGGCCCGGTTGAAGCCCGTCTGCCATCGCACACTGCGTCGTCAGGTACTGCCGTATATCAAATACACCCGGCGCTGGCCGCTGGTGCAGGAGTTCAAGCCGGAGGAAAGCGAAGACCGGCTCTACCACCTGGTTTCCGATTATCTGCAACGCGACAACTTGCAGGCGCTGCCGGCCAGTCAGCGCTCGCTGATGACCCTGGTGTTACGCAAGCTCCTCGCCTCATCGACCTTCGCCATCGCGGGCGCGCTCAATACCATCTCCGCACGCCTGAAAGCCAAGCTGCGCCAGCAAGAGCCGGTCTCTTCGCTGAAAGAGGAACTGGATCAACACTATGAAGCGCTCGACGAAACCGCCGAAGAGTGGGCCGACGACGAACCGGCCGCGCCGCTCTCGGAGTCCGACCGCGCGGCGCTGCAGCAGGAAATCGCCGACCTCGATGAATTCGCCCGGCTTGCCACCTCCATCGAGCACAATGCCAAAGGCAAGGCGCTGCTGAAAGCGCTGGATGTCGCCTTTGCCAAAGCGGCGGAACTCGGAGGGGTGCAAAAAGCCATCATCTTCACCGAATCGCGCCGCACGCAAAGCTACTTGCTGCGCGTGCTGGGCGACAGCCCGTTCGCCGAAGGCATCGTGCTGTTCAACGGCTCCAACACCGACGAGCGCTCCGGGCAGATCTACGCCGCCTGGCTGGAGCAACACCAAGGTACGGATCGTGTGACAGGTTCGCGCACTGCCGACATGCGCACTGCACTCGTGGACTACTTCCGCAAACAGGGTCGCATCATGATCGCGACCGAAGCCGGCGCCGAGGGTATCAACCTCCAGTTTTGCTCTCTGGTGGTGAACTACGATCTGCCCTGGAACCCGCAGCGCATCGAGCAGCGCATCGGCCGCTGCCACCGCTATGGCCAGCAACACGACGTGGTGGTGGTGAACTTCCTCAACCGCAGCAACGCAGCCGACCTTCGCGTATTCCAGCTCCTGGCCGAGAAGTTCCAGCTCTTCGAAGGCGTGTTTGGCTCCAGCGACGAAATTCTCGGTGCCATCGAGTCCGGCGTGGATTTCGAGCAGCGCATCGCCGCCATCTACCAGCGCTGCCGCAAGCCACAAGAGATTCAGACCGCCTTCGACCAGCTCCAGTTGGAACTGAGTTTCGAGATCAACGAGTCGATGACGCGCACGCGGCAACAACTGCTGGAGAACTTCGACGACGAAGTGCGCGAAAAAC
>JANLTJ010000081.1:0-11153 GCA_031362885.1 Betaproteobacteria bacterium
GCCAAGGCCGCGGTCATTTCCATGACCGAGTGCATGGCCGCGGAGTGGGGCCCGGTCCAGGTGCGGGTGAATGCAGTGTCCCCCGGCTACACGCGCACACCTGCCCTGCAGGGCGCCATTGACAAGGGCGAACGGGATGTGACGGCACTCGAACGCAGCGCGGCGTTGGGACGCATGGTCGAACCCGTCGAAATCGCGCGTGCCGTTGCCTTTCTTGCCGGCCCGGACGCTGCGGCCATTACCGGCATCAATCTTCCGGTCGATTGCGGCTGGCTGGTTGCGGGTTCCTGGCAGGGCTATGGCGGATTGCGCCACACGACTGGCCCCGCCGGGGGAGCCAGTTAACGAAAGATGGTTCAGTTGTAGATTGCTTCAGCTGCGTATTCCGCTGAGCGTGACTGGTGATTCCGGGCCAAAGCCAAAATCGGTCACGATCAAACGGAAACTTCGGTCACGTTCGTCCGGAATCCACGGTCACCATGGTCCGGAATACGCACCCAGGCACCAAGATCACCGGAGGCAAAGTCATGAGCGGCAAGACGCTTCGCGTGGCCAACCGCGCAGCGCAGGCTTTGAGACTGGCCGCAGCCGCACTGCGCAGCAGCCAGTCGGCGCCGGGCGCGTTTTTCAGACGCTTATGCTCGCGCGTGGACAAACCCAAGGCCGTGACCGCCGCCGCTCATAAACTCGCGCGCCTCATCTACCCGATGCTGACCAAGGGTGAGGAATACACCGACCAGAACCAGGACTATTACGAGGAGCGCTACTGTCACGGGTGCTGCATCAACTGTCCCGGCGTGCCGAAAAGCTCGGTATGAAACTCATTGCTACCTGTTTGAGGCCAACATTGTCATTCAATCACTTGGGGGTGTTTCTTGAGAGGCGTCATGGTGCTGACTTGCCATAGCTGATTGCATTTCTGAAAACTCTTAGATCTTCTTAGGTCAGGCAAAACTATTGACTACGCAGTTCCCTTCACGTTGGCCCAGGTGAAAACAACGAAGGCCACGAGCCCACAGACAAAAGTAATCCAGGTAATGTAGAGAAGAAGGCGCGGGTAGCTAATGGGAAGGACTTGATTCCCCTTCATACTTTCGCCAACAACTGCGAGCTGAGTCAGAACGCCTGCGGAAGCCGAGAGCAAGAAGCTGAATAGCGATGTCATTGCGGACGGTACGTACGGTGTTCCTTTGAAAGTCGTGAATAGCATTGATGTCAAGAAGCCGAGCGCCACAACAGACAATGTGATGATTTGTTTGGTCACATCCAGTACGAGTCTCTGACCATCCGGAGAGAGCGGATTCGTGGGTTTCATGACGTCTAACGTTTTGGTCTGCGGTGGGCCCGCACCGGCATTTGCATTCGTGCGGTGCTGATGGCCCGTCCGCAGCACCTAGAGTTAGCTGGCTTCACGCAAGGATTCGAATTATTTCGGCTAGAAGCACATCCAAATCAGCTCGGAAGTCAACCTGCGCTCCGGTCGGGACAGTTTCCTTGGCCCGAATCTGAACGTGCAAATGGGCGTCCGCGATATTGCGCAAGGATTGGTTTAAGTGAGACATTGATCCTCGAAACGACTTTGCCCCACCGTAGTTATTTTCAACTTCACTGAACGTCTTGCAGTCGAAAATTGGTGGCACATGGTCAACGATGCTTCGGCAGATCATCGCTGTTGCCATGAAGCAGCCATTTGCGTGAGCCGTATTTAGCTCTTCGCACAGCCGTACCAGCCGAGATACATCCCATTTTCTTCCAACTAGTCTTCGAAGAGTCGCTAGTCGCGTTGCATCTACGTAGTGCGACGCTAACTTGAGAGGGTTCGCCACCGAAAGACCAGGGCGTCTGCGAATATGATTCACCGCACCCTCGATGAGGGCTCGACATTCTTGAACATTGGATAACGACGGCCCTCCGAGAATTCCGCCGGCGCTACTGTTTGTCGAGTGGATTAGACTCATTGAGAAATTATTCAAAGCACCCAGTTCTGCATCGAGAATGGACCGGGCTTCAATCGCAAGCCGCTTGAACTCGGCCTGATCTCGACTGCGAAGGTGAGGATTCGAATTACCAGACTCAACAAATCGAGTCTCCAAACCGGCCATCTCACGGGTAAGTGCAAGTAGGTCTTGATCAGTGGACATGATGATTCCTGCTAGCTAACGAATAGGATTTTATCCGTCATGCGAAAGCATGACGGATAAAATCGGTTGAACTGAACCGCTGGAATCAGGGTGCGGTGCTTTGGAATTTGCAACGAAGCGGGCCGTTCGAGGCGCGCGGTAAAGGGTGCGGGTCGATAAATGGCAAAAGCGTAGGGGCATCGTCGCAGGGATGCGAAGGTTTCTCGGTGGACGAAATAACTATGACAGAGGGGTCATCGAGGGTCAACGGCCAGAGTGGGCGCAAGGGCGGCTGCTAAGGGTTACTGGCCTCTGTCGAGATCGTTGCGCACGCAGACGGGGATGACGAACGATTGGCTCACAACGCAGGGTCTGGTGCGATTCGTGCGCTGTGGATGAAGGCGCAGGTCTACGTTTCACAGGTGCTCCGCTCTTGTGAACCGCCCGGTGCGGACCCGCATGCCGGGTGGTGCGGGGAGGGTCTGTTTGAAGCTGACCCTTACCCGATTAGGCACGTCCGACCCAATGCTCCATTGCATCGGATGCCATGTCATCTTGGTGCGAAAAGTCCGAGTAGACACCCTCGAAGAAGTTCACCAAACCTTGCATGACTTCGCGCACGTTTGCTAGATCGATACCCCGATCGCCGAATGCAAACGGCGCATCACCGCGATTAGTTGGAAATCGAAATCCGTCTGACTTTTGGTCAGCCTCATGCATCTCAGCGACAAGCCTCTGCGCAGCACTCAGGCCAATCGTTTCCTCTCGGCCGCGCTCATTGACTATGCCCATGAATCTCTCCCAGAGAAGGCTGAGGTCGTGAGTGTTCTTCGGCGAGTACACCTTGCCATTGCCGAACGTATCGATTAGTTTCTTCAAGAAAAGTTCGATCGATTGTCTGTAGCAAAAAAGTGCAGCGTAGATCACATTGGCGCGATCGAGCACGTCAGTAGTTGCCTGATCGATGAGAATGTCGCTCGCGCGCTTGTAGCCCATGGGCATGCGGTAGAAGCGTTCCCCTGGGTCACGAACAACATGCGCGTCGTATGCCCAGTCCGACTCGACAAAAAGGCAATCGCCGTCCTGCGGCCAACTCAATTTGCAGTCTTCTGCTTCCGGTGTGTCGTTGCTCATGGCAGTGGCAATGAAAGGCGCGTAATGAGAAGTGCCTAACGTGGCTGTAGAAAAGCCCTCCCGAAATCTTGCTCCTGTTATTGGCATCCTGCAATATCTGGCCATCGAGATTGTGTGGAAAGGATTGCGCGATGCCCAGCTACAAACCCATCGACACCGGCATGAAAATGCTGCACATCGATCTTTCCGTCCAGTTGCTACCCGGCACCTTTGACCACGCCCTGTCGCACCTGCTCGATCACGAGCTTGATCTGCGAGTTCTGGACGAGCGTTTTAAGAACCATGAATCCGGCGCCCCAGGCTATGCGCTCTCGGTGTTGCTCAAGGTGGTGTTGTTCGCCTACTCCCGGGGAATGATCCGCAGCCGCGATATTTCGACAGCCTGCCAGGAGAATGTGACTTTCATGGTTTTGTCTGGCGATGGTATTCCCTACTTCACCACCATCGCCACGTTTGTGCGCGAACTCAAGGACGAGATCGCCGACATCTTTGCCCAAGTGCTCTTCACTGTGCGATGCCTAGGGTCTCGCGGCTGTTGCTTGGAGCAGCCAATTACCAAACGGGTTACATTCCCGTCTTGCGGTCAGATTGAGGTGCAATATGATCCACCGGAACAATCACGATCAAGACATTGCGTTGTGGTATCCGCCTTGAATCCGCCATGAGAGCCTTCGTATACACCGGCCTGCCGGCGCGCGTGGTGTTTCGCGTTGGCGCGCTGGATGATCTGGGCGCGGAAATCGAACGTCTCGGCGCGCGGCGCGCGCTGGTGTTGTGCACGCCGGAGCAACGTGCATCGGCTGAAGACGTGCAGCGGCGTCTGGGCGAGCTTGCGGTGGGAGTGTATGACAAAGCCGTGATGCATGTGCCCATCGAAACAGCGCAAGCCGCACGCGAAGTGGCGAAATCCCTCAATGCGGATTGCTGTGTCGCCATCGGCGGGGGCTCCACCACCGGCCTGGGGAAGGCGATCGCGCTGACTTCGGCGCTGCCCATACTCGCCATACCCACCACCTTCGCCGGTTCGGAAATGACGCCGATTCAGGGATTCACCGAAGGCGGCATGAAGAAAACCGTGCGGGATCCGCGCATGCTGCCCAGGACGGTAATTTACGATCCGAACTTGCTGCTCTCGCTGCCGGCGAATATCGCCGGCCCGAGCGGCATGAATGCCATTGCGCACGCTGTCGAGGCGCTCTATGCGCAGGAGTCCAATCCGATTACCTCGCTGATGGCCGAAGAAAGCATACGCGCGCTGGCGCACAGTCTGCCGCTGGTGGTGCGCGAACCGAAAAGTATCGAGGCGCGTGCCGAGGCCCTCTACGGCGCATGGCTGGCGGGTACTTGCCTTGCTGCCGTGGGTATGGCGCTGCATCACAAGCTCTGCCACACACTGGGTGGCAGTTTTAATCTGCCGCACGCGCAAACCCACACCATCGTGCTGCCGCATGCAACGCACTACAACCGCGACGCCGCACCCGGGGCGATGCTGCGCATCGCGCACGCGCTCGGTGTGCCGGATGCCGCGGGCGGACTCTACGATCTGGCGTGGCAACTCGGCGCGCCGCTGGCACTCAAGGATATTGGCATGCCCGCAACCGGCCTCGACCGGGCCGCGGATCTGGCTGTCATCGATCCGTACTGGAATCCGCGGCCGATCGAACGGGCTGGAATCCGGCAGCTTTTGCAGAATGCCTGGGAAGGAATACGCCCCGGTTAGCGTTTTTACCCCGCCGTAAATTTATCAGCGAATTTATCAGCGGATTCATCCGGCAGCGAATACTCGACAGTGCAAGTTCGAATACCAACGCAAGGACGCCCGCATGCAAAACGCCATCGAAACCCAGCTTGTCGATTCGGTCCTGGCCAGGATGACGAATGCCCAGGACCCGCGCTTCAAGCAAGTCATGACCAGCCTCATCCGGCACCTGCACGCCTTTGTGCGCGAGACCGAGCCGACCGAGGCCGAGTGGTTGGCCGGTATCCGGTTCCTCACTGCCACCGGCCAGAAATGCGACGACAGGCGCCAGGAATTCATCCTGCTCTCCGACACGCTGGGCGTTTCCATGCTGGTGGATGCCATCAACCATCGCAAACCCGGAGGCGCAACCGAGTCCACGGTGCTTGGCCCTTTCTATGTGCCGGGTGCCGCGCAACTGCCCATGTGGAGCGACATCGCCAAGGCACTGAAGGGCGTGCCGGCCTATGTATCGGGCATCATCAGCGACGTGAACGGAACACCGATTGCGGGCGCCACGATCGATGTGTGGCAGACCGATGGCGACGGCGTATACGACGTTCAGCGCTACGACGTTCAGCGCGATGGGCAGTCGTATGCACGAGGGAAGTTTGTTACCGGCGCCGACGGACGCTATGGTTTCCGCACGGTCAAGCCGGTGAGCTATCCGATTCCTGCGGACGGTCCGGTGGGCAGGATGCTGCGCAGCATGGGGCGGCATCCCTATCGTCCCGCGCATGTACACGCCATTGTCTCCGCGCCCGAGTGCGAAACGGTGACTACGCATCTTTTTGTCAAAGGAGATCAATATCTGGACTCGGACGCGGTATTCGGAGTGAAGGATTCCCTGGTCGTCGAATTCACCGAACACGCCCCAGGCCTGGCGCCGGACGGTAGCCGCAGCGCCGTAGCGTTTTGCAGCGTGCGCCATGATTTCCGATTGGCGCGCGCCTGAAGGTGCATTATCCGCATATCGACATCGGCATCGGCTCCAACGATCCCGCCGGCCCCAGCCTGGTCGTCAATGCCACGCCGCTGGGCATAAACGACGATGACCCGATGCCGATGGATGTCTCGCGCATAGCACCCGAGACGTTTGTTGGCGAAGTGGTGATGAAGCAGGAAATGACGCCGTGCCTGAAAGCCGTCCAGGCCCGCGGCTGCCGCTTTAATGTGTGATCGGACATGCTCTTCGAGCAGATTCCGGCCTACCTCGAGATCTTCGGTTTTCCGGCTACGACCCCGGAGCATCTGCGGGCCTTGTCGAAGACGTAAGAAGTGGCCGTTCACGCAGCATCCTGCAGGATCGGAGTACCATGTACTGGCCGCGGAATGTTAAGCCCACCGCGATTTTTCCGGGAGATTAATCATGACCTTGTGCCCGATTGCGCTGGCGGTGACTTGCCGCAAGTGCGCCATATTCAATGCCTGCCCTGCCAAGGGGATCATTGGTGACTACAAGAAAGACGCGCCGCCACCGGCGGATGCTAAGAAAAAGCATTAGGGAAACACTGAACAAGTCCTCGTTTGTCATTCCCGTGAAAACGGGGCTGCTTGTTTTTCAAAAGAATCATCTGGTTCCCCGCTCACGCAAGGGAGACACTTGTTCCGTGTTTCCTCAGGTAGGAATCGAAGTTTTCATTTCTGCAACAGTTGCAAAAAGTTCTTGACTGTCTCGGGCGAAGAGCGCTTACTGATGTCGCTTTCGCACGCTGGACCGGAGTAGATTCTCAAGCCCAGACTGTGACGATCCGGTTGTTACCCAACACAACCGCTGTTGTGCGCGCCATGCAGTTACGGTGTGCCTGATGCGGAACGGGCGGCGACCACCTTGAACCCGAAAGTTTGAGGATTGTCCCGGCCAGAGCGCCGAAGCAAACGCAAAAGGTGTGACGCGAGTCACGCCTTTTGTATTTGTGGTTCCCGATACGTGGAACTGCGCGCATCTTTCCGGCCGATGGGATCCTCGAAAACCGGCTCCCACGCAGTCACCTGGTTGATTTCTCCTTAGCGCCCGGCGGAAGCCAGGGCTTCGTCCACCATTTCTTTGAGCGGTTCGTAACCAAAATTCACCAGCGGCTTTCCGTTCACGAAGAACCCCGGTGTTCTGGTGACGTTCAGCGCGCGCGCGTCCTCGATATCCTGGGCAATGACTTTGGCGATTTCTGGCGCTGTCATGTCGGTTCGAACTTGCGCAAGATTCAGGTCGATTCCTTCGAGGTGTTTCCAGACCAGGTCCACCTGCGCGGTGTGATGCGGCGCCCAGTCAGCCTGTGCTTGCAGGAGTGCCTCCAGCGCCGGCCAGAACTTGCCCTGTTTGCCCGCCGCCACCAGCACCGCTACCACCTGATCTGCGCCGTCATGAAAGGGCGCGTAACGCAGTACCAGACGGACTTTGTCAGGGTTTTCCGCCATGATTTGCTTGACCAGCGGGTAGAACGCCCGGCAGGTCTCGCAGGCGGGATCGAGAAACTCAACGATCACCACCGGCGCATCGTTCTTGCCCAGCGCCGGGGAATGCATGCGTATCAGATGCGCGGCATTGCGCTCGACCAACTGCGCGGATTCATCAACCTTTTCGCTTTTGTAAACCAGAGTGCCAATCAGGAATACCAGCAGGAGGACCGCGGCGGAAACGATGAACAACGTCTTTTGCTTCATTTCGAACCCCTAAAATAGGCCAGAACCAATAAAGAAATGATGATTAAAAAAGCCATGAACGACAGCAATGGAATGGTGACAAAGCCGAACCACTCAATGACGGTCTCCGAGCACGGCACTCCCTGAGTACAGGGTTTGATTGCCTCGGGGATCACCCCGGCCGTCAGGAGCAGGTGAAACAGGGCAATCAGGCCGCCGAACACCGCCAAAGGCAGCGCGTAGCGCACCACTTTTCCGTCGAACGGAAATAATCCGATCGGCAGTATCAGTGTCAGCGGAAACATGAAAATGCGCTGGTACCAGCATAGAACGCAGGGCGGAAGTTGCATGACTTCGCCGAAGAACAGCGCGCCAAGAGTCGAGACGCTGGCGATCAGCCAGGCGACAAAAATCAGTGACCACGCGGTCGGGCCGTTATTCATGCGCGCAGTGATTTCGATGCCATCGCTATTAACGATCGATTGCCGCCTGTATGGTCTGCAAGTCCGGCGGGGCGTATTGCACCACGCTTATCGCACCGTTAACTTAGCCCCGCCAGTTACTTCCCGGCACATTCGAGCACACACTGTCCCACCTGCTCGATCACGAACTCGATCTACGGGTACGCGGAAAAGAGTGCGGCTGACGAGCGGCATCATTATGGGGGAGGGAGCACGACGTTTGCCCCCTCGGGCGCAAGCTGCCGGAATGACAATGCAGTTTGTAGCCCGCGCCCCTGCCCCTGACTGGTTACTTCGCCTCCTTCTCCATCAATTTTTCCACCATTCCAGCCGGCACATCGGCATAGTGGTCGAATTCCATGGTGAAGGTGCCGCGCCCGCTGGTCGCAGAACGCAGGAAATTAATGTAGCCGAACATTTCCACCAGCGGGACGAAGCCCTGAACGAAGGCTTGCACGCCCTTGTGTCCCTGGTCGGTAACCTGGCCGCGACGCCGGTTTACGTCACCAATCACGTCGCCCAGATAGTCGCTTTCGGTGACGACTTCGATACGCATGATCGGTTCGAGCAGCTTCGGTTTGCTCGCCCTGTGCGCTTCGCGAAAACAGCTTCGGCCGGCGATTTCAAACGCCAGCGCGGAGCTGTCCACATCGTGGTACTTGCCGTCGATCAGGCGCGCCTTGAAATCCAGAACTTCGTAGCCTGCCACCTGGCCGCGTTTGGACTCGGTGCGGATGGCATGTTCGACTGACGGAATGAATTCGCGCGGGATGCGCCCGCCAGTGACTTCGTCGGAAAATTCGATACCCGTGCCGGGAGGCAGTGGTTCAAACACCATCTTCACTTCAGCGTACTGGCCGGATCCGCCGGACTGTTTTTTGTGGGTGTAAATGTGTTCGATCGCGGTGCCGAATGCTTCGCGGAAGCTCACGCGCGGCTTGCCCATGTTGGCTTCGACCCCGAGTTCGGTGCGCATGCGGTCGATGGTCACTTCCAGATGCAGTTCACCCATGCCGCGCAGCAGGGTCTGCCCGGTGTCCTGATCCACCGACAGGCGCAATGACGGATCGGCCTTTGCCATTTTGTACAGCGCGGTGGAGAGTTTCTCGATGTCGCCGCGCGTCTTCGGTTCGACCGCGACGCTGATGACCGGGTCGGGAAAGCGCATACGTTCGAGCAAGGCCGGATGCGCGGGGCTGGAGAGTGAATCTCCGGTCTCGGTGTCCTTCATCGACACAAAGGCGCAGATGTCCCCGGCACGGGCTTCGTCGATGTCCTTGGTGACATTGGCCTGCACTTCGACGATGCGGCCAATGCGCTCCTTTTTGTCGCGGGTGACGTTGAGCAGAGTATCGCCCTTCTTGATGACGCCGGAGTACACGCGCACGAAAGTCAGGGTGCCGAACTGGTCGTTGATCACTTTGAAGGCCAGCGCGCGCGCCGGGGCGTCGTCCTTGACTTCCTGCACGCCGATGATCTTGCCGTCCTCGTTCACCAAGGAAATGCCGCTGTTCTCGCCGGGGTAGGGCAGGTAATCCACCACGGCATCGAGCAATTGCTGCACGCCTTTGTTCTTGAACGATGAGCCGCACAGCACCGGCACCAACTGGCCGGTGACCGCGCCTTTGCGGATGCAGGACTTCAGCATGGCCGGATCGTATTCGCCGGTCTCGACCAGTTTCATGAACGCGTCGTCGTCGAGCGCCAGCGCGGATTCGAGCATATCCTTGCGCAGCGCCGGAATGCGGTCGATCCACTCGTTGTCCGCGGTACTGGGGAACGTGTACCGGCTCTTAAGCTGATCCAGGGGTACTTCTTCCCAGACGCTGTCCTTGTCGTCGGAACTCCAGATATAGGCCACATTGGCGACCAGGTCGGCCATGCCGGCGAACAGATCGTGGCTGCCGATTGGCACATGCAACAGCAGTGCGTTGGCACCCAGGCGCTCGCGGATGCCCTTCACGCAGTGGCCGTAGCTCGCCCCCATGCGGTCCATCTTGTTGATGTAGCAGATGCGCGGCACGTTGTACTGGTTGGCCAGCCGCCAGTTGGTCTCGGTCTGCGGCTCCACGCCAGCCACCCCGTCGAACACCACTACGGCGCCGTCGAGCACCCGCAGACTGCGGTTTACTTCGATGGTGAAGTCCACGTGGCCCGGAGTGTCAATTACGTTGATGTGGTAGCCCTTCCATTCGGTGGACACGGCGGCGGATTGGATGGTGATCCCGCGCTTGCGCTCCTGTTCCAGATAGTCCGTCGTGGTGCTGGCCTTGCCGTCCTTGGTATCGTGCACCTCGATGATCTGATGCTTGCGGCCGGTGTAATAGAGCACCCGTTCCGTGGTCGTGGTCTTGCCCGCGTCAATGTGCGCAATGATGCCGATGTTCCGATAGACCTTGATATCTTCTTGCCGAGCCATGATTTCGCCTTGTAGGTATGCCGTTGACCCCCCTCGGGGGGGTTATCCGAGGGGAAAAAAGCGAGCACATTACACGAAGATGCGCCGGGCTGCGAGGACGGGCTTTTTCGACGGTCATCGCACCTGGAGGACCGCCTGCTGCGCGGCCCCTTTCCGCGCCCATGCGGTGCCTGTGCGGCCAAAGCCGGAGCTTCTGGCGGGGGCGAAAGTCCAGCGGGTACAATTGGCCTGCAATCCACCCGGGTTGGCTGCCCTTCCCAAGACCGGGGTTCCCTTGATGGCAAATGAAGCGGATTGTCTGCGTCAACAATCTGGAGAAAAACATCCGCCCCGCTTACCAGAGGCCGATTACCAATAAATTCGGGAGCGGACCCCTCGCGGTTCGCCTCCCGGATTGCTGTCGCCCATGGCACAGGGCGTTGCTGGTACGGCAACTTCGAGATCTGACAAATGAGCGGGGCGCGAATGAATGACTTGGGAACAAGGCCCCGGGCGCCGGCCAATCCAGGCCCGGCCGCCGCGCCGCGCCTGGGCGACTACACCGGCATTCTTCCGAGCCAGAAGATCAAAGAGATGGTGAACAACCGGGAGATCAGGACCTCCGCGATCTTGACCACGATCGACGAAGACCAGATTCAACC